>JAQWMV010000208.1 GCA_029246605.1 Pseudomonadales bacterium | reverse complement strand
CGATAATTTCATCGTCCACAACCACCACTGCCCCCACAGGAACCTCATCGACTGCCTGCGCATCCATGGCAAGCGCATAGGCAGCTTGCATAAAGGATTCCACCGCTATTCCCACTCGATAGTGGCCGGCGGCTTGCTGGAAATGTCATAGTTCACCCGGGAAATACCACTAATTTCATTGATGATGCGGGTCGACACAGTTTCCAGTAATTCATAGGGCAACCGGGCCCAGCGCGCCGTCATGAAATCGACGGTTTCAACCGCACGTAGTGCAATGACGTACTCATAACGCCGCGCATCACCGACCACACCGACAGACTTCACCGGCAAAAATACGGCAAAGGCCTGACTGACTTTGTCATACCAGTCGGCCCGATAGAGTTCTTCAATAAAGATGTGATCTGCCTGACGCAGGATGTCGGCATATTCCTGTTTCACCTCACCGAGGATACGCACACCAAGGCCGGGGCCAGGAAACGGATGGCGAAATACCATCTCGCGAGACAAACCCAATTCCATGCCGATACGGCGCACCTCGTCCTTAAACAGCTCGCGCAGGGGCTCAACCAGATCCAGTTTCATATAGTCCGGCAGACCGCCCACATTGTGATGGGATTTGATGACGCGCGCTTTACTGTTCTTGTTGCCCGCAGACTCAATCACATCGGGATAAATCGTACCCTGTGCCAGAAACTTCACGTTTTTGATTTTGTTGGACTCTGTCTCAAACACATCGATAAATGTGTTACCGATGACTTTGCGTTTGGCTTCCGGATCCGTGACGCCGGCAAGCTTCGACAAAAACTGCTGCGCCGCATCCACCGCCACGATATTCAGTCGAAAGGTGTTAGACTCATCACCAAACATGGCTATCACCTGCTCTGATTCATTCAAGCGCAACAGCCCGTTATCCACGAAAACACAGGTCAGTTGATCACCAATGGCTCGCGACAGCAGCGCAGCAACCACAGAGGAATCAACACCACCGGACAAACCTAACAGGACATGATCGTCGCCTACCTTCTGGCGAACATCAGCAATAATCTCTTCAACAATATTCGCCGCCGTCCAAAGGCCCTGGCACTCACAGATCTCAAGCACAAAACGCTGCATGATCGGCAGACCCTGCAAGGTGTGATTCACCTCCGGGTGAAACTGCACACCATAGAAGCGCCGTGTTTCGTCGCTCATGGCCGCCACTTCAGTAGTCCCAGAGCCCGCTATAACGCTGAAACCTGACGGTACTGCAACCACCTTGTCGCCATGGCTCATCCACACGTCGAGTGCTGGTTTGCCTGCCTCGGTATCATCTTCGATACCGGCAAAGAGCGCGCTTTCGCCCCCAACGAGCACCTGGGCATAACCGAACTCCTGGTGACTGGAGCCCTCGACCTCACCGCCCAGCTGTTTGGCCATGGTCTGCATGCCGTAACAGATGCCCAATACCGGCACCGCCAGGGTAAAAATGAAGTCCGGTGCCCGCAGCGTATCGTCAGCGGTTACCGAATCTGGTCCACCCGATAAGATCACGCCATTAGGGGCGAACTCCGCCACGTCATCCTGACTGATATCGTAGGGGTGAATTTCACAGTACACACCAATCTCGCGGACCCGTCTTGCGATCAGCTGCGTATATTGAGAACCGAAGTCCAGGATAAGAATTTTTTCCTGATGGATATCCTGCGACATAAGCTTCGATGAATCCTTGGGCTAAGAAAGCGCACCATTATACTAGATGTTCACGGTATGATGGCATCATGCAAAGTTCACAAAGCGACATAAACAGAGAAGTTATTTCTGTTTCCGAGCTCAATCGCGGTGCCCGGCGTCTTCTCGAGGGAAATTTCTCTATGGTCTGGGTCGAAGGCGAGATCTCCAATTTCGTGCGACCGTCCTCGGGACACGTGTATTTCACCTTAAAGGATAAATCTGCCCAGCTGCGCTGCGCTATGTTCCGCAACCGCAATCAGCTGCTACGCTTTACACCAAAGGATGGCGTCAAGGTCATCATCCGTGGTCGCGTCAGCCTGTATGAGGGTCGTGGTGACTATCAGCTGATTGCCGATCACATTGAGGAAGCCGGTGAAGGTGCGCTGCGGGTTGCCTTTGAACAACTTAAAATGAAACTGCAGCTTGAAGGTTTATTTGACGAACGCTTCAAACAGACACTGCCAGAACTACCTACGCACATCGGTATCATTACCTCACCTACGGGCGCCGCAATCCACGATGTGCTGACCGTTCTAAAGCGCCGCTTTCCGGCCATTCGGGTTTCCATTCTACCGGTGCAGGTGCAGGGCAATGATGCTGAACGCCAGATTAGCGAGGCTCTCACCTTTGCCAACCAATATGACACCAACCCCTTTGATGTCCTGCTGGTGACACGCGGTGGCGGATCCCTGGAGGACCTGTGGTCGTTTAATACCGCGGGGGTTGCCCGCGCCATCGCAGACAGCGCCATCCCGGTGGTGAGTGCCGTTGGGCACGAATCCGATCTGTCGATCGCCGACTTTGTCGCCGACTTGCGCGCACCCACACCTTCTGCGGCGGCGGAACTCATCAGCCCGGATATGCAGGACTGGCTGGCGACGATCCGCGGTATCGAGCAACGTCTTGCCACGCAGTTCACAGCAGTCCTCTCACAGCAGACTAATCATCTGCAACATCTGTCCCAGCGTCTGCGCCATCCCGGGCAGCGGGTACAGGATCTCAGTCAGCAGTTGGACAACCTGGAACTTAGGCTACACAACAACTGGAAACATCGACTGGCGAGCCTGCAGGGACAGCTTGATGTATCCACAAAATCTCTCGTCAATCCGCGATCACGCCTGCAGGAAGCTAGTCTTAAAACCGTGCATCTGCGTGAGCAGCTGGTTGGCACAATGAACCAGACCCTGCGTAACCGCGACAATCAGTTGCATACCCTGACGCAAAAACTCAATGCACTCAGCCCACTGGCGACACTGGAGCGCGGCTTTGCCATCGCCAGCCCGGATGCCGCACCGGAAAAAGTGATTACCAACGCCACCGACGTTAGCGAAGGTGAGCTTATTAACGTCAGACTCCAGCACGGTAGCCTGACCGCAGAGGTCAAAGCCCTACAAAAATGATCAGAATTGCACTCGCACTACTTATTCTATCCTGCAACGTTTTCGCCCTACCCGAGCATTCACCGGTGCCAGGAGGCATCGCCGTTATTGCTATCGGCATCAACGAGCCCGTGACATTTAACGGTCGACCGGTGATGACGCAGCGTACCGAGGACGATGTCTACGCGATTATCGGACTGCCGCTTAGCATCAAACCCGGTGAACATGAACTCATTGTCGGCAAGCGACACATTGCCTTTACGGTCCTCGCGCATGAGTATGAAACCCAATCACTGACGATCAAGAACCGCCGGCAGGTAAACCCGTTAGCGCAAGACTTAACGCGTATTGCCAATGAGCGCAAGGAAATGGATCAGGCCTTTTTGTATTTTGATCGTGAATCAGCAGCCGACACTGACTTTCAAACGCCTACCGTCGGGCCACAATCGAGTTCCTTCGGGCTGCGCCGGATATTAAACGGCCAGCCACGCAATCCACATAGCGGTATAGATATCGCCGCGCCTGAGGGCGCCCCTATCGTCGCGCCGTCCGCTGGAAAAGTGGTCGCAACCGGGGATTATTTTTTTAACGGCAACACGGTACTCATCGATCATGGCCAGGGGCTCGTCACCATGTACTGTCACTTATCCAGTATCGATGTCGTCAAAGGGGACATGCTTGCCGCCGGTGATGCTGTTGGAAAAGTGGGTCAGACAGGAAGAGTCACCGGGCCACACCTGCACTGGGGTGTCAGCCTAAACAATGCCAGGGTAGATCCAGCGCTTTTTCTGCAGTCGGAATAACAGGGCTAACGTCGACGTTTGCGTTTACGTTCCTGCTTTTTGACATAATCCATCAGCCGGCGCTTTCGAGTTACCTGACGATTGCTGAGCTGGTTCTTTCGTCCTTTAAAGGGATTATCACCCGTCCTGAACTCCAGTCGGATAGGCGTGCCCTCAAGGCCAAGCGCATCGATAAAACGATGTTCAAGATAGCGTTTATAGGCCGCTGGAACTGAATCCGTCTGATTGCCATGGATCACAATCACCGGCGGATTACTGCCACCCAGATGGACATAACGCAGTTTAACCCGTCGACCATGCACAAGTGGCGGCTGATGATCACTGACCGCCTGTTCCAGAATCAGATTGAGATCACCTGTTTTGATACTCCGCGTCGCAGATTCATAGGCCTTATGGATCGAGCCATAGAGGCTGCCAACGCCGGACCCATGGAGCGCGGAAATAAAATGAATCTTGGCAAAATCAATAAAGGTCAGACGACGTTCCAGTTCGACACGGATGGCATATCGATCGTCTCTTGAGAGGCCATCCCATTTATTGACGGCAATCACCAGGGCACGACCCGCTTCGAGTATGTGACCCAAAAGATGCAGGTCCTGCTCCACGATACCGTCTCTGGCATCCACCAACAGAACAACAACGTGCGCGTCTGCAATGGCATCCAGAGTTTTGATGACGGAAAATTTTTCGATGTGCTGCTGGACCTTGCCGCGGCGCCTGACGCCGGCAGTATCGATCAGGGTATAGTGCTGATCGTCACGCTGAAAAGGAATATAAACGCTGTCCCGTGTTGTGCCCCCGGCATCAAACACGACGACTCGTTCTTCACCCAACAGCCGATTGATCAGTGTTGATTTACCGACATTGGGTCGCCCTACTGCGGCAATTTTGATGCCGACTTCTTCCGCAGGCGTTTCTGGCTCTATCGAATCCACGACGGTACTGGCGATCGTGTCATTGATAAACTGCATCACGCCATTGCCGTTACTGGCGGAAATGTAGGCAGGGTCACCGTAACCCAGGGAATAGAATTCACCGGCCACCAGATCCTGATTCTGGCCATCAATCTTATTGACCACGACGACCACAGGTACCTTTTGTTGGCGCAACATTGCCGCGATGTTCTCATCACCCGGCATCCGCCCATCCCGGGCGTCTACCATGAATGCGATAAGGTCAGCCTCGCTGATTGCCTGCATGGCCTGCTCAGCCATCGGACCTTCAATGCCCCCGGTTTCATCGGTTAGTCCACCGGTATCAACGACAACATAATCCATATCACCGAGTGCACCTTTGCCATACTGCCGATCTCGCGTTAGACCGGGAAAACTTGCCACCAGGGCATCCCGTGATCGGGTAAGTCGATTAAATAACGTGGATTTTCCAACGTTGGGACGACCAACGAGGGCGATGACGGGGAGCATGAGAGCGCCTAACGGATCTCGAACGCTGACAAGGTACCACTCTTGCCCAATATATACACCAGATTGCCGTTGGTCACGGCCTGTGAGTAGAGCCCTTTGCCATCCACTTTCCGACGACCGACGAAACGCCCATCGGACTGCGCGATAACGTGCAGATAGCCGTCGAAGTCGCCGACTACGACGTAACTACTGGCGGTCACGGGCGTGGTGATATAACGGTAAGTGAGCGCATCTAATTCCCAGAGGACTTTACCGGACCCTGCATCATAGGCGCTAAGTGCACTATCCTCATGGGCAAGATAGACATTGCCAAAACCTTCGCCGACCCCAACCACACTCGATGCTTCATGACCCCACTCAACTTGTGCATTGTTGAGATTGATAGCGACCATGCTGCCCTGATAACCGGCGACATAAAGCGTCGCACCTACAATCCCCATGGCGCCGTCGATATCGATCAGTCGTTCCAGGTCTGATTTACCCTTGGACACGGCAAGCAGTTCATCAAAACCTGCCATACCTGTTTTGCGATTAAGTAGCGCAACCCTGCCACTGGAAAAACCGGCTACGATATACTCCGGGGTCACAATGGGAGTTGTGGTACCACGCAGTGTGAGTGAGGGCACAGAGGTTGAATAGGTCCACAGGTGCTCACCATCGAGCACATTAAATGCGCTGATCTTGCCGTCAATACTATGGGTGACAGCGATTTCGGCATCCAGTTGTGGTGGTGCCAACAACTCACTGCTGGTGCGCGCCCGCCAGGCGAGCGAACCATCACTTTGATTAAGCACGACTATTTCGCCTGCTGCCGTGCCTACGGCTAATTGGTCATCGTTGACACCGATGCCACCAGTGATGGCATCAACGTCCTTACTGAAGGCATTATCCCGCTCGTCCTGACTGTATACATCTCGAATCTGCACCCGCCAGATCTCACGACCAGTCTCGAGTTGTAGCGCTCTAATTGTACCGTCTGCGGCCGCTGCAAAAATTCGACTACCGGAGATCGCCGGCACCAGCCTGATCGCCTTGTCGTCAGTACCGTTGCCAACTTTGGTACTCCACAGTTGCTTAACGTCAACTTCTTTAGTGATGGACTCGAGCTTAAAGGGTTCTCGCACGTCGTCGTCGCCGTCCAGCTGAAACCAGCTACAGCCGCTTAAAGCGATCGTCAGCACAACGACAAGGGAGAGTTTCATAGACATCATTCTGCGACCTGTGTGGCTTCCTCTGCTGACGGGGTGACCGGCAGATCCTGTAACTTGGCCATCAACATGGGCCTCGGAGAGTCGTCTTCACTAAGCAGGTCTACCGCTTTTTGATAGGCAGCCCGCGCGTTTTCGTTGTCGCCCATTTGATAGTAGATATCTCCCTGGGTCTCGTGCCAGGAAACGGCATGGGCACCCAGTTCGATATCAACGGATAGCATCTGTAAAGCTTCATCAGCACGATCCTGCTCCACAAGAACAAGCGCCAGGCGCATGCGTGCAACGGGCTCAAGTATTCCATCCACGTCGTTATCGAGCATCCACATAAGCTCAATCTCAGCGGTTTCGTACTCTTTTCTATCTGCCGCAATCTTCGCCATATGGAGTGCACCAAAGTGGGCGTAGGTCGAATCAGGGTAGTCTGTCTTTAGTTGATTACCGAGCGACCTGAGTGATGTCAGCACTTCTGCACTCGGCGCTGTCGCCGGTGCGTCTCTCACCGCAACCGAAATGCTTTCATACAGTGTGGACGCTGCCTCGGCGGCTTCAGCCTCGCTGTTTTGCCAGGCGCGATAACCAAACACTACGGCCAGGGCCACGACAATCGTGATCACCAGAGAATTACCATTCTCCGCCCACCAGGCTTTTAATTCCTCAATCTGTTCTTCGTCTGAATCAGCCACTTCTACTCCTTGGACAATAGTTTACTGAGGTGTTCGGTAAGTTCAGCCACGGTTATCGTGTGCTGATCCCCTGTCGCGAGATGCTTAACTGTCACCTCACCCCCGGCTATCTCATCTTCACCAACAATCAGGGCAACACGAGCACCACTCGTATCGGCCTTCTTCATCTGGCTTTTTAGCTTACCGTCGGCGCAATGCACGACGATTCTACACGTATCAAGGGTATTTCGAATATCCTCGGCTAACATTAATGAAAATGTTCGTGCTATTTCCCCCAGTGATGCGATATAGACATCAGCTGGCGCTGTTGATTCAAATTTCTCGTCCAGCATCATTGCCAGCCGATCAAGCCCCATGGCGAACCCAACCCCTGGGGTCGAGCGCCCTCCCACCTGTTCCACCAGGCCGTCATAACGCCCCCCGGCACAGACCGTACCCTGAGCTCCCAGGGAGTCGGTTGTCCACTCAAATACTGTCTTGTTGTAGTAATCCAGCCCGCGCACGATCATCGGATTGACCACATAGGGTATTTGCCGCTGATCCAGCGCACGACGCAGGTCATCAAAATGTGCTGATGACTCGTCATCGAGATAATCGCCCATCCGGGGCGCATCGGCCAGCAGATCACGGGTTTTTTCAACTTTGCTGTCTAATACGCGCAGTGGATTGGTACTGATACGACGCTGACTGTCTTCATCCAGATCACTGCGCACTGTCTCAAGGTAGGCCACCAGCACCTCCCGATAGGTACTGCGGGCGGCAATCGATCCGAGTGAATTCAATTCCAATTGGACGGTGTCAGTAATGCCCAGTGCCTGCCACATACGATAGGTCATCAAAAGCAGCTCTGCATCGATATCAGGGCCAGCCATGCCGAAGCATTCCACACCGATCTGGTCGAACTGCCGGTAACGTCCCTTTTGCGGGCGTTCATGGCGAAACATGGGTCCCGCGTACCAGAAACGCTGAACCTGATTGAATATCAGACCGTTCTCCTGGGCCATGCGCACACAACCTGCGGTACCTTCCGGGCGCAGGGTGAGACTCTCACCGTTGCGATCATCAAAGGTATACATCTCTTTTTCGACGATATCGGTGGCTTCACCGACCAGACGACTAAAGAGGCTGGTGAATTCAATCACCGGCAAACCAATTTCCTGATAGCCATAGGAGGAAAGGACACCGCGAATGGTGTCTTCTATATGACGGAAGATTTCCTTTTGTCTTGGCAGCAAATCCTGCATGCCACGTACGGCCTGGATTTTCACTTTCAGGAGTCTTTTACAATGAGTTTTTCTTGTTGCTGTTGTTTTTCGGCGACCCGACCACGAATCATCTTTTCCAAATCGTCCAACAGCGTGTCATTACTGATCTTATGGTGCGGCTTGCCTGATTCGTACAATAAACTACTGGGCGAGGCACCGGTTAACCCGACGTCTGCTTCTTTGGCTTCCCCGGGGCCGTTGACGATACAGCCTATAATGGCAACGTCAAGTGGCGTTGTGATGTCTTCAACTCGCCGCTCTAGTTCATTAACGGTTGAGATGACATCGAAATTCTGACGCGAACAGCTTGGACAGGCCACCAGGTTAATGCCCTTGCTACGAATGTTCAGGCTTTTTAGCAGATCGAAACCAACTTTAATTTCTTCTACGGGATCCGCCGCGAGCGAGATTCTGACGGTGTCGCCGATACCTTCCATCAACAGCAGGCCAAGACCCACGGCACTTTTCACGGTACCGGAACGCAAACCACCGGCCTCGGTAATACCCAAATGCAGGGGCTGATCAATCTGGCTTGCGATCGTTCGGTAGGCTTCTATCGCCATGAACACATTGGAGGACTTCATACTCAGTTTGAAATCCTGGAAGTCCAATTCATCCAGCATGTCGATATTCTTGAGCGCCGATTCCACCATGGCGGTTGTATTAGGCTCTTTGTATTTACGCAGCAGTTCCTTGCTTAAGGAACCTGCATTGACACCAACCCGTATGGGAATGGCCTTGTCACGACAACTCGCCACCACTTCCTGCACACGTGCCTTACTACCAATATTACCCGGGTTGATGCGCAGGCAATCGACACCCAGTTCGGCTACCTTAAGGGCAATCTTGTAATCAAAATGAATATCCGCAACCAGCGGCACGCTCACCTGCCCGCGAATCACACCAAAGGCATCCGCTGCGTCCATGGTAGGCACAGAGACCCGAACAATGTCGGCGCCCACGGCTTCCAGACGTTTTATTTGCTCTACAGTTGCTGCAACATCCGTGGTTTCTGTGTTGGTCATACTCTGCACCGATATCGGCGCATCGCCACCGACAGGTACATTACCCACCATCACCTGACGTGACTTGCGGCGTATCATATTGCCGTCCTGCCTCACGACGCGTCACCGAGTTCAAGTTTCGCCGTCTGATTGCTGGTGGTGTATTTAGCGACATCAATCTCTTTGCCATTAAAGCGCAGCGTGACCGCGGATGCCCGACCGAGGAGTATTTTGAACGGCGCCACACCATATACCGTGAGGATGTCGTGCTCACGATTAAGATCGCCATAGATCGAATCACCATCGCCATCTTCAACTTCAATCCAACACTCGCCGGTTAATACGAACTCCAGCTGACCAAAGCCGTTGGCATCAACTGTGATGTATTGATAGGCATCGTCGGCAATTCTTTCGATGGTGATGTCTTTACCCGTTCCAAGTGCTTCGTTCCTTGGCGCTACTGATCTGGCAACAGGTGCAATTTCAGCTGCGGGTGCTATCCCAGAAGCAGGCTCTACTTCAGCCGCGGGTGCTCTATCAGCCGCAGGCGCTAGTTCAGCCACAGGTATTGCTTCAACTATCGGTTCTGCTTTATTGCTGGACGCTGTATCGGCCGTGTTCACGGATAGCTCATTACGCGACGCAGCCGAAGGCAGGCTCACAATGGCCGGTTGTGGGTCTATTGAGTTAGTGACTGCCGGTGGTGGCAGCAGTTCTTCATCATCACCGGAAAAAGCCCAGACCAGTAGTGCCAACAGCACAATCGCGGCCAGACCAATAACACCAGTTTGTAGTACAGGCCCGGTTAATGCAGAGCTGCCCACGCGCTCTTCAGTGACGCCTCGCAGTGCAATCTCCTCCTCGCTTTCACGCTCGGCCTCATATTGCGCAACGACTTCATCGCCATTCAATTGAATCACCCGAGCGTAGGACCGAAGATAGCCTTTGATAAAGGCCTGCTTCGGAATTTTTTCAAACAGACCATCATCGATATAACGAATAAACGTGCCGGTCAGGAACAGTTGGTCTGACACATCTTTCTGGCTGAGGCCAAGCTTCTCGCGTGTTTCACAGAGCAACGCCGATATACTTTTTACCGGCTGTTGTTCTTCTTCAGGTTCGCTCATTGACCGAACCTTTTCTCATAAAATCGATATTGCGGTGTCGCCGAGAATATATTCTTCAGGGTGAGCGCACAGTTCGCCTTCTCATCGGGGTTTGAAAAGCGTTCAGCCAACTGTATGCACAGCCAAAGACTTCTTGCGGATTGATCGGAAACGCTAATGTGGCGCCGATAGAGCGCAAAAGCTTCGACATAATTCTGCTGATCAAGTTTTAGCTCCGCCAGCTCCAACAACGCCCTCGACTGATTGTTGTTCAGTGCAATAGCGCGCTCAAAGGCCGCGATGGCATTGTTCACATCCTCAAGTCGAAGGTAGGACCGACCGAGATTCTCATAAACCGTGGGGCGCGACTGGTAGAACCTGTCTTCCGCGGCCACCAGCAACTGATCGATCGCCTCTGGATAGCGACCCGGGGCATCGAGAAAGCCTGCATAGGCCACCCGGGCTTCGGTCAGCGTCGGATCAAACTTGATCGCTTTTTGAAAATGCTCATTGGCGAGCACGTATTCTTCTTCATGTTCAAAGACCAGACCGAATGCCACATGGGCAAGCGGAAACTTGGGGTCTAGCTCAAGCACCTTGCTTAGGTATTCTTTGGTGGGGCGATAATTACCGCGGGCCAGGTAAGTGGCACCCAGCTCGTACTGGGCCCGCACCAGATCTTCCTTGTTAACTTCCTTGGTATAGGTTGATGAGTCTGTAACGCAACCGGAAACCAGCAGCAACGAAAGCAGCCCGAGACGTAATGCAATAGTCCTTGATCCTGTCATAAAACTATCCTCCCGCAATCTTGCGGTATTTCGCCTGACGGCGCGTTTTATCTTCGACATTACCTTTAAGCTGACCACAGGCAGCATCAATATCATCCCCCCGGGTGGTGCGCACCATGGTGGCATGACCCGCAGCAATCAAACGATTCTGAAATGCCCGTACGGCCGTGGAACCAGGCCTTTTATAACCGGACCCGGGGAACGGGTTAAACGGTATCAGATTGATTTTACACGGAAAACCTTTGAGCAGGGTGGCTAACTCTGCAGCATGCTCGGGTTGATCGTTAACGCCGTCCAGCAAGGTGTATTCAATAGTTACCGTGCGTTTTTCGCCGAGAGTCCGCGCATAGGCGCGACAGGCATCTAAGAGCACTGCTATAGGATACTTGCGATTAATAGGTACCAGCTGATCTCGAATCTCATCATTAGGGGCATGCAACGAAATCGCGAGCGATGCATCCGTTGTTTCAGTCAAGCGCTCAATACCGGGAACTACGCCGGAGGTTGATATCGTGACCTTGCGCTTGGAAATCCCATATCCGAGATCGTCCATCATGAGTTCAACCGCGGGTAACACGTTGTCGAGATTAAGCAGGGGTTCGCCCATGCCCATCAACACCACATTGGTCACCGCGCGATCTCGATCAGGATAGTCCGTCGCCAGCGCCTGCACCGCAACCCGTACCTGACCGACGATTTCACCGGCGGTCAGATTACTGTTAAAGCCCTGTTTGCCGGTGCTGCAAAAACTGCAATCGAGTGCACAGCCAACCTGAGACGATACACACAGCGTGCCGCGGGTATCCTCTGGAATAAATACCATTTCGATCGCACTGCTGGACCTGGCTTTTAACAGCCACTTACGGGTGCCATCGGTGGAGGTTTGTACCTGTAAGACTTCCGGCTGATGAATTTCCGTAACTTCTGCGAGATTGACCCGCAGCGTCTTGCTGATATCCGTCATACTCTCGAAATCCGAGACAAAACGGTGATGCAGCCATTTAAGAATTTGCTCCGCGTGAAACGGCTTCTCACCCAGCTCTTCGAGCAGTGCTACCAGTTGAGACTGGGTGAAGCCAAGTAGATCAAGTTTCTCGGGAGCATTCATCTATCGACTGCAAATTGCATCCTCAGTAAAGAAATAGCTGATTTCGCGCGCCGCGGAGGTCGGCGAATCAGAACCGTGTATGGCATTGGCATCAATGGATTCGGCAAAGTCGGCGCGAATCGTACCGGCATCGGCTTCCTTTGGGTTGGTTGCACCCATCAGTTCGCGGTTACGGGCAATGGCGTTGTCGCCTTCAAGAACCTGCACGACCACTGGCCCGGACGTCATAAACGTCACCAGGTCAGCAAAAAAAGGTCTGCCGTCATGCTCGGCATAAAACCCTTTGGCCTGGTCTTCGGACAGATGTTCCATGCGCATTGCAATGACCTGCAGCCCTGCCGCTTCAAATCGTGCGACGATATCGCCAATAGCGTTTTTTGCTACGGCGTCTGGTTTGATAATGGAAAGTGTTCTTTCCTGTGCCATCTGATGTTTCTCCATAACTAATAAAAAGTCTAAAAAAAGTTCTCAAAAACGCAGGGCGCTATTATAGGGGTGGCTGGGGTGAATTGCAGCTAATCACGCTCTTCTATCCAGGCCATCTGAATTCCCTCTAGAATGCGCTCGCCACACCGTGCCGGGTCATCATCGAACCCTGGCAGTTCCATCACCCATTGCTGTAGGTCGGTAAAGCGAATACTCAACGGATCAGTATCCGGATGCGCCTCATCCAGCTCAATAGCTATATCGTTGACATCGGTCCAGTTCATGAACGCCTCCCGGTTAGTGGGTTTCAGATACCTGGTTAATTGTATATTTAGGAATCTCGATCACCAGATCCTCATCGCCAATTTCTACCTGACAGCTGAGCCGGGAATCAGGCTCCAGGCCCCAGGCCTTATCCAGAAGATCATCCTCGGTCTCGTCGGATTCTGCTAATGAATCAAAACCCTCTCGCACGATCACGTGGCACGTAGTGCACGCACAGGCCATTTCACAGGCGTGCTCAATATTAGCGCCATGATCGAGGGCCACCTCGATTAATTTGTCTCCGGGTTCGGCTTCAATGACAGCGCCTTCCGGGCAACGTTCTGCGTGCGGCAGAATGATAATTTGTGGCATTAGAAGTCCTCCTCAAGGGCTTTGACCTGTTGCCCGGTAAAGGCCTCCCGTACCGCAGCATCCATACGCAGGGCCGCAAAATCTTCGCTGGCCTTGCCGAGCATCTCGACACCTTCATTGATCGCCGCAGGATCTGTACCTTTGACAATTTCCTGTAGGGTCACAACACCCTGCTGCAACATTTTGATATCAGCATCGCTCAGCAAGCGCTTGCTATCCACCGCCAGCGCGCTTTCGAGCGCATCAACAACACGACCGGCATCGACTCTGGCTTCGGTCAAAATACGCAGATCAATATCTGACCGCGCATGATCAATGGATGCCTTTAACATATCGGTGATTTCATGTTCATTAAGGCCATAGGACGGCAAAACTTCTATGCTGGCTTTGACCCCGGTGGTTGCCTCCGCGGCGCTGACTGACAGTAGACCATCAGCATCCACCTGGAACAGCACTTCAATGCGCGCCGCACCCGCCACCATCGGTGGAATACCGCGTAACTCAAAGCGCGCCAGGGAGCGACAGTCACTGACGAGTTCGCGCTCACCCTGGACGACGTGGATCAGCATCGCGCTCTGACCATCTTTGTAGGTGGTAAATTCCCGGGCACGGGCAACCGGGATCGCGGTGTTGCGGCCAATGATTTTTTCAACCAGACCACCGACCGTTTCAAGGCCAAGAGACAGCGGCAACACATCGAGCAGCAACATCTCGTCTTCCCACTTATTGCCGATCAGTATGTTGGCCTGTATGGCAGCGCCAATTGCCACGACACGATCCGGATCAATATCAGATAACGGGGTAATGCCAAAAAATGCCGCGACAGCATCACGCACGGCAGGCACCCGTGTAGAACCGCCCACCAACACAACATTGGCGACACTGGTTTCACCGGCATCTCTTAAGGCGCGGCGACAGGCTTTGATGGACTGATCGATCAACTCAGCAATCAGGGAATTTAGGGTATCCCGGGTCAGCTCACCGGAAAATTCAAAGTCATCAACAGCGACCTGCACCGTGGCGCGTTCCTGATCACTTAAGGTTTCTTTCAAGGCGCGGGCCTGGGATAACAAGGTGCGTAACTGGGTGGGGCTGAGATCACCCTTATAACCAGCCTGCTCCACGAGCCATTCCGCAATACGCCGATCGAAATCATCACCGCCAAGGGCAGAATCACCACCCGTGGCTATTACTTCAAACACGCCCTTGTTAAGACGCAGCAAAGAAATATCAAAGGTCCCGCCGCCGAGATCGTACACCGCAATCATGCCTTCTATGCCGCTATCCAGCCCATAGGCTACTGCGGCTGCGGTCGGCTCATTTAACAGCCGTAATACATTCAGACCCACCAGCCGTGCCGCATCCCGGGTGGCCTGACGCTGCGCATCATCAAAATAAGCGGGCACGGTAATCACCACGCCATCCAGTTCACCCGCCAGGCTTTCAGTACCGCGCTGCACCAGGTTTTTTAAAATCTCTGCAGAGACTGCAACCGGACTGACTGCGCCAGCAACGGTCTGCAAGCGCACCATGCCGCCATCAGTTTCTGCGAATTCATAAGGCAATTGCGCACCCAGACCCTTTAAGTCTTCAATGCCGCGCCCCATCATGCGTTTTACTGAGATGATGGTATTGAGCGGATCTTCCTGCGCTGCGTTCATGGCATCTAACCCCACCACAGCGCCGGCATCGGTATAACGCACCACGGACGGCAGCAGGTGACTGCCGTCGTGATCTGCAAGGGTCTGGGTCACGCCACCACGCACACCCGCAATCAGCGAGTTGGTGGTGCCAAGGTCAATGCCCGCAGCGCGTTTACGCTGATGCGGGTCCTGTGCCTGACCGGGTTCTGTAATCTGTAGTAATGCCATTAATAGTCCAACAATTTCTCTTCCAGGTGGTCTGCCGCCTGGCGCAGCTTATTAATAAACTGCAGTTTGTAAACCGCTTGTTCTGCCGCGCCAGCATCGGCCTCATAGTGCGCCGCAAACTCAAGCTGCAGTCCGGCCATGCGTGCATCAACATCTGCTTTAAACGCATCCAGCGACGTTAAGGCTGCACTCTCTGCCTGCTCGCCTATGTCTTCTAATTGTTCTCTTAATTCAATCTGCTTCATCAAAAACATGGGATCGAGCTGCGGATTGTCTTCTATGTTGACGTCTTTTAACGCCAGCAGATAAATTGCCCTTGGTAACGGCGCGCGCAAGGTGTCGTAGGCGCTATTAATCTGCGTTGCCCATTGCAACGACAGACGTTTTTCATGATCTGGTGCGCCAACAAATTTATCTGGGTGCACGGTCGACTGTAACTGGCGATGCCGTGCGGCTAACTGATCCTCGTCTAATTCAAAACTGACGGGCAGTTGAAATATCTCGAAATAGTTTTGGTTAAAGTCCACGGCAGGGGTGAGTTAGACGGTAAAGGACTCACCGCAGCCACATTGTGCAGACTCATTGGGATTTTTAAACTCGAAGCCCTCGTTCAGGCCTTCTTTCACATAATCCATTTCTGTGCCATCGACATACACGAGACTCTTCGGGTCGACATAGACTTCAACGCCGTTGCTGTCGAATTTGATGTCTTTCGGTTGCGGGTCATCCACGGGTTCGAGCACGTACATCAGACCGGAGCAACCCGTGGTTTTCACAGCAAGGCGTATACCAACGCCTTTACCGCGACCCGAGAGGAAGCTGGCGACATGATTGGCTGCGTTTTCTGTAAGACTAATACCCATGTTGAATCTCTTTGTGTTTATTAACCGACAGCAGCGTCGTTTTCTTCGCTGCCCTCATGTTTGTTACGGTAATCCTGAATCGCCGCCTTAATGGCATCTTCAGCTAATACCGAACAGTGAATTTTTACCGGTGGTAATGCCAGCTCCTCGGCAATCTCAGTGTTTTTGATCGTTTCAGCCTGATCCAGGGTTCGCCCCTTTACCCACTCGGTGAGCAGAGAGCTTGATGCGATCGCAGACCCACAGCCGTAGGTCTTGAACTTGGCATCTTCAATAATGCCATCGTTGCCGACTTTGATCTGCAGGCGCATTACATCACCACAGGCAGGTGCACCTACCATACCGGTGCCCACGTCGTCACTGTCGTCATCCATCTTGCCCACGTTACGTGGGTTTTCGTAATGATCCAGAACCTTTTCGCCATATGCCATGATTATTCTCCTTAAATGCTTAGTGAGCTGCCCACTCGATTTTGTCCATGTCGACACCGTCTTTGTACATATCCCACAGGGGCGACAGCTCGCGTAATTTTTCTACTGATTGGCGCACCTGGGCAATGGCTGCATCCACATCTTCTTCGGAGGTAAAACGACCGACAGAAAAACGTAGAGAACTATGCGCCAGCTCATCGTTCATACCGAGCGCCCTTAACACATAGGACGGCTCGAGACTGGCAGAAGTACAGGCAGACCCCGAGGATACCGCGAGTTCCGGTAACGACATGATCAGTGACTCACCTTCCACAAAATTGAAGCTGATGTTAATAATGCCTGGTACGTGATGCTCTAGTTCGCCGTTCACATACACTTCTTCCATGTCTTTGAAGCCTTCCCACAAGCGATCGCGATAGGCCGTAATACGCTTGGCTTCATCCGCCATTTCACTTTTTGCAATACGAAACGCTTCGCCCATGCCGACAATCTGATGCGTCGCCAGCGTACCGGAACGCATACCGCGCTCGTGGCCACCGCCATGCATCTGGGCTTCCAGGCGAACTCTTGGCTTGCGCCTGACGTAGAGTGCGCCCATGCCCTTCGGGCCATAGATCTTGTGCGCAGAAAACGACATCAGATCGACTTTTAATTCCGCGAGGTCAATGGGGACCTTGCCGGCGCCCTGCGCCGCATCGACAAGGAAAAATACTTTATTGGCCCGGCACACTTCACCGATGGCCGCAATGTCATTCACCACGCCGATTTCATTATTCACATGCATGACAGACACTAACAAGGTGTCTTCACGGATGGCCTCGGCAACACTTTCGGGGCTGATGATGCCGTCAGTGGTGGGGTCGAGATAGGTGACCTCGAAACCTTCATGCTCCAGCTGCCGGCAGGCATCCAGTACCGCCTTGTGCTCGATCTTGGAGGTAATAATGTGACTACCTTTATTCTTATAGAAGTGGGCAATGCCTTTGATAGCCAGGTTATCGGATTCGGTGGCACCGGATGTCCAGACGATTTCCCTTGGGTCACAGTTCACCAGATCTGCTACCTGGCGCCTGGCAATTTCCACGGCTTCTTCGGCTTCCCAGCCAAACTTATGCGAACGACTGGCCGGATTACCGAACTTGCCCTCGGCAAGCAGGCATTCACTCATCTTTTGAGCCACACGGGGATCAACCGGTGTGGTGGCTGCGTAGTCTAAATATATCGGTTCTTTCATGTTCCTGCTGCTCCTTAAACAACTTCCTGGGATGGCAATCGAATGATGTCATTCACCATGGCATCCTGTCGCGCGGCGACTTTTTGTACTTCACGTTTCTCAATTATGCTGGCGAGATTAATGTTGCTTAAAAACTGATGGATCTCATCGGAAAGGTCCGCCCACAACTCATGGGTCAGACAGGTCTCACCATGCTGGCAATCTGCCCGGCCGGAACATTTCGTGGCGTCGACATTCTCATCCACTGAATCGACAATGGATGCGATGGAAATGTCCTGCGGCTGGTGATTCAAAAGATAACCACCGCCCGGGCCGCGAACGCTTGCCACTAAATCACGACGTCGCAATTTGGAAAAAAGCTGTTCCAGGTACGACAGACTGATACCCTGACGCTCGGATATGTCCGCAAGGCTGATGGGCCCTTCATTGTCATGCACAGCGAGATCCAGCATCGCGGTGACGGCATATCTTCCTTTGGCGGTTAATCTCATGTTTTTACCCTTTACTCGTGCTTTTTATTGGTTACTCTTTATTTGTTACTTGTTCGCAACACGTTCTGTAACACCCAGCGGGTCGCGAATTATGCAATACCCGACCGATTCAATCAACTATATACTTGACCATTATAGTCAAGTATTACGGAATCACAAGTCGCTATTAGACCAATTGGTTATTTGGATGGAATTACTTGCTCAGACGATTCACGGCGGTCAGAAAACCGCGCAAGATGTTGATTTCCATCTGATCCGGGCGAATACGGTTAAACAGCCGCCTGACGCGGGATAGCAGCTGGCGAGGCGTCTCGGGATCATGAAAACCCACCTGGATCATGGTTTCCTCGAGATGCTTGTACAAATGTTCCATATCACCGGCACTGGCATAGTCCATATCCCAGCGCTGATCGGTGACTGGCCCCTGCTTCGCCTGCAATAGCTCATAACAGATCACCTGCACCGCCATCGACAGATTTAGCGAGCTATAGGCCTCGCCGGTGGGAATATTCACATGAAAATGACACTGCTGCAGTTCCTCATTCGAGAGTCCGCGATCCTCACGGCCAAACAAAATGGCAACCTTGTGCCCGACCGCCTGCTCTGCAACCACTTTCGCCCCACAACCCTTCGGGTCGAGCATCAGCCAGGGAATGCGACGATCCCGGGCGGAGGTGCCAATGACCAGATGACAATCCGCAATAGCCTCTTCGACACTGTCTAATACACGGGCATTTTCGAGCACATCTGCCGCTGAAACCGCTCGCGCCTTCGCCTTCTCGCTTGGGAAATCCTTCGGTTTCACCAGCGTCATCTCGGTGACGCCCATATTTTTCATGGCCCGTGCCGCAGCACCCACATTACCGGGATGCGATGTTTCCACCAGGACGATACTTAAGTTTGGGAAGAGGTTTGTTTCCATGCGCGCAGTTTACATTAAGTTGTAGGGCGTTTTTCAACAGGTTTGCTGGTATGATGCCGCGGCTTAAATCATCGAAACTCACTATGCAACCCATGGCCAATATCGCGCTACGTACAGCGCGGCAAGCAAGCACTCATATATCCCGCGCCTTTGATCGCCCTGATCTTTTAAAGATCTCAGAAAAGGCGCACAACGACTTTGTGACTAACGTTGATCGTGAGGTTGAGTACCTGATTGTTGAAGCATTGAAGACAACCTTCCCGGACCACAACATCACCGGTGAGGAATCGCGTAACAATCAGGTTCGCGAAGACGCAGAATACGAGTGGATTATTGACCCCATCGACGGCACCTTAAATTTCCTGCGCCAGGTACCGCACTTCTGTGTGTCTATTGCCTGCCTGCACAAGGGCAAGCTTGAGCACGCTGTGATTGTTGACCCGATGCGTAACGAAGAATTTGTGGCCAGCCGCGGCCAGGGTTGCCAGTTAAACGGCCATCGCGTACGCGTTAGCCCGAAGGAAGAACTTGATGGCGCCATGATCGCGACCGGCGGGCCCATTCCCGACCCGGATGCCCAGAGCCAGCTTTATGCACAAATGCTGCGTGAAAAATCCAAAGTCCGTCATACCGGCAGTGCCTGCCTTGATCTTGCCTATGTGGCGGCCGGGCGCATGGATGCCCTGTGGATGCATGACCTGAAACACTGGGATTTAGCAGCGGGCGTGCTGATGATCTCTGAGTCTGGCGGGTTACTCGGTGACTTTGCGGGGGGCGCAGATTATATGAAGTCCGGCAATATCGTTGCTGGCACACCTAAGTGTTTTAAGGGGCTCGCACCGTTAGTGAGGAAGTTTCTCGCTTAAAAATTCTGCGGTGGCGGATTCGGGTCGTCGATACCTTCTTTAACCGGTATTGCTAAATCTTCCTTAGAGATACCCAGAATCATCAGCATATTGGCGGCAATGTAGATCGATGAGTAGGTACCGACCAACACGCCAATAATCAAACCAATAGCAAAGCCCCGAATCAGTTCACCACCCAATATCAGTAATGCAAACAATACCAGCAAGGTCGTAAACGATGTGACTAACGTGCGACCCAGGGTCTGATTGAGTGATGTATTGATAATGTCTACGGGTTTACCACGACGCAGCTTACGAAAGTTTTCCCGAATACGGTCTGACACTACGATGGTGTCGTTGAGCGAGTAGCCAATTACTGCGAGCAGCGCTGCCAGTACCGTTAGATCAAAATCCCAACGCACGATCGAGAAGATACCTAACGTAATCATCACGTCATGAAACAACGCAGTGACCGCACCGATGGCAAACTTGAACTGAAAACGGAACGCGACATACAGCAACACCATACCCAGGGCCGCCAGCATACCCATGCCACCCTGGTTGGTGAGCTCTTCACCGACTGCGGGGCCGACAAATTCAGAACGACGCAGGGAAACCTCTGATTGCGCATCCGCTTTCAGAGACGCAATAATACTGTCACCCAGCGTGGCATTTTCCTGGGGAGTTAGATTCTTCTGCGGCGGTATGCGCACCAGAATGTCTTTGTCTGACCCGAAATACTGCACGACATGCCCGTCGTAGCCCGCTGCGGTCAATTTAGTACGAATCGATTCCGGATTAACCGGTTCTTCATAGGCCACTTCCACCAGCGTACCACCGGTAAAGTCGAGGCCCCATTCCACCTGGTTAATACCCAATGAAATCGCGCTTAGCAGCACCAGCCCGGCCGACATGCGCCCAGCAATAACACGACAACGCATAAAGTCGAATTTAAGATTGGTCAGATCCATCAGATCATCAGCCTATTTACGTTTCGACCACCATAGATCAGATTAATAATGGCCCGGGTGCCCATAATGGCGGTAAATATGGACGTTAAAATACCGATAGAGAGGGTCACCGCAAAACCTTTAATAGGCCCGGTACCGATGCTGTAGAGAATCACCGCCACAATCAGCGTGGTGAGGTTGGCATCCATAATGGTGACAAAAGCCCGCTCGAAGCCGGCATTGATCGCCGCCTGGGGCGACATTTTGTTTTTAAGCTCCTCGCGGATGCGCGAGAAAATCAGCACGTTAGCATCTACCGCCATACCCACAGTCAGCACGATGCCTGCAATACCCGGCAGCGTTAAGGTGGCCGACAGACTCGACATCACCGCCACCAGTATTACCAGGTTCACGGCGAGCGCGATATTGGCCGCAATACCAAACACCCGGTAATAAAACAACATAAAGCCCAGCACCAGCACCAGACCAACAGTCACAGAGATCGCGCCCTGCTCAATATTCTCGGCGCCGAGGCTCGCACCGACAGTACGCTCTTCTGCGATAAACATATCCGCGGCCAGCGCACCGGCACGCAGTAACAAAGACAGTTCGCGCGCTTCACCGGCATCCAGCCCGGTGATTCTGAATTTCACGCCAAGGGCAGCCTGCACAGTAGCGAGGCTAATCACCTTACGTTCGATATAGGGCACCGTGGTGCGCACTTCCACGCCATCCACCATGTCGTACTTTTCACGGGTCTTAGTCTCAATAAAGATCACCGCCATGCGCCGACCAATATTATGCCGTGTGGCACGATGCATCAGCTCGCCGCCGTCGCCATCCAACGTGATATTGACCTGGGGTAACCCGGAATCCGGATCAAAGCCCACCTGGGAGTCAAACACGCGATCACCGCGCAGGATAATGTCTTTTTCGATCGCGACCTGGCGACCTTCATATTCATAACTAAGGGTAGTGCTGCGCGGCGCATCGGGTAGCGCCTCCATACGGAATTCAAGGGTGGCGACCTTGCCGAGAATTTTCTTGGCTTCCGCCGTATCCTGAACACCGGGCAGATCGACCACAATGCGATTGCGACCCAGACGCTGTACCAGCGGTTCAGCCACACCTAATTCATTCACCCGATTACGTATCGTCTGCAGGTTCTGTGAGACCGCAAAGTCTTCCATCTCTCGTACGGAACTTTCCGTTACCGTTAACTGCACAAAGGGCGAGGTATCCTCACCTGTAACAATGTCAAACTCACGATAGGCATCGGTGATTTTTGATTTACCACGATCACGCAGCTCTTCATTGGCAAAGTTAAACTTCAAGATACCCGACCCCGGCTCTTCAACGCCGGTATAGCGGATCCGATCATTGGGATCCCTGAGCATACGTTTGATTTCCTGCTCCATACCACCAACGCGATCAGCAATGGCTTGCTCGGTATCGACTTCCATCAGAAAGTGCACACCACCGCGCAGATCAAGGCCGTACTTCATGGGCTCGGCGCCAATAGAGCGCAGCCAGTCCGGCGTTGTGGGCGCAGCATTTAACGCTACAATATAGATATTCGGCAGATCGAACAGCGCGCGCTGCACCACATCTTTGGCACGCAACTGTGATTCATCATCGTAAAAACGGATCAGCGCTTTCTTATCTTCCAGCACCGCGCCAAAGTGCTCGATGCCATTTTCCTTTAGCGCAAAGGTCACCGCATCAAGCGCCGGGTTCTCTACCACCTGCGCGGTATCTTCCGCTGAAACCTGAATAGCAAAGTCTGGCGGAAAAATATTCGGCAGGGCATACACAAAGCCCCAGCTCACCACACAGATGATCAGTAAATTTTTCCAGAGGGGATAGCGATTTATCAAGAGAATCCTAGATCGACTTAATCGTGCCTTTGGGCAGCGCTGCGGAAACCGCGCCTTTCTGCAGCTTGAGCTGCACGTTGTCGGCGACTTCAATCACCAGATACTGTTCTTCCACTTTCACGATCTTACCGATCAGCCCACCATTGGTGACAATCTCATCACCTTTGGCAAGACTTGATACCAAGTTGCGATGTTCTTTGGCGCGCTTGCTCTGCGGGCGCCAGATGATGAAGTAAAACACCAGGCCAAAGGCAACAATGATAAAAAGATCAAGGCCAGGGATGCCCCCTGGGGCAGGTCCAGCATCCGCCGCCATGGCCGATGCGATAAAAAAGTCGCTCATTATTACTCCAGTTGTCTCGATTGCGCGCGTATTGTCCACAAATCAGGGGCGTTGTGCACCTTCATATCTGGGGCGACGTGCCCCAACCCGCGTAGATTGAGTCGATATGGTCATTCAGACCCCCTTTTTCAATAGCCGAACGCAAATCCGCCATCAAATGCAGGTAATAATGCAGATTATGCTGTGTGTTGAGCACCGCGCCCAGCATCTCGCCACATTTATCCAGATGATGCAGATAGGCCCGAGAGAAATGCGTGCACGTATAACAGTCACAGCGGGCATCCAGGGGCCCGGTATCCGTCTTATGCGAAGCATTACGTATCTTCACAACGCCCGCAGACGTAAAGAGGTGGCCATTGCGTGCATTCCGGGTCGGCATCACACAATCCATCATGTCTATGCCGCGCCGCACACATTCCACCAGATCACCCGGCGTGCCTACGCCCATCAGATAGCGCGGCTTATCCACCGGCAGCTTAGGCGCCACAGCAGAGACCACTTCCATCATTTCAGACTTCGGTTCCCCGACGGACAGCCCGCCAATGGCATAACCGTCAAAACCAATATCCGTCAAGCCAGCCAAAGAGGCTTCACGCAAACCCCGATACACCCCACCCTGCACAATGCCAAAGAGCGCATTGTCGGCACTGGTAAACGCCTTCCTGCTACGTTCAGCCCAGCGCAAAGACAATTCCATCGACACCCGCACGGCTTTTTCATCCGCCGGGTACGGCGTACATTCATCAAACACCATGGCGATATCTGAATTCAGACTCTGTTGAATCGCCATCGAGGATTCCGGCGACAGAAACACTTCATCACCATTAATAGGCGAACGAAAGGTCACCCCTTCTTCACTGATCTTGCGCAGATCCCCCAGTGAAAACACCTGAAAGCCGCCCGAGTCCGTTAAAATCGGCGCATCCCACCCCATAAACCCATGCAGGCCGCCATGCTGCTCTATCACACTAGTGCCCGGCCGCAACATCAGGTGAAAGGTATTACCGAGCAGTATCTGCACCCCAATATCAGCAAGCGCTTCCGGCGCCAGACCCTTAACAGAGCCATAGGTACCACAGGGCATAAAGATCGGAGTTGTAACTTCGCCATGGGCCAACTGCAGCGAGCCAACACGAGCCTCACCATCGGTATGAGTAACCTTGAATTCCATCGACAAAAAATCGTTATCGCGTAATTAACATGGCGTCACCATAACTGAAAAAACGATAGGATTCCGCTATCGCCACCCGATAAGCATCACGCGTTAAATCAGTACCCGCAAAGGCACTGACCAGCATGACGAGCGTCGACCCCGGCAGATGGAAATTGGTCACCAAAGCATCCACCGACTTAAATTCATACCCAGGATAAATAAAGATATCCGTCTCACCCTGAAACGGCACCAGCGCCCCGGCAGCCGATGCCGTTTCCAAAGAGCGCACGCTAGTCGTACCCACAGCCACCACCCGACCCCCATCACCCCGACAGGCAGCCACCGCATCACAAACCCCCTGGCCAACCTCTAAATACTCCACATGCATCTCATGATCTTCAAGATTCTCGACCCGCACCGGCTGAAACGTGCCCGCCCCCACGTGCAACGTCAGTTCCGTGCGCGCAACACCTTTGGCCGCAAGATCCGCCATCAGCACATCATCAAAATGTAAGCCCGCTGTCGGCGCCGCCACAGCCCCGGCCTCGGAGGCATAAATCGTCTGATAACGATCCTGATCAGCAGTTTCATCTTCACGGTCTATATAAGGTGGCAATGGCACATGCCCATACGCTTCTGCAATCACCATCACCGAGCCCGGGAACTTAAGTGTGAAGAAACTACCCTGCCGCCCCGTCACCTCAAGCGACACTTCACTATCGGCCAAAATAATCGAACTACCCGCCTTCGGCGTTTTACTGCTACGGATCTGCACCAGCGCATGCTCCGCATCCAACAAACGCTCCAGCAGAATCTCTACCCACCCCCCGGTAGATTTGTTACCAAAGAATCGAGCAGGAATAACTTTCGTATTATTGGCAACCAACAGATCACCAGCAGCCAACAACTGCCCCAGTTCATGAAAGTGATAATGATTAATGGCGCCGGTCGCCACATCCACATGCAGCAGACGACTGGCAGAACGCACCGCCGTCGGATATTTCGCAATCAGGTGTTCGGGCAGATCAAACGTAAAGTCACTTACCCGCATGATGAGAAAACTACAGAAGCTAAAGAAACAACAGAAACAAAAACTAAAAGAGGCTTAAAAATCCAACTGAAACATTTTCGTCCAGGAGCCAAAATCAGGGCACTCTGTATCAAGCAACAACCCCACACAATATTGACCATCTTCCCTCGCCCAACGCACTTCAACCTATAGCCGATAAAGACTCGTCTCTAAATCCAGACGCAGCTCAAGGCGGGTATTTACCGGAATATCGAGTTCACTAGAGAACTGCATCCCCTCCTCTGAGACATCAACGGTCTGACACGTCATAGAGGGATCATTCAGGTCCCGCTGGCGCATGCAATTAATCACATCAACCAGAACACTTTCTTCCCGTTCTATTCTATCCAAGCGCATAGTTCATTCCTTTGAAACGCTATTAATCTTGCTCAGTTTATCAGTTCCATGCAGTACACAAAGGCCACGATCACAGAAAGGCTAGCACAGCCCACAAAAATACCACCCAAACCCCGACCAAACGCCCAAAACACCCGCCAAATGGCCCGTTTCATCAATGACACACCCTTGCTATACTCGCCAGCCTAACGTGCCGGGGTGGCGGAACTGGTAGACGCGCCGGATTCAAAATCCGGTTCCTTCACGGGAGTGTCGGTTCGATTCCGACCCTCGGTACGTTAGTTAACCCATATCTCATTGTATTTATTGAATTTTGAATAATTAAAAGAGAAAGTCTGTCCGGAATCTCGTCCGGAATGGCTAAAATGAAGCCAAAAATAAGATATCCCAAACAACGCTCAAACGGCGAGTACAGATACTGTAGAGACCTCCCAACGAAACTGCGCGAGACATTCTCTGAACTACCACAGCAGTTTTCAAAAGAGTTAAAACTTCAAAAGTGCTAATGAACTTTACAATCGCCCTCATCGTGAGACCCCGACTACTATCGACGCACGCCTTTCCAGATGCGTTGGAAGTCACCATGCACTTGATATGATTTTACGTGCCAAGAAGATATCTGGACCAGAGGCTTATCGCATCGGCCTTGTACATGAACTATGGCCAGTTCAAGAATTGAAAACCAGGGCAATTGCACTGGCTCACGAACTGGCCAGGCAACCCGCAGGTGCTGTACGCAGTATGCTAAAGGTTATTGTTGGTTCAGAAGATAAATCCCTGGGCCAGTTGCTAATCGCCGAACGTGCAGCAATAAAGGAAAACCAGGGCACGGCAGATGCTAAAGAAGGCATGATGGCCTTCATGCAGAAGCGCACACCCGTCTTAATCAAAGCTAGATACAGGCCCGCCATTTCCCAAATGGGAACGCTCTGAGCAGTATTGGGTGAATTTGCAGAAGAAGTGCTCTTGAATGGTCAGCGAGTTTTCCCAAAGAAGCTGATGTCATCTGGGTTCACCTTTGACTACGCGAATTTATCCAGCGCGCTTCAAGATCTCCTACCAGGTGGCGGTTGACGTTTCTGTCATTGACATAGTTCTCTATGTCGCGATCCAACTCGATAGGTTGAACGTACTAGGTTTATGAATATTTTCTTACTCGATACCGACATAGAACAGTGTGCGAAATACCACTGTGATCAGCACGTTGGAAAAATGATTTTGGAGAGTGCGCAATTATTGTGTACCGCGCTAAATCAAAAAGGGTTCTCAACTCCTTACCGTTCAACCCACGTTAACCATCCCTGCATGCTCTGGGCTGGTGAATCACTTGATAATTTCCAATGGCTCGTCCGTCTCAGCTATGCACTGAACGATGAATACCGTTGGCGATATGACAAGGATAAAGATCACGCTTCGGTTGCTGTTATTAAACAAATTGAAGGTTGTGAATTTATTTCAAGAGGCCTCACAACCTTCGCGCAGGCAATGCCTACCGAGTACAAAGATCAGAACGACTCCGTAGCAGCTTACCGGCGTTATTATTGTGCTGAGAAGTCGTCGTTTGCGACATGGACAAAGCGGGATGTGCCTGCTTGGTTCGTGCCTAAAAACATTGCAGAGGCTTCGCCGGCGTGAATGTTCTTGTTATTGGCGGTTCCGGCGGGCTAGGTTTGGCGCTTGTAAGGTTGTTTTGTGACGGGGGTGAAACCGAGCAGGTCACGGCGACCTATCGAACGGAACAACCGATGTTTGCAAGTGAAAATCTGACATGGGTTTCACTTGATGTCACTGACGACGACGCCATCTCGGCGCTGTTTGCTTCCTGTCGGGACCTAACTTATATCATTAACGCCGTGGGTCTTTTACACACCGATTTAGGACAACCTGAGAAGACAATCCAAAAACTTGATCCTAACTTCTTCATGGAAAATATTCGCGTCAATACGCTTTCAACGCTGCTGATTGCAAAACATGCACGGCATGCTTTGAAGAAAATCAGTCATAGTGTGTTTGCTGTTTTGTCGGCGCGTGTCGGTTCAATATCCGATAATCAACTTGGCGGTTGGTACAGCTACCGCTGTTCGAAGGCGGCACTTAACATGGCGGTAAAAACACTTAGTATTGAATGGAAACGGACTCTGCCCAACTGTGCTGTCGTTGCTTTGCATCCGGGAACCGTTACAACCGAGCTTTCGGCACCTTTCGTGGGTAAGAATCCTAAGGCAACATTATTCTTACCGGAGCAATCTGCACGTTGGTTGGCGGACATCATTGTCGAGTTAGAGCCTGAAGACACGGGGCGATTTATCGCGTTTGATGGCACTAAGATTGAATGGTGATCGGATGATGTTGGAAGGTATAAGTTGGTTATTGCCGGTGACTTCTCGCAGCACCTTTGCAAACTTCTGAGAATGATTTTGCTGTAAAGCTACTTTCTCACCGAAGACATAACCTGTGTTTTTGTGCGGTAACTGAGGGGAAATCAATCACCTTTGCAGGCTTCCCAACCTTCCTTAACAAATCAACCCAGCCATTAATTTTTTTTGGGAGTTCAGAGGCGAATGGTGCATCATGCCGTACCCTGGTGTAATAACGACGTTTAGTATCGATACGTTATTGATTATGGGTAGGGTTTATTATTTCCGGAGGGTAAGTTCTTATCACTATAAAACATATAGA
>JAQWMV010000206.1 GCA_029246605.1 Pseudomonadales bacterium | reverse complement strand
GGGGGCCTTTTGGCAAAGAGTCCGCGAGGCCTGTTCGACTAGGTTCCCGACATCGGTGGACGTTACTGTGGCGTATACCAGATTGGCGATGTGTAAAGGCGTTCCTGCGTAGTGAGAGGAATCTCCGGGTTTAATTCCGCGCCCTTGTTCGCGACATCGAAAGCGATCCAGCGCGGTGTTGGAATCTGCAACACGCGCACGTAGTAAAACGCATGTTCTCTGGCATCGAAATCCGGATCTGTCCAAACAGTCGTCAGCTCCGGATCACCAATGCGGTTCGTATAGGTAGCATCACTTAGATCTACTGTATTGCCCACAGCATCTACGTCACCTGATGCATTGAATTTTCGGTCATCAGACACGGCCACGTTGTAGACCTTTTCATGAAGTTTTCCTTTTGTGTCGCGCCATCCTTTAATGACCTGGACACGATCCAGATTGGCACCATCGGAGTCCCTGACGGCATGAATAAGAAAACTGGGTGAGCGGCGTTTGGGCGCTTGGGTCAGATCTCCTCCCATGGGGACACCTTTGCGGTAACCTACCTCAACTAGGTGTGGCGTAAAGGCATCATCAGCTTCAAAATCCCAACCACCAAACAGTCGTACCGCCATTCGCGGCCCGGTACTGGCGAACACTTCCCGGCGTTGCATGGCTGCAAAAATAGCCTGCCTGGTGTTTTCATTGGCCCAGACTCCAGCAAAACCCGCCGCATTCCAGATAGCGCTCGCGACTCGAAAGGCTCCCTGTTTACCAAGATAACCTGCTTCATCAGCACTGCTTAAACCAATATGCGAATCCGTGCTGCCAATAAGACCCACCTTGAAGGGATTGATGCCCAGTTTCACCTGTTGACTCAGACCCTGCTTAAGCGCCGGACGGGCGAAAGAACCTTTCAAGGGATACTGCTGTATGTTTGAACCCTTACCTTGGGGTTTTTTATCGTTGTTCTTTGCCGTAGCCTTGCCTTTGGGTTTTTTATCGCTGTTCTTTGCCATGGCCTTACCTTCAGCACTAGCCTTGCCACCACCTTTAGTCTTTGCTGCGGCTATCGCCTTCCTGTACGAAGGGGATGTCGCCCCCATTTTTTCAAAATCTGCGAATTCATCATCGGGTGAGAGATCAGGATGCGCTTCACTATCGCCCTTATACTGCGTGGCCTCATAGATCCTTTCCCATCTGGATCTGGTCTTTGCATAGGCGTTGGTTAATGGGTTGCCGGTAAAATCAAGGAGAGAAAACATCGCGCCGTTACTGAGATTGGCGTTGTGCGGAATTGACATCACTCGGCCAGTTGTCTTGTTTTCATAGTCTGCCAGATACTGCCAGAGGTCCTCCGGGTCGGCGCTGTCAATCAGAGAATAAGGCACAACCTGGCTGGTTTTCTCAGCACCGTCGACGAACAGTACATTGCGATGCATCATGTATAGTCCGGTCCACTCAAAACCAATGAACGCAGTAAACTTACCTGGGTCATTATATTTCTCGGCAACGGCGATGACGTCCCCCCAGACGGAGCGCGTGAATTCCTCGTCTTCCGCCAATGGGCTTTTCCAATCACCCTTCGCATTGCCGATCATACTGAGAACGCGGCTTTGTTCCGCTTTGGTTTTGGCTGCGACAAGATCCCGAATAGATAAATTATTTTTTGACAGAGCGACCTTCATTCTTTTGCCAGCTTCCGTCAGCCGTATTTCCTGCCCCGCAGCAAGTGCAGCACGCACACCAAGGTTTTCGGCATGATCCGCCACCATCAGGAAATCCAAAGGCTTGCGAATTTTTACCTCTGTACCATTGTCTGCGGTGATGATCTCTCCACGCGCATAGCGGTACGCTGTGTCGGGCGTAATACGCGTGCCAAGCCCATAGGCATCCGCCGACAGGTAGGTATGTACGTGGGTGTCACCCCAATAAAGGTTGGTCGATCGATCAGTTTCGGCAGCTACACTGCTACATACTGCTATCGCTAGCAGGCCAAGGTTGGAGCATATCTTTGCAATCATAGGGAAGAATCAATAGAGGGGGTGTCGCAGTATAGCGGATCCATCATTTCCACGCTTGAGTTCTGTCAAACCCTCACGCACTATTGCAGTGATTTTTTGAACAGGACACAAACATGCTTCAACAGACTGACCGACTGGCTCTCGCGGTACCCGATGCAGATGAGGCAGCGACTGCAATGAACGCAATTTTTGACAGTGTCGTCATCGATGACACCGTGGATTCCGATGCAAACGCAAGGCGCATAACGCTCCAGTGGGGGCGCGATCAATTGGAAATCTACGAACCCAAAGGACCAGGGCCCGCAGCCGACTTTGTTAAAGGCGGCAAACGTGGATTATTCGCCGGTGGTTTCGCGCTGAATAATCCAGCTGCGGTCGCTGCTCGAATCGAGCAGGCAGGCATCAAGGTGACCCAACAGGGCGACCGGTTTGTGGTTTACCCTGAGAATCTTCGCGGTACTGGTGTCATCCTGAGTCCAACCGCTGAACGTGAAACGCGAGTCGGCTTAATGGACAAAATCTGGCAAATCACCTACACGGTGCCAGACCTTGATGAAAGTGTCGCATTCTACAGCGACCTATTCGGCATCGAAGATAAATTGACCAACCTTTACACCAGTTCCGTATGGGGTTACCACGCTGCCATCACCTGGTTCGAAGCAAAAAAGGGGGCTCCCCTCGATAGCCTCGAGTATCTCGACCCCTTTGAGCACGAGAAAGCAGCCGGCCGGTTTCTAGCAAAGACTAACGGCATCGGTGGCATCTATATGGCAACCGTCCACACTGAGAACCTTCCAGAGATCAAGGAACGAGTCGAATCCACTGGTGGTGGCTGGGATGGCATGCCCGGCGGCACTTTGGGATTCATTCATCCTCGGCGCACATTCGGATTGTTACTTGGCGTCAGTTCTTTCGACAGTATCGATGCACGTCGTCCCACTCCGGAAAATCCCAATGCCTGGGGGAACCACTAAGGCTCTCGAAGAAAAACTGCAGGCATGCCTAGCGTCACCTCAAGTCAAGGGGTTAGGCCCTGCACAGACGATCGAGTCATGACTTACCTGTGGAATTGGATTATCTTCAACGTCCGTTTTGAACAGTGTAGGCTACTTGTAAATGAAGAACGTTGAACGATAGAACCCACCAAGGGAGGAATCGCAATTCTGGGAATATTTTCCTTCATGCGGTTTACTTCTATTTCTTCTTTTCTCATCTTCATAGTTTTCTACCTCTTACAGCTTCACGGTACCGGCATCGCCATCCACTGCGATCTGCTGACCCTGTTTGATACGCTGCGTGCCGATGCCAGTGCCCACCACTGCAGGAATACCATACTCCCTGGCGACGATGGAGCCATGACCCAGGATGCCACCCATGTCTGTGACTAACCCCGACGCATGCGCAAACAGTGGTGTCCATGCCGGATTAGTCATGGGACACACCAGAATCGAACCAGGTCTCATCAGGCCGAACTCATCGGGTGAGGTGATCAGGCTGGCTGCGCTTTTAACCGAACCGGGGCTGACGGCAACGCCCATCAGGGTATCGCTCTCCGGGTCATTATAGATCTGAGTTTCCTTGAACTTGACGCTGGGGTGCTCACTGGCCTCAAACGGTATCGTGCCCGGTGGATGCAGACGTTTGCGGGCCTCCCTCAGCTCACGGCGTTCCGCGATCAGCTGCTGAAATTCGGGTATGGCGTGCTCTTCCTTTCTGGCGGCAATGGCTCGATTGATTTCCTCGCTGAACAGATAAAATATATCGTCTGACACCGAAATACTGCCCGCGTCCACCAGGCGTCCGCCAAGCGCTAGGGCCAGAGACCTCAAGACCGGCCAAGGCATATAGAGATAGAACATCACTTCCTCACGAAT
>JAQWMV010000193.1 GCA_029246605.1 Pseudomonadales bacterium | reverse complement strand
GCGATCATCGCTTCTAAGTCACTAGCTACCATGCCTATATCGAGTGCACCGGAGGTCATTTTTCCGGGTTGGTCTGTCATTGTTTTCCCCTTTAGTCATGTGTTAGTTAGGTGCAAATTGTATAACAAAATCCAGGGCAGTACGTCTCAAGTCGTTATCCGTTACTCCCCAGACATCGACCGACTACGCAACCGACGCATACCGTGCAACCAACGATCAATGTTGTCACCCTTTCGGCGCACATATTCTTCAACTTCCGGATGGGGAAGCACGTGGAAACGTTCTTCCCGAATGGTTTCGACGACGACGGCTGCCAGTGCTTCGGGTTCCAGAATACCGTCGGTCTGGCCGTCCCCAAGACTCTTCGGACCCATCGCAGTGTTGACGCCCTGAGGGCAAAGCACCGAAACTCGGATACCTTCATCGCCGTGTGTCATGGCCAGAAACTCGGACAGTTTTACAGCCGCTGCCTTGGTTACTGAATAAGCCCCTGAACCTAGCGCCGCAAGCAATCCTGCGGCTGAGGCCGTATTCAGCAAATAGCCTTCACCGCGTTCAATCATACCGGGAAGCACCGCACGCGCAGCATAGATATGCGCCATCACATGGATATCCCACTGATTCTGCCAGTCTGCGTTTTCGATATCGGTGAGCACGCCAGCGTGACCTTTGCCCGCGTTAGAGCAGAACAGATCGATCTGACCAAACTGTGATTCTGCGGCGGCCACCAGTGCCTGAACCTGCGCTTCATCAGTAACATCACAGGCCATACCTGCGCAGCCTAATTCCCCTGCCGTCGCGGCGACTGCAGCGGCATCGATATCTGCCAACATGATGCCACGCGCACCTTCAGCCAAAAATTCCTGCGCCATGGCGCGACCTATGCCGCCACTACCACCAGTAATGACTGCAACCTTGCCCTTTAACTCCATTGATCAGAACCTGAGTAATTTATTGTTAGCGCTTGAAAATACATACGTGCTCCTGAATATGCAAGGACATCCACCAACATCACTCTGTTCCAATACCGGTCACGCATCGACCGCATGAATGACGCATAGAGTCGGGTCCATTTCCTACTTAAATCAAGGATAACAGCCTATGCCCGAAACCTACTTCCTGGCATACGCTTACAGTGTGACTGAATTTCTGACTTCCCAGCATGATTAGTTTTTTTGTATCTTTAAGGATACAATGTATGAACATTATTGATGAATACACGAATGAAAGGGGCATCAGCCCATATGCGCAGTGGATGGAAAAGCTGAGGGATAAGAGAGCAAAGGCCAAGATCATTCTGCAGGTAGACAAAATGGAGTTGGGCCTGCTCGACGATGTCGAGCCGATAGGCGATGGGCTTAGTGAGCTGCGAATACACTATGGACCAGGTTATCGTGTGTATTTCGGCAAAGTAAGACAGCATACGTATTTATTAATCTGCGGCGGCGATAAATCCACACAATCACGTGATATCAGGAACGCAAAAGAATTTTGGAAAGCATCACGTCGGAGATATGACCATGACACGTAATGTTAGACAGACCCATAACGAGCAGCTGCGCGACGCCGAAGTTGCCGCGGAGTATCTGAGCGACGCGTTAGAAGATGGTGATACCGCTACCGTACTAATGGCGCTAAGAAACATTACGGAGGCCCAGGCAGATGGTTTCGCTGGCTTGGCTGCACGTACCCACCTCGGCCGGGAAAGCATGTATAAAATGCTGTCCAGGACCGGTAATCCCAAGTTATCAACTCTCACCAAAGTGTTACAGGGATTGGGGCTAAAACTAAAGGTAGAACGAGCTAACATTTAACGCTGATTATCCAAGATCGTGCTTAGGTCCCCATAGTACTCCTGGACCATCACCCAACTTTCGGGGACCGTCCGGACGTTCACGCCGAATTGCTTCAAGATCGTTAGGCTGTGCATAACTGAAGTCTACGGACTTAGGAAGCGCATCGAGTTCATCGAAGATAGGATCGATGACCGCGATATTTCATGTTGTCTTTTTCTTTATCGAGCGCTGCTACTTTCTCTTTGATACTGTCAGGCACCGGGTGCTCTTCATATTCTCGCTGCGTCAGTTCAAGCTCAACCAGTAGTAGGGGTGATAAGTTTCCTGTGAACACTATTCAGTTACTCCTCAGTTTTCAATGATCGCATCCATAACGACCTTAGTGAGCTTTCTCGGCAGATCGGTCGGCCCTCTGACCATATACACAAATGTCAGATCTTCCGCTGGCGCTGTCCAGGAAATAGTCCCTGCTGCGCCGCCCCAGCCAAAGGCGCCAGTCGGACGAGGATCTCTGGATTTCTCAGGGTCCAGAGTGATGCCCACGGTATAACCGAATCCCATGCCAGAACCACCCTTGCCGGCACCAAACAGACTGCCCACCTTGTTGGTTGACATCATTTCAACGGACTCAGGTTTGAGTAGCTGGTGACCAAAGAGGGTGCCCTTGTTTAGCAGCATCTGTTCAAAATGCATATAGTCTCGTGCCGTACTCAAAAGACCCAGGGAACCGGAATAATAGTAGGGAGACTCTATAAATCGACCCTTGTCATTCGGGTTAACGGGCAGCCTATCCAGTTTATTCTCGGGCAGATTCCAGTAGGTATCCTTCATATCCAGCGGTTCAAAGATACGTGTACGAACAAATTCATTAAATGGCGTTCCGGACGCAATCTCGATGATTCGCGCCACTATATCCAGACCCACGGTACCACTATAGGCCCATCGGGTTCCTGGTTGAAAATCCAGAGGGCCTTTCGCGACTCTGGGCGCAAAGGTCGCGAGAGTTTCTTCTGGCCCCCGGCGCAGGTCTGCAACGGCTGATCCCAGCCCACCTGTCTCCAGCCCGGCAGTGTGGGTCAACAGATCGCCAATGGTTAACGGCCTGTTCACATCCACCAGCTTATAATCGGCAGGTTTTTCGTACCTCCCTTTACCTTTACCCTTGTTTTTGCCTTTGTTCTTATTCTTTTTCTTATAACTGGCATTCTTGTTTCCGGCACTGGTCGGCACCGCCACCTGGATACCTTTGAATTCAGTGATATATTTTTCCACCGGGTCATCAGGACTGATCAACCCTTCTTCGATCAGCATCATCGCCGCTACCCCCAGTATGGGTTTAGTAGACGACGCCATGGCAAAGAAGGTGTCCTTTGGTAAAGGCGTCTTGGTTACTGGCTCTGTAATGCCGTGGGCTTTATAATAAATCACCTTGTTACGTCGAGTGACGCCAACGACCACACCTTGGACACGACCGTCATCAAGATACTCCTGAATAACATCATCGAGTTTGCTAAGCCGCTCGGATGACATACCGACCGATTCAGGTGTCCCTAGCGCTAGCTCTCTGGTTGCGGACGTGCTGCAGGAGGCCACAATAAAACAGGCAACAATGATCGATAGCTTTTGTGTGAATAGCTTGTGCATAGCAAGGCTCGTGATAAATGTGACATCTACCATACTCAGACTTCTTTCATCTTGAAAGCCCCATTGCCGAGGAATGTTTGGCGCAGCCTCAATCTAAATAATTAGTCTTCGAATGGAACAACAATGGGAAGTTGACGGTCTAATTTTCAGTGGATGCTCGACCTGTTCCTGATATTCTTGTCTTTACTCCACCTAAAGTGTTTGTCTCTGGATCTTTTAGCCATGAAAACTAATGTTTGTTGTTTTATTCTGGGCTGGAATGAACCAATTCGAGACGCTAGAGGAAGGTTTTATTCCACCGAAAACAAAAACCTTTCGTTACCCAAATAGCCAGGACAACAACGAGGTGTGGTTCCACAAGATTGCCGGTTGGGGTAATGGGTGGTCCAGAACCTATGACGATACAGGTATTGATACGGCAGAGGTTATCTGGGAATTCTTTAGTCGGTATTGAGTAATTATCGAAATCATCAGTACGATCAGGCTTTAGACATTGAACGAACAACACGATCCATACGTCGCGCTGCGCATCCCACTATTCCGGAACTTCCTGATCACCAGCGGCCTTGTCGGCATGGGAACTGCCGCCCAGGGTCTCGCCATTGGTTGGGAAGTGTACGATCGCACCGAACAGGCCCTGTCCCTTGGTTGGGTCGGGTTGGTGCAGGCGATCCCGATGCTGCTCTTTACTCTGCCCGCTGGCTACCTTGCTGACGTATTCGATCGGCGGAAGCTGATGATGTGGAGCCTTTTGGGTGCCACGATTTCATCACTTGCCCTCGGCATTGCGAGCTACTATAGCGCACCGGTTGAATGGCTCTACTTTCTCCTCTTTATCGACGCAACCTTTCTGCGCTTCGGCTGGCCGGCACGGTCGGCCATCATGCCGCTGCTGGTCCCGAACGACTTGTTCGAGAATGCGGTCAAGTGGCGTACCAGCCTGATGCAGGTCACCGGTATTGGTGGACCCGTCATCGGTGGTGTCTTGATCGCGATCAACATTCAGGCAGCATACTTCCTCAGTGCACTGTCATCAGCCACATTTATCCTGTTTCTTGCGGGCATGCGCCTGCCACCTGCACCTCGCATCCAGCGCGGCAACATGATCGGTCAGGTAGTCGAGGGATTACGGTTTGTCTGGAACAGGCAGATATTACTCGGTGCCATTTCCCTGGACCTGTTTGCCGTGCTGCTGGGGGGCGCTGTGTACCTGCTGCCAATCTTCGCGCGAGACATCATTGATGCCAGCGCCGTTGGGCTAGAGCCCGAGGAACTCCTCGGCTGGTTGCGTGCCGCACCGGCTGTCGGCGCCCTTATGATGGCAATCTCGATGGCTTACCTGCCGCCGATTCAGCATGCGGGGCGCATTCTCTTCTGGTCGGTCGCAGGGTTTGGTGTCGCGACCATCGTTTTCGGCTTCTCCACAAGTTTCTGGCTCTCGATGGCGGCGCTGACCCTAACGGGAGCACTTGACAATATCAGCATGGTGATTCGTCAGGTCATCACCCAGATGAGTACGCCCAACGAAATGCGGGGGCGAGTCTCGGCTGTCAGTTCCATCTTCGTCGGCTCCTCCAACGAACTCGGCGGCTTCGAGTCGGGATTGGTGGCGCAACTGACCACGCCACTCATTTCAGTCGTTAGCGGAGGCATTGGAACACTACTGGTTGTCGGCAGCTGGTGTGGACTTTTTCCTAAACTCCTCTCGCTTGGCTCACTCTCGTCGTTAACAGCCGAGCGTATGGAAGAAGAGGCAAACAGTGCTGCACTCCGGTCGAAATCGAACTAAGGAAGTAGGTAGCACATGGCATCAGTTCTAATAACGGGGGGGTGCACGCGGGATCGGTAACGGCGCAAGAATCTCTCCAAATTATTTAGGGTGCGTACTCGGGATTCGGCAGCATCATGTTGGCCGAGACAGTGCTTCGCCATGCGTCGAGCTTCTCGCGCAATTTCGCGGCATGCTCCGGCTCCACACGCGAAAGATCGTTTTGTTCTCCGATATCTTCGCGAAGATTGAACAACTGAACGGTACCGTTCTCAAAGTATTCAAGGAGTTTGTAATCGCCGGACCGGACAGCGCCGCCCGGGCTCTGATTCCCGTGATTGCTGTAGTGCGGGAAGTGCCAGAAGATCGCGTCGCGATCCAGCGTCCCTTGTGTGGTCAACAACGGCGCTATGCTCACGCCGTCGACGTGTTGTTCGGGCAGCATCGGCAAACCGGCTAATTCAAGTATTGTGGGATAGATATCGGTTCCGATAACGGGCTCAGCGCTTACGGTACCACGGTTGGTCTGGTTGGGCGAGCGGACAATTAGCGGCACGCGAATGCCTCCTTCATACAACCAGCCCTTCGCGCCTCGTAGCGGTAAATTTGACGTCGAAAATCCTCCTAGTGGCACTTTTGCTCTACTCGACCACCTACTATCTTTCAGGTTCTTTTTCTTTTGTTTATTGAGCTTATCGGGTCGCCGGGCATTTTTTCCCGCCATACCTCCGTTGTCCGAAAAGAAAATGATGATCGTATTGTCGGCAATCCCCAGCTCGGTAAGTTTCGCGCGGACCCGACCCAGGCTTTCGTCCATACTCTCGACCATGCCGGCGAACTCGACATTGTCTTGACGCTGGCTGATTTTGACCGTCCTGCGGGGCAGGTTGACTTGCCCTTCGTAGCCTGGCTCGTTGATGAGTACATTCAGTTCTTCCCGGGAAAGCGGATTCACATCGTCTGGATTGCCTTCGAGAATGAATACCGGGTTTGGATCCTCGGGCATCTTGCTCAACTTTTCCTCGTACTGATCGACTAGGTCGGTGCGTCCTTGGACCGGATCATGGACGGCGAAGTGGGAGAGGTATAGGAAGAACGGATTGTCCTTGTTGGACTCGATGTATGCGAGCGCTTCGTCCGTGAGCCGATCCGTGAGGTACGCACCCTCTTCACTATCCAGGCCATCCATCTGGAACGGCGCGAAGTAGCCCGCTTTGGGCCAGCCTTTGTACCAATCTTTCGGGACGTATTCATCGAATCCCTGCGAGAGGGGGCCGTCTGCAGCTTCGCCCAGATGCCACTTCCCGAACATAGCCGTGCTGTATCCCTGAGCCTTGAGTGCCTCGGCCAGCGTGTATTCGTCCTGAGGCAACGCTTGAAGCTTCTTCGCGTTTTGCAGTTTCTGAAATGGACGATCTGGGCGGCCGGACAGCCAGTCCGTTAGACCAAGACGCGCGGGATACTTGCCTGTGATGAGGCTGGCGCGGGACGGTGAACAAACGTGGCTCGTCGCGTAGGCATCGGTGAAGCGCACACCATCCTTTGCCAGTGCGTCAATGTTCGGCGTTTCATAAAAGGAGCTACCGTAGGAGGCCACATCGCTCCAGCCCAGATCGTCCACGAAAAACAATACGACATTGGGTTTCGATGGGCTTGTTTCCGCTTCCGCGATGGGGGCGGCCATTGAAAGGGCCCCGAAAGACAACACCATTAAGGACCTGAACCAGCTCACCGTCTTCATGTTTTTCGCACCTCAATAAATTTGTTATTATATTCTATTTCTGAGTTAAACGTCGAATCAGACTCGATGTATCCCAACGACCACCGCCCATTTCCTTCACTTCATCGTAATAATCATTGACGATACGAGTCACCGGCAGGTTCGCGCCGTTGCGCTCGGATTCTGCCAGGCATATGCCGAGATCTTTGCGCATCCAGTCTACCGCGAAACCAAATTCGAACTCGTCATCGAGCATCGTGTTTCCACGATTTTCCATTTGCCAGGAACCGGCGGCGCCCTTAGATATGACATCGACAACCTTGTGGCCATCGAGCCCGGCACATTGTGCAAAATTGAGTCCTTCGGATAAGCCCTGCATCAATCCTGCTATACAGATTTGATTGACCATCTTGGTAAGCTGACCTGCACCCACTCCACCGAGCAGTTCGGCTGCCCGTGCATAACTCATGATCACCGGACGAGCCGCCTCGAACGCCGCTTCGCTACCCCCCATCATCACCGTGAGAACACCATTTTCGGCACCTGCCTGACCACCGGAAACCGGGGCGTCAAGAAATTCGACATCAGCGCGTTCGGCAATTTCACGCGCCACATCGGCTGATGCAGTGGTATGGTCAACCAGGATTGCGTCCGCCTTGCAGCCGGCCAGCACACCGTCATCGCCGTAAACCACGGAACGTAAATCGTCATCATTGCCCACGCAAATGAAAACAAAATCGGCATTTTCGGCCGCTTCTCGCGGGGTCAGCGCATAACTACCACTATATTCTTCGCACCACTTCTCGGCCTTGGCGCCTGTGCGGTTGTAAACGCGGGTTTGGTAGCCGGCTTTGGCAAGATGTCCAGCCATTGGATAACCCATAACACCGAGGCCGATAAAGGCTACTTTCTGCTTACTCATAGGAACTCCTGTGTGAATTGATAGAGCGATGCAACAGTCGAGATTTTACACGAGGCTGCCAGCCGCTGGCGACGGATCCTGGGTCAGAGCCGGTGATGATTAATGATCATTCATTTGGACTCAAGAGTATCCTTCGTCAATTTTCTTGATTCCTCTCTATACAGACTTTATATTGATTACCTCTGTTTAGGAGTTTTAATGTGGCACCGAATATTGTTTTGTTTATGACGGATCAACTGAGGCGGGATGCCTTAGGTTGTTATGGAAATGAAATATGCAAGACACCCAACCTCGACAAACTCGCTGCCGAAGGTACACAATTTGACCAGGCCTATACGGTCTCACCAGTATGCTCGCCTTCGCGAGCCGCACTCATGTCGGGGCTCTATCCACATAACAATGGGGTGATGATCAATACCCACATCGCGCCGACATGGAACCGTGGGCTCCCCAGGGAAACACCAACATTCAGCCGGCAACTGAAGGATGCGGGCTATGTGCTGGATTATGCCGGCAAGTGGCACGTCAATGAGGACCTGAGCCCGGAAGAGTTTGGCTTCGATCGACATGGTCTAACGCCACAGTCCACCAGAACCGCAAAAAAGCCAAAGGTATGGCCTGATCAAGCCAAATTGTATGAACCGGGGACCACGTCAACGGTCGACTTTGCCTATGGCAGCATGATTGTCGCCGGAACAGGTACCGGTTCAGTCGAGGACCACGCGACCACCAGGGTGACCGATGAGGGGATTGCTATGTTGCGCGAACGCGCCGCAGGAGACGAACCTTTTTTCCTGCGAATGGACGTCATGGCGCCGCATTTCCCAAATCGGTCACCAGAACCCTACGGTTCGATGTATGACCCAGAGTCTATTCCGCCCTGGCCGAATTTCGATGAGACATTTACAGGTAAACCTGCTGCACACCTGCGTAAACACCAGGAGTGGCATCTGGAAGATAAGGATTGGTCGTGGTGGCAGAACGTCGTTGCTAAGTATTACGGTGATGTTTCCCTGGTTGATGATTGCGTCGGCAGGGTGCTCGAGGCAATCAGGGAGTGTGGTATTGAGGAGGAGACGATCTTTGTGTTTTCAACCGATCACGGTGATGCCACGGGCAGCCATAAACACTTCGAAAAATCCGGCACCATGTACGATGAGGTGTTCCGCATCCCGCTCCTGGCAAAAGCGCCCGGTGCAGAGCCTCGACAGGTTCAGGAATTTGTTCGACTGATGGACCTGATGCCGACCTTTGTTGAGTGGGGCGATGGCGAGCTACCCAATGATCTGGATGCTCGGAGTCTGGTGCCACTGGTTGATGGTGAGACACCCGACGACTGGCCGGACAGTGTTTACTGTGAAAGTCATGGGGAAGTCTGGGGTTACAGCAGTCAGCGCATGGTTCGTACCGAACAATGGAAGTATGTCTACCAGCCTCACGATTTAGATGAGCTTTACGACTTAGAAGCGGACCCAGCTGAGATGAATAACCTCGTTAATGACCCGGAACATGCAGATGTTCTTGATGGCATGAAAGCACGTCTCATTGGCTGGAACGATGCAACCAACGACATGTTCCAGTGGAAATGGGTGCGGTGGAATTTTCCCGAGCCGGTTAGTCCTTACAAGAGAACTCAATAGACCTCCCGCAATCGCAACCGCTTAAGCATGCCATTAACATTCATTCCTAAAATGCGCTTGAATCAACAGGTCAAAGTCACCTCGGCCCGGACGAAGCACTATCGATCATGCTGCTCCCGGACTTTTTCCTTCAGGCCGTGGAAAGCGAGATCTGGCTCCTGATCGTCTTTTTTACCGCCAAAGTTCTCGGCGGCTTTTGCACGTTTTCTACAAGAAAATGTCCATCGATACCGAGTATTCCTTTACACTTTCGATCTCCAAATTAATGATCTCGATGGTGACGACATGCCAGGTTTCAGGGAATACGATAACTATGATGCGCTCGGACTGGCGACCTTGGTACGCAACGGTGAAGTAAGCGCTACCGAGTTACTCGAAGAGGCGATCAACCGGACTGAAAAAATTAATCCTACCATCAACGCCGTTGTTCAGTTTCACTACGATGAAGCACGGGCAGCGATTAAAGCTGGCCTGCCTGACGGTCCATTTACTGGCGTGCCGTTCTTGCTGAAGGACTTAAATATTCTTCTCAAAGGTACAGTGACCTCAATGGGTAGCGCCCTGTTCAAAGACTACAAGGCCACACTCAATTCCACACTAACCGAACGATACATAAAGAGTGGCGTGGTGATCTTTGGTAAAACCAACTCGCCTGAATTCGGTGCACTACCGGTTTCCGAGCCCCTGCTCTTTGGACCCACGAGAAATCCATGGGATCTTGATCGAACGCCAGGTGGATCAAGTGGTGGCGCATCAGCAGCCGTAGCGAGCGGCATACTGCCGATTGCAAATGCCTCTGACGGCGGGGGCTCCATCCGAATTCCAGCGGCTTGCACTGGATTGGTTGGCTATAAACCGACACGGGGTAGAACTGCGATGGGCCCTGTTATTGGAGAAGGCTGGGGCGGACAGTCGATCAGCCACGTCGTAAGCAGAACCGTCAGAGATTCCGCAGCCATGCTCGATGCAACCACGGGTCCGGAACCCGGTGACCCTTATGCTCCCCCCTACTTCGCCGGTCAATTCCTCGACGAAGTGGGTAAGGTACCCTCTCGACTGAGAGTCGCCGTGATTCCAGAGAAAATCGGTTCAGGCAGTTACTCTTCAGAGATACAAGCTGCGTTGAAAGAAAGTGCAAAATTGATAGCAGATCTGGGCCACGACGTGATTGAAGCAACACCTGAAGTTGATGGTCCGGCACTACAATACGCAAGTGTTGCCCTGCTGGGCGCGAACCTCGCATTAAAAGTCACAGAACAACTCGAAAACCTCGGTCGCTCACTGGAGGATGGAGATCTGGAACCAGGCACCAGAGGGCTCATCGAGTATGGCAAAACACTGAATGCTGAAGCATGCGCGAAAGCTTCTCAGATCAATCATGTCTCAGCTCGTATCATGGGCCGGTTCCATGAGCAGTACGATGTCATCCTGTCGCCCACATTAGCCAGCCTGCCCGTTCCCATCGGTCAATTCATGGATAGTGACATTGGAGAAAAATTGGGCGCATTTATGGCCAACACCTCAATGTTTAACCAGACCGGACAACCGTCAATTTCCTTGCCATTAGTGTGGAGTGAAAGCGGCCTTCCAATAGGCATGATGTTGAGTGCGGCCTTTGGAAATGATGCGTTGTTATTCCAACTCGCCGGGCAACTAGAACAGGCCAGACCCTGGGCTGACCGACGGGCACCTCATCACACCAGCGCGGCTGCATACTTGGGCTAGGACCGAGATTAAGGTGTCTGTAGAAGTTTCAGTGTCGGTTGTTTCTATCAATCAATCGATCGTTTATTTTTTCGTCCGGTCGGCAACACCCTGCCCTCCGGATAGTCAGTTCCTACGACGCTCTTATCGACGGACGTATTCCAGGCATCCAGTTGTTTTCTCATACGCGCCGCGAGCGCCGGCTCCTGTGCGATGAGATTGTTCTGCTCATAGGGGTCTTCCACGACATTGTATAGCTCCCACTGCTTCTGCATCGACTGAAACACCTCGGGGTTCCACACACCATTAACAAATGCCTTGGCGTAGTCGTTGTAATAGATGAGCTTATAGTCGTTATCCAGCCAGCCGAAATTCCCCATCACGCGAAACCCAATGGGTTGAGCTCGCCGCGTCTGTTCGGTTTCAAAATTAGGCACCAGCGATATGCCGTCGTGCACCTTGTCTATATCGTCTGGATCAAGTCCTGCGATTTCGATCAAGGTCGGAAACATGTCAAGCGTCGTGGATGGAAAGTCGGAAATCCTTGGTTTTATATGTCCGGGCCACTCGACAATCGCCGGAACACGAAAACCGCCTTCGTAAAATGAACTCTTGGAACCACGCAGGTGACCGGTCGAGTCCGGGTTGATACCCGGTATATATTCACCGGTTGATGCCCTGGTGACGCCAAACATAGGCAACCCACCGTTATCGCTGTTAAACCAGATGAGGGTGTCTTTCGCAATGCCGAGATCTCTAAGCCCCTTCCGCAGCATGCCAATGGACCGGTCCATAGCTACGATTTCACCATGGTGCGCCGCTGAGAATTCATGCTGGTCGGAAAATTCCGCCTTGTCTTTGTTAAGGGCCTCCATCGGCCCGTGCGGAGACGCATACCAGATCAGGATAAAGGCAGGTTTGTTTTGTTTGTGAGTATCCGCGAGAAACTCAAGCGCTTCCTGCACCAGGATCTCGGAAGACTCACCTTTAAACTGTTCTGCCGTGCCCATGCGGCTAAACACGGGATCCAGATTGAACTGATTGGTTTCCGAGAGCCAATAGTCGAATCCGAGTTCGCCAGGGTGATGCGGATCATCCAACGGCATGGGATGTTCGGGTGTGTTCACCTGGTTCAGATGCCATTTGCCAAAATGCGCCGTGGTGTATCCCGCGTTGCGAAACGCCTGTGACAGCGTCTTCTCCTGCTTATTGATCGAGTCGCCGACGGTAAATATGCCCGTACGGTCATTGGTTCGGCCGGTCAATACTGTCGCCCGGGTCGTGGAACACTGGGGCGCACCCGTGTAGAACCTATCCATACGGAGACCATTTTTCGCCATGTCATCAAGGTTGGGAGTCTTAAGTAGCGGATGATCGTAATAACTGGTCTGCGCATACCCCATGTCATCAGCCATCACCAATATCACGTGTGGTACCGCCATGACCTGCGAGGATAGCAGGCAGGCAAGAATCCCAAAGCCAATCTTTTTAACAGTCATCGTGCTACCCCATTACTCTTAAAGACTAACCGGGTGAGGAAAATCTACCCTACCCAATTAACTGAAACATGTCGTTGGTGGTATCTCAACAACTGCCTTACTTACTCGATTCTGCCGCTCGTACTTCCTCAGTCCATTCCTTGATCCGTTGGGCCCGGTGCTCGTCGATCTTCGGATCACCCTCACGCCCGGTTGGGAGCACCCGACCTTCAGGATAATCGGCGCCTAAGGCACTGTGACTGACGGAAAGACTCCATTGCTTAAATTGCCTATATAAGCGCTCAGCGATTTCCGGGTAGGTGTCGATCAGGTTCTGTTCTTCGCTGGGATCACCAATGACGTTGTAAAGTTCATAGGGATATTCCTCCCCACCAATGTAGTCGGCGTTCTTGACGATCTTCCAATCGTTATCCAGCCACATCCAGCCACCACTTGCCCGAAAACCAATCGGTTGATCTCGGCGCGCTGGTTCTGCCTTAAACACTTCAGCGAGCGAAATGCCATCATGGACCTTGTTGATCGAATCTGGACTAAGCCCTGCGATATCAATCAGCGTGGGGAACATATCGACTGTCCCTGACGGGAAGTTGGACACCCGCGGTTGTATGCCGGCGGGCCACTCCACAACGGTCGGTTCACGCAGCCCTCCCTCGTAAAAATCTTTCTTGAAACCGCGCAAATGTCCGGTGCTATCCGGATCCACGCCCAGCCAGCAATTATGTAAGGTGCGTGCCTCAAAGCTGCTGAGATTCGGGTCTATGTGGTCGCCGCAGTCTGATGGATGGGTGATTACGCTTTCCTCACCTTTCACCACGACATGCGTGTCGGTGTCGGGTGTACCGCCATTATCACTGGTGAACCAGACGAGCGTATTGTCGGCGATGCCAAGGTCCTTCAGGCTCTTCCTTAAATGACCAATGGATCGATCGATGGCGACAATTTCACCCATCATGTTCGCTGAGGTGCGATTCACTTTATCCAGGTAAGGCTTGATATCCTCCTCGGCAGCAGCCCACGGACCGTGCGGTGCTGAGTACCAGATGACAACGAATACAGGCTGTTCCCTGACAATCTGCTTACCAATGTATTTCACCGCCTCATCAACAATGACTTCCGGGCCATAACCCTGAAACGTTTCGCGCTTACCGTTACGACTCAGCTCGAATTCAGGATAATCAAACGCCTGGTGGGTGCTCAGCCAATAGTCAAAACCCAGATCCCCAGGATTGTGGGGGTCATCGGTAGGCAGTGGATGTCCGTCATGCCTGACCTGATTCAGGTGCCACTTGCCGAAGTGGCCTGTGGCATAACCTGCATCCCTGAAGGCAGTCGAGAGCATCTTTTCCTGCGTGTTGACCGAATGCCCTACACGGAATGCACCGGTGCGATCGTTGGTACGCCCCGTCATTACAGTTGCCCGGGTCGGTGTGCAGCTGGGAGCACCCGCATAGAAGCGATCCATTCTGAGGCCATTGCTGGCCATAGCGTCGAGGTTTGGCGTTTTCATATGGGGATAACCGTAGTAACCGGTTTGCGCCCACCCCATATCGTCAGCCATGACCAGAATGACGTTTGGTCTGGTATCGGCAAAGGCGTTTGATGCCAGAAAAAGGATCGTTAGCGTAACGATGACTGTCGTTCTCGACCTGGGGCTTGCAGATTGAAACATTCCTACTCCACATTTGAACTATTGTTGCAATGGAGAATAGCAACAATGGTGAATCCCTAAAAGCGTCATGATACGTTCTGTCATGGTTGATCAAGCAAGTGGAGCCAACACGTCGTTCCGATATATACTCGCCCCTTCCCTGACGACAACAGGAAAACACGCAATGAGCAATCCACAACCCGTGGGACCAGGTGATGGACCGGTCGCTGTAACCGGTAGCGGCGGCTACATCGGCTCTCACATCGTTCTCAACCTGGTACAACATGGCTACGAGGTACGCGCCTGCGTACGTGACAAAACCAACCTTTCCAACTGTGGTCACCTGACCGCCATGAACCAGATCGGACCGGGTTCGGTAACCCTATGGGAATGTGACCTCACCCTGCCGGGTGATTACGACGAGGTTTTCAAGGGATGTACCTGCGTTTTCCATGCTGCTGCGGAGATGGGAAATCTCGAAGGCTCGACGCCGCGCAAAGTCTACGAAGGCTGCTTTCCTGCGACGCAGATGATCATGGAATCCATCAAGAAGTCAGGCACCGTGCGACGACTGGTCTATACCAGCTCTTTTGCTGCCGTCGGTCATCCGGCACCGGAAGACCATGTCCATACCGAAGACTGCTGGGCTGACTTGGACATGGACGATCGGCCGGCCAACAAGCAGTGGACCGAAGAAGTTGTGGACCATGACCGAGAGGTCGCCTATGCCAAGGGCAAAGCGGAAGCCGAGCGTTACGTCTATGCCGAGGCCGAAAAAATGGGAATTGCCGCCTTCGGCGTCTGTCCGTGCCACGTCATCGGACCGCTGCTGAGTGCCAATCACCAACGCCCCTGGGTCTGGCAGACACGAATTGGCGACATGATGGAAGGCTACGCGCACCCGCGCATGTTCTGGAACATTGTCGACGTTCGCGATGTGGCCGAAACGCAAAGGCTGATCGCAGAGAGCCCCGACAACCAAAACAGCGAACGCTACAACCTGGTGGCGACCGATGAGTCCGGCGAAATCAGGCAGACTGAACTCGCCGCTATCATGCGCAAAATGTACCCCGATGTGGCAGTCGCTGGTGTGTATCGCGAAGGCAAATGGCGTATGGGACCACTGTCTGTACTGGAGAAAGCCGTGACCCAGCTTGGGCTCAAACCGCACACGGTAGAGCAGACGATTCGCGACAATGTGGACTCGTTGATCACCTGGGGGCTAATCAAACCGCTCATTGGCGGCGCTGACGACTTTCAGCAGGAAGGTAACGACCTGGGCATTGCGTCGAAGTGGCGTCCGTATGAATATCCGGCGCTGGATCCTGATCTAAAGGGAACGTAACGCCCAGCGGCGTAGCCGGTTAACTGGGTGTTATGTGGCTCGGTAGCGTCGATGGGGCTAGCTCAACTTCTGCGGTGATATCCGCGACCAAACTGAGGAACGATAGACATGACTGATGGGCGCAACTCGAAGGAACCGTCAGAATTCACGGTAGCGGCAAATTCACAAGCTCGAGACATCCTGTCGCTGGATGATCCCGGCGACCGGGAACGTGCAACCCGGGGTAAGATTGCCGAGCATCCCACCGGTGCCATCAGGGGACCGAAGGGCGGAAATGCTTGGAACACGGCAGATTTTGATTTTCTACGAGAACAGGAGCTTGCACCAGATTCTGTCCATCCTAGCCTGTGGCGACACGGTCGTTTGAATGCTGTCCACGGCCTGTTTGAGGTTGCACCTGGCGTTTGGCAATGTCGTGGTTACGATATTTCCAACATCACCTTCATCGCCGGTAAAAACGGCTGGATCGTCATTGACCCCTTGACCACCGCGGTCACCGCGGCAGCCTGCCTCGAACTAGCCAACCAGAAACTTGGCGAGCGGCCAGTAACTGCGGTTCTCTATACCCACAGCCACGTCGACCATTACGGCGGGATCTTTGGTGTAACGTCCCGCGAAGCGATTGATGCAGGAAACGTGCGCATCCTCGCGCCGGAGGGATTCCTGCGCGAAGCCGTAAGCGAGAACCTGCTCGCTGGGCCTGTCATGAATCGGCGAGCCCTTTATCAGTTTGGCGTCCTGCTGCCGAGGGGCCCCCTGGGGCACGTTGACTGTGGGCTCGGTCAAACGGTGCCAATGGCACAGTCTGATCTCGTTGGCCCCACAGAAGAGATATCTCTCACAGGCACCGAGCTCGATATAGATGGCGTCAGGGTTGTGTTCCAGAACACGCCTGGCACCGAAGCGCCCGCTGAAATGAACTTTTTGTTCCCGGATCATGGTGCGCTGTGTATTGCTGAAAACTGTACACACACGCTACACAACGCATTGCCTTTTCGCGGCGCTCAGGTACGCGACACGCTAGCGTGGAGTAAATACATACAGGAGGCGCTGGACCTGTTCGGTGATCGGATGGATCTGGTGTTCTCGACGCATAACTGGCCGCGATTTGGTCACGATGATGCGCGCCAGTATCTGGAGCTACAACGTGACTTGTACCGTTGGGTACATGATCAGACATTGCGACGCATGAACCACGGCGAAACACAACGTGAAATCTCAGAGGATCTGGTGTTACCGGATTGTTTTGCGCACCACGGTCACACCCGCGGCTACTATGGGACGATCCATCACAATGCCAAGGCGGTCTATCAGCGCTACATAGGCTGGTACGACGGCAATCCAGCCAATCTGAATCCGCATACCCCAGCCGAAAGCGGCAAACGCTACGTAGCAGCAATGGGTGGTGCTGACGCTGTGGTGGAACAAGCGCAGACTGCTTTTTCTGCAGGTGACTACCGATGGGTAACCGAGCTCCTGAATCACGTGGTATTCGCTGAACCAGAACATGAAGGCGCGCGACTACTACAAGCGGATGCATTTGAGCAACTTGGCTATCAGGCTGAATCTGGCCCATGGCGAGATTCTTATCTGACGGCGGCCCAGGAACTGCGCACCGCCAGCAACGGCATCGGCGCCAATGTGCGCGGCATCACCGACCAACTTGACGTTGATATGCTATTCGACCTGGTTGGAGTACGCCTACGAGACCAGGATGTCGGCGATGCGGAGGGCACTGTGAACTGGTCGTTTACAGACATCAATGAGATGCACGCCCTGGGGCTTGCTCACCGCGCCATTCATCATCGCCCTGGGGCTACGGATGAGAGCGCTGATGCCACGATCGCTACCACAAAATCCGAACTTGTCGCCCTGCTCCGAGACGAGCGCACCATTGATGAGTTGTTTGATGACGCAGAGGTGAACGGTGACCCGTCAATACTGCGCACCATTTTCTCTAATCTTGATGTGTTCAGCGGTCGATTTGGAATCGTAGAGCCGTAACGGTTACCCGATTATTGGGGTTGAGATTGTTGGGGTCGAGTGAACCTTGGGGTAGCAATGAATTTTCCTATCTTACAATATGCGGGCTAGTTGCCCAGCAAAAATGTAACAGGGATATGTAATCTCTCGCGCCACGCCCTGGAACTGTGGTCAGCCCCATCAAATTTTCGGGTGACCCAATCTTCACCTTCAATATACCCATGCTCACGCAAAACGTTGTCCATACGGTTCTGGTAGGGTTCATAAGGCGCATCCCAAGTTTCAGTACCATAGTCAAAGTAGAGTCGATGTGAGCCAGCGCCAGGCCAGTGTTTCTTGTACCAATCGAT
>JAQWMV010000190.1 GCA_029246605.1 Pseudomonadales bacterium | reverse complement strand
TTTTCGATCCATGATGGCAGTTGGTTGTATAATGCCTGTTCGCTGCTGGCGTGTTGAAGCGGGTCATATCGTGAGCTTTGTATGAATTGATTGGCGATGATGTTGGCCCATCTGTCCCACAGCGTAAAAATACCGGTTTCCGTGACCGTAGTGCAATCGGTACGAGAGAGGTTCGCGGTATTTGCCAGACGTGTGAGTGTAATTCTGTGCAGGTGGATGTCGAGGTGCAGGACGGTCTCGCGCATTGCCTGCTCGGATGCAGTAGCAAGGGAGGTATCTACAACTCCTGCTGTCGGAATGCCACACTCTTTGGCAATACCCAACAGCAAGCCGAGTTTACTGCGATCATAAAATCCGGGTACGAGAAATATTACCTGGTCGGTACGATCGCTGATGTCGTTCCACAGCTGCTCTAAATGGGCGAGGGCCAGGTCAGCATGATGGCGAACAGCTGTCGTTGCATTGGCGATCGGATCGGTATTCAACTGATTCCAAAAACGATTGTTGGTCCAGGTGGGCAGAAGTCGCGCGAATTGCGCCCCCTGTTCACCAATGAGGAGCTTTTCACCATCCATGACGGCATAGCCCGGACTTGTGAGCACGAGATCAGTATCGACGGCAACCTGGATCCCTGAGTCGTTTATTTCAATGATGCCTAGGCTCAATTTTGTATCCTCTTCGCTTTGAGCGTATTAGCTCTGTAGGTTCTGAATTAACCGGCTGTCACAATAATCTTCGGCGTCAAGGACGATTCTCTCCTGCACGAGCTGTAAGCGGTGCATGAGAAACATCACGACGATACTAATGAGTAGTGCTACGAATGTTGAATTGAACGCGACCCCTAGACTCTGCGTGACGCCTGCTATGTCTCCTTGTACTGCTTTGTGGGCCTGTCCCAGTGCTTGACCAATACCGCGAACCGTGCCTAGAAAGCCAATCGAGGGAATTGCCCAGGCAATGAAACGCATCATGGACAGTTCTGAATCCAGGCGCTCTGACTCAGATTCACAAATCGCTCTGACGGAAGTTGAAACGTCCTGGATATTTCTAGTGGATCTAAACCGATGCAGTGCCGTTAATAGCGCCCGTGGTAACAAAAATCCCCGTTGGTCGTCCGGTAGTGCCTGTATGGGTCTCGAATACTCTCTGGTATCCTCAGGCAGGATGCTGGTGCCCTGGTTAAGCGGTATGAGATCCATCATCAATATATTACGCTCACGAACGGTGAGCATGGCCTTGTAACCCATGAGTGATAGCGCCCAAAACGCCAGTATAAAACAAGCTTCCTGCTCCCAGTCTTTGACAACAACGTAACCGGAGCGCTCGGGGACGTAGTTCGGGTTGGCGTTTACCTGAATGGCTTGTTCCTCTAATACTGCTGCGGCATTGGGCCGAATGATAGACACGTATATGCCGTGAATTAAAATGACCGCCACAAACAGGGAAAATAGTTGAAAGATGAACTCAACAGGCAATTGTCTTTTCATGAGATTCCTTAAATATCGACTGGAAAAGGTACGGCGTTGTCTGAGCTTATGGCCTCACTCGGTACAAACCGCCGAAAGGCATCCCCCAGTTCTCGTTGTTTGAGCCGATCTGCTTCCGGTACCGGCTCGGATGATTTTTTTTTGTCTTTAGATGCTGTGTCGGATTTTTCTTTAGTTTCAGTTTGAGTTTCTGCATTTTCAGCGGGTTCCTCTGCCGCAAATGTGGCTGGTATTGTGGATATGAGTAGCAGCAATGTGAGCCAGTTCTTCATTCCACATACCTCGCGATGCGAAAGCCCACATCGGGTCTTGGGTCCTTGCCATAATCGCGAAACGTCCAGCGCAATTCGCTAAACCTGCCACTGGTATAGTTTGCTCCCCGCACGACGTAGTAGTCTCCGGATTTGGGTCCAATGGGGTCGACTAAAACTTCGCGCCCCGCACTGGCAGTGTAGAAATCGTTAACCCACTCCGAGACATTGCCGTTTAAGTCAAAGATCCCGAAATTATTGGCGGTGAAACTACCTGTCGGTGCAGGTCCCCTGAATGTGTCGTTATATCCAATCACGTGGTAGGGCACCATGTTTGCGGCTGCTTCATCAGCGTAATTTCCTGCCCCGGCCGGCGGTGGCATGTTATTACCCCAAGGGAACCTGTTGGGTGTGCCACCGGTGTCATAACGAGCCGCCCAGGCCCATTCAGCTTCAGTGGGAAGACGAAACCCGGTGTTCGCTGGTTCAATGAGACGCCAGACACCGCCAACTTGTTCGTATGCGGCAGGTAAACTGTTTTGTGCGCTGAGCCAGTTACAGAATCGTGCGACCCGTTCCCAGGCAACGTTTACAACTGGGCGGTCGTCGTCTCCGAGTAAAGAGCGACCGAGCATGCCCGAGTTATGAGAGGGGTCGAATTTTTTATAGGCGAGATTGGTGATTTCGTGGGTGCCTAGATAGTAGGCCCGTGTTAATTGCACACTTTTTTCTATTTCGTTGGAGCGACGACCGGGTTCGCGACGGGTTGCCCCCAGCTTAAGTTTGCCAGGAATGATCAGGTTTGCAGTAACATTGGCGATCGCTGTGATAGTGGTTGGAATCGCAGCGGCACGGGCTTCTTCGTCGGTTTGCAGATTGATCAATAACTGCTGGGTGAGGCCCGGTTGTGGCGTGATGGTCGCAACGTAAGTTGCGAACCCGGGCTTTTTGATTTCTATCTCATGTCGGGTCGCACTGAGACGCAGTCGTTGTGACGCTTCGCCAAGGCTTTTCCCATCCAAAAAGAGTTCGGCATTTTCTGGCTGGACCTGTAGTCGAACCACCCCCATCACCGGGGTCATGTTGAGGTTGAGAGAAAGGTCTTCTTCCGAGGCGACTCTGATCACCTTGACGATAGGTTCGAAGCCGGCTTTAGATAGTAGCACTTCATAGGATTTCCCCGGTGCTAACGAAACAGAGAGAGGGCTCTGGCCCTGATATCTCTGTGCAATGGTGATGTTGGCACCTGCAGGGTTCGTCGCAATAGATATTTTTCCATCTGACTTTACGAGTGCAACGGGGTCCAGGGTCAGTTCATCACCAGCGGTTACGCTGAGGTCTGACTGCCAAAGTTTATATCCGGGCTTTTTGACACCCAGTGTATGGTGGCCCTGGATGATCTCGATTGTGTCCGGGGACAGGCCAACAACCTCGCCACCTAAAAGAATATTTGCCGCAGGTGGGTCCGATGAAACTGATACGTTCGCCCAGGCTGGGGAAAGTTCTGCGACAAGTTGCTGTTCAACCCGTCGACCCTCGATTTTAATCTCTGTTTGATAGAGCAAATAGCGTTCGCTCTTAAACTGAATGTCGTGCAGACCGGGTTCGATGTTATCTATCTTAAGGGGTGTTGTACCGCGAGTAACCTGATCGACAATGACCTCAGCATTATCCACGGGGCTTGACGTAACGATAAGAATACCCGGAAGTTTTGCGAGAGCGAATTCAAAGACCTGGTCGGGGAGGTTTTCGACATTTACGTCGATCATCAGGTCATGGTACCCGGCGGCGCTTGCCCTAACCGAATATTCTCCCGGTAGCATTAGGAATCGTTCGCCTAATTGATAAGTGAAAAAACCATTTTCTATGACAAGTTTGTTGGGTTCGGGACTGACTTCGAATTTGACAGCACTTGCCGTCAGCGTGAAGATAGCGGCTAACCCGAGCGCCAAAAACAGCAGGGTGAGTGTGATGGGAATTGGTTTGAGAAATCGTTTTCGTTTTCCACCATTGAGATCGGCTCGCTCAAACGGGCTGACTTCTAATTCGATATTGGTTTCGTTGTTGTCCATCGTTTAGATTTTTTCAGTGCAGCTGATGTGAATAGGGCCTGGCACAGCACCGTTTAACAATCGAAGCGTATGTTGAACATCCCGGTAACCTTTTCGTTTCCCAACAATGGTATAGATTCCAGGATTCAGACTTAGCTCCTCTTGCGACATTTTTCCAAACTGTGCTACCTGGTAGACGGTAACGTCGGTACGTTGATCAGAGGTGATAACGATGGGGATGGGGATTCGGGCAACTGATATAAGTCGAGAAAGGTCATTTATTTGCACCTTGAGTTGGGGGGTCTGATTGGCTACCCGGCTGGCAGCGACAACGACCTGTTTGGCGCTCGAGAGCTCTCCGTCATCGTTAATGATAGTAGGGTCTTGCAAAAACCGTTGTAGTCGTTGGTCCAGAGCCAGACGTGATTGCGCCATCGAAAGTCCTTCGTTTGCAAAAATCAGCGTCTCGTCTATAGCAAGCACGGCGTTGTACTCGTCGATTGCACCCTGCCAATTTTCATCGACAATATGTTGGTCAGCTGTTTTTTTGAAGTCGTCCAGTTTATCCATTCGGATAGCAAGTTCTATTTGCAGAATGCCGTCTTCAGGTTCGGTCGATGACGGCAGGATTTTCTCTGCTTTATCAAAGGCCTGGCGTGACAGGTCGTATTCTTTGCGTGCAAGAGCGGTAAATGCTTCGGACATTGCATTGGCGAAGTCTCTCTGCCTGATCAGAGTACGTATTCGCGAAACCCCCTGTTTGGCTGGCTGCCAGAGAGGATCCAGGTCTGATGCTGTTTTAAAATGGTCCAGGGCCGTATCGAGTTCTCCGTTACGTTCGGTAGATTCACCTGACCTAATACTCTCGAGCACCAAATTCAGGTTTTCCGCCCGTACGAGTTTTTGCTCAAGTGACTGGTCAATACGGTCTATTCCAGTGGCAATGACAAGTGCTTGTAGTGCAGTTTCGGCATCTCCTGCCTCTAACGCTTCGGTCCCTTTTAATGTTGTTCGAGCGAGTACTTCGCTCGCGGAAGTTAATAAGGTTTGCAACTCCGTAATTGTTTTCTCGTAGATCGCATGTGCCTCACGATACTGTTCCTCACGATAGTGATCATCGCCTGCAATCGCTTGCTCTGTCAGGACGTCATACCTATCCTTTGCCCAGAGCACAACGCCAAGGTCTTCCAATTCCACCTGTAGCCGGATGATATCGGTAGCTGCACGTTGACTATCCTCTTTCGCGAATTCAATCTGCGCAATTTCGATGGGCGCCAGTTCAGGCGGTTTCTCGGCTTCAACGGCAACAGGTTGGAGGATGTTGGGTTCTTTGATACTGCCTAGTGACTCTGGTGCTATTTCAAAGGTGCTGTTTTCAGGCAGATATAGAAAAACGAATGCTGCGATACCAAACAATATGATGAACCCCAGGAATGCGACACTGGTGGGTATTTGGCTTCGCTCGCGGAAATTTTGGTTTACTGCCGGTTGGATAGTGGTTGGGACTTCGGGTGGTTTCTTGAAGGAATCATCTATTGGCAGGGCTATGGCTGTGCCAGTGGTTGTGGCATAACGGGAAAGCACTTCACGGACATGGGCGAGGTCACGGGTTCGATCATAATCAGAAATCTCGACCATGCTTTTGATGACAGTCTGTACATCTGCCGGTAGGGTACCGACCTGGGGCTCGCCGGTTTTAAGAGTTTGGCCGGTCAGTGCTTGATGGAGGATAGCGCCTGCTGAGTAAATGTCGTCGGCGGAGTCAATGGCCCGGTCAGAATTTGGACTCAAGTAAGCGGTGAACTCTCGCCTCGCTGGTAACGCGAGACCAAAATTACTAATCCATACATGGCCGTTTGAATCGACCAGAATATTTCCAGGGTGAAATGAACCGTGCGCAAACCCGACTTCATGCGCAAAGCTCAGCGTCTCTAAGAGTTTGTCGATGACTGGCCAGCACTTAGTAAAGGGCTTGTCCAAATCGAGCGGTTCGGCATGATTGATGTATTGTTGGCTAACGTAGCTGTAGCCATCCTCGTGACCGGCCGCAAAGGTGCGAACGATATTTGGATGAATTAAACCTCTGCTACGATCGATGAAGTCACTTATTGCCGCTAAAGCGTCCGGATCGATTGCCTGCTTGAATAATTTTAGGCAGACACGCTCATCCATGTCGCGATCCAGGGCAATCCAGACGTCTGCTGAATCGTTTTCACTGATGCAGTTAAGCAGCGTGAATTGTAAAAAGTCTTGACCTTCTTTGAGCATGTACTACTTGCGCCAGTTATTGTTGTTCTGTTGGGAGGCTGGTCTCTTCTGTATAGATTTGCTGCAGCAAACCACGCCACTGTTGGTACTGTCCTTGCGCGGTGCCACTCAACTCAATCGTCTTGCCTTCTATTTCTAACACGTAGGGCGTGATTTCACCGCCCAGAGACTGTCCAAGTTCTCGTAACGACTGGGCGTGAATCTCTGCACTTTTGCGACGATCGAGACCACTTTTTATGGCGGCGATACCGCCTACTACTACCCCGGAAGAAGCTGTGCTTTCAGCCCAGGTCTGACTTTCGGTACCGGCATATATCCC
>JAQWMV010000188.1 GCA_029246605.1 Pseudomonadales bacterium | reverse complement strand
ATTCGTTAAACCTACGACAGCCAAGGGTGTCATCGAGCATTTTAAGCTACAGGGGCTGCAGTATAAACCACGACCATCATGGGAATTTTATGAAGAATATAGGCAGAAGATTCTTGCCATGCGGTCCCGTGTGGACGATTTCATCGCGCCAAACAATGCAGCATTTTGTAGGTTTTTGATGATGAGCTTGCCGGAGTAACGTTGTAATGCTATTTGCTAGAACCGTGAAAATCAGCGTCTGTACAGTGCTCTGGTTGCTGTGCTCTTTGACCCGCGCGAGTGAATTCGTTGGATCAAAGCAATGCCAAAGCTGCCATCAGGACATCGTCAGTGAGTGGCAACATTCAGACCATTTCCGTTCCATGCAGAAAGCGGATTCAAGCACTGTTCTCGGCGATTTCAACAATCAGTTCGTGAATTTTCACGGTATTGAGAGTCACCTGTTTCGCCGCGGTGAAGACTTTTACATTAACACTGTCGATGTCATTGGTGTCCCTAAAGACTTCAAAATTCTGTACACATTTGGTTTTGATCCGCTGCAGCAGTATTTAGTTGCGACTGAGAAGGGGCGATTTCAGGCGTTGAACATTGCCTGGGATGCAAGGCCCGCAGAATCTGGTGGGCAGCGGTGGTTTCACCTGCAACCTGATGAGACGATCACACCTGAACATCCTTTTTTCTGGGCTAGCCATTTCGCGAATTGGAATTCCCGTTGTGCTGCCTGCCATAGCACTAATCTGAAGGAGGGTTATCAGGCGCAATCCATGGCCTATCAGACAACATTTTCTGAAATGAATGTTGCCTGTGAATCTTGCCATGGTCCGGCGCAGCAACACCTGCTGGCTGTAGCTGATGCGGCTGAAAAAGGCACGGGATACAAATCGCCGCAATCACCTGCTGTCTGGTCGTTTACGAAGGGTAGTGCGATCGCTTCGGCAAACGGTGCCCCGCAGATGCATGAAATCGATATGTGTGGTGGCTGTCACTCCCGACGCCGATCAATAAGCGCGGACAATAGCGAGCATTTTGTTGAACAGTTCTCCCTCGAGACTCTGGGCAGCGGATTGTATTTCGCAGACGGGCAGATTGAAGATGAGGTGTTTGTACTGGGTTCGTTTCTGCAGAGTAAAATGCACCAGGCCGGTGTGACCTGCAGTAATTGCCACAACCCCCACAGTGGGAAAGTGAAAGCGTCTGACAACCAGCTGTGTAGTCAGTGTCACGCGCCGCAAGCCTTTGATGTTGTGGAGCACCATAATCATGAGATCGGTAGTGAGGGCGCGTTGTGTGTTAATTGTCATATGCCGGCGCGCACCTATATGCAGGTGGATGATCGGCGAGACCATCGTTTTGTGGTGCCCAATCAAATTCAGGCTAAAAACGGCGCACCGAGTCCCTGTCTGAATTGTCACGAAGATCAAACCGACGACTGGATGGCTAACACACTCACAGTATGGGGTGTTAATGAATCAACGGATCATTGGTCGCTGGCCAATCACCTGGTGAGGAGCCTGGATTTTGAGAGTGTCCCGCTATTAGTTAGACATATCCTTGATGACAAACATCCTGATATTGTACGAGCGACCTTGCTCGAGCAGTTGGGCAACTTCCCGTCACCGAATGCCCAGGCAGTGTCCACAGGATTGTTGCGTGATACGAGTGCAGTGGTACGTCGCGCAGCCGTCGTATCGCTACAATCTACCGCGACCAGTACACGTTGGGAATTGCTGTCGCCGATGCTCGAAGACCCTGACAAATCAGTTCGATTGGAAACCTTGCGAGTGTTGTCTCCCGTTCTATTGGACTTGTCGAGCAAACAGCAGCGGGCATTAACTAGTCACCTCGAGGAATATCGTAGTTCCTTGCGTCTTCAGCAGGATACACCGGGCGGCCAAATGGCTTTGGCAATCCTTGAATTTAATCTGGACAATCGAGGTGCGGCTGCTGCTGCCTACCAACGCGCATTGGATGTTGCCCCCGGTTACGTGCCTGCGCTTATAAATTTTGCTGATTTCCATCGGGGTTCTGGCCAGGACAGCAAAGCGAAGTCTTTGCTGCTAAAGGCGCTCAAGGTCGCGCCAGATAGCGCAGCAGTAAACCATAGCTACGGTTTGCACCTGGTGCGTGCCGGACAATATACACAGTCCCTCGCGTATCTTGAGAAAGGTGCGCTCCTGGAAGATTCGGAACCCAGATACTCATACGTCTATGCCGTTGCGCTCGACTCGTTAGACCGTACGGGAGCAGCTGTAAGGTTTCTTCAGCAAGCAAACAATACCTGGCCGAATCAATACGATTTGCTGCTGACGTTAGTGCTTTATCTGGATAAATTGGGCCAGGCGAGTGACATCGAAAAACCACTAGCCAAGCTCCAGTCGCTTGCCCCTTCGTCACCCGATGTGCAGTTTCTATTACGAAAATATCCGGCCAATAGCCCTCGTTAGCAGGGTCGTATCAATTCTGCTTTAATGTAATAAATATCATGCGCCAAAGGCGCATTTATATAGAGGTTTCAGGAATGGAAAATAGACCGCTAGCCGGCATCAAAGTCGTGGATCTAACCCAGATATACCAGGGGCCTTATGCCGCATTTTTGATGGCTATGGCGGGTGCTGAGGTGATTAAGGTGGAACCGATCGGTGGCGAACGGTTGCGGGGTCATGGCGGGGACCGTACGCCCATGTCTTTTGCCATACTTAACTCCAACAAAAAAAGCGTCACGCTCGACCTGAAGCAAGACAAAGGCAAGGCGCTACTGTGCGATCTCATCAAGCAGTCAGACGTGTTGCTGGAAAATTACGCCCCGGGTGCCATGGAGCGACTCGGCGTGGGCTGGGATGTATTGAAAACCATTAATCCAATGCTGGTGTATGGCTCTGGCACCGGATATGGCCTTTCTGGCCCAGATAGAGACATACTGGCTATGGATCACACGATTCAGGCCGCCAGTGGCATCATGAGCACCACAGGTGATGCCGATCAACCCCCATCCCGGGCGGGTGGCGCCCCCTGTGACATTATGGGTGGAATCCATATGTATGCCGGTGTGCTGTCAGCGCTATTTGCTCGGCAACAGAGTGGTAAAGGGACACGTGTTGAAGTGTCCATGCTGGAGTCCATGTATTTCACCTTGTGTACCGAACTCACGAGTTATCACCTGCACGGCAAGCTTTCGGAACGAAACAGTGCGCGTTCTCCCGGTGGTTCCTGCCCATATGGTCGCTACCAGTGCAAAGACGGGTACATTGCAATGCTAAGTGTTCGAGAAACGCATTGGGCAAACATCCTGGATGTTATAGGGCGTGCTGATCTAAAAGGTGACGCTGCATATGGCTCGGTTCGTCAGCGTTTGAAAATTGAAGATGAAATCAACGAGATGATCGAAAGCTGGACGCGGACACAGAGCCGCGACGACGCCTATATGGCTTTTCGCCAGGCAAAAGTCCCTGTTGCACCGGTACGTGATGTTGGTGAGGTGACCCGGAACGCCCATCTACATGAGCGCGGCATGCTGCACGATATGGTGCATGAGATTATGGGGGAACTTGTTTTGCCGTCGAGCCCTATTCGCTATTCCGATTATGACGATGTGCCTCTGAATTTCTTTCCAGAGGTGGGCGCCCACAATGATGAGGTCTACGGGGGCTGGCTCGGTCTGAACAATGACGAGCTGGCCGAGCTAAGATCCTCTCAGGTTATATAACCCTTACGTTGTTAAACATGTTTGCTATAGCAGCTCTTCGACTTTCTCTGAAGGCCGGGCAATCACAGCTTTCTCGCCGTTGATGATGACCGGTCGTTCCATCAGTGCCGGGTGTTCCAGTAAAATATCAACGACCTGTTGCTTGCTGGTGTAATCACCAGCGTTTAACCCGAGATCCTTAAAGCGCTTATCTTTGCGCACCAGATACCCTGGTTCATTGGGTAGTAAATCGACAAACCGCTCAAGGTCCGCTTTTGTGAGTGGGGTTTTGAGATACTCAATGACATCGAACTCGACGTCTCGTTCGCGCAGAATGTCCAGCGCGCCGCGTGATTTACCTCAGCCCTGGTTATGATAGACAGTTATCATGTTTGGCCTCCTTAAAGATAATGAGTATAGCGAAGCAGCATGGTTAGTAAACAAGTCCGGGACGACTAAGGTTTGTAATCTAACAATGCCTTTGAGATAGTCATTACCTTCGTAACGTTGTTGCGATTGACGGAAACAAAGGAAAATACAATGAAATTGTACCACTGCCTCGATGCACGCTCGCTTCGTCCGCTATGGGCTCTGGAAGAAATGGGACTTGAATACGAGCTGATCAATATGGCGTTTCCACCCCGGTTCAGCTATGAAGGCTACCTTGATATCAATCCATTGGGCACAGTGCCTACGTTCATCGATGGTGACCTGACGATGACGGAGTCATCAGGTATTTGTCATTATCTGGTAGATAAACATGGGCCACACTCGATCGGTATGACAGTCGATGAACCTGAATATGGCGATTATCTTAATTGGCTATATCGCAGTGATGCGACGCTGACCTTTCCGCAAACACTGGTTTTACGTTATACCCACCTCGAACCGGAAGAACGCCGTTTGCCTCAGGTCGTAGAGGATTATTCGAAATGGTATCTGTCACGATTACGGTCGGTTGAACAAGCCATCGAGGGCAAAGAGTTCCTGGTCGGTGATCGGTTTACCATTGCTGATATCGCGGTAGCCTACGCGCTATTTCTTGGTACCACGCTTGGGCTGGATGAACGCTATAAACCCAACTGTAAACGCTATCTTGCTGAGATGATGGAGAGACCAGCCCTGAAGCGAGCCAGAGAACGCCAACATGAGAATTTAGATTAAGTAATATAAGTATATATTAATCAATTGATTATAACTATTACTTAAAGTACAATCTTATTATATTTCATCCATGATCGGTTCGAGCAATAGTGCCTTTGCGCCGCCCATAGGAATGTGTTTTAGTCCTCTCACTTTTTTTAGAAGGAAACAATATGTCCAGTTTTAGACTCGACGGGAAAACGGCCATCATCACGGGTGGTGCAGGTGGACTCGGTAGATCTATGGTGTTGCAGTATGCAGAAGCAGGTGCAAATGTGGTCGTTGCCAGTAGAAATCTTGAGAATTGTCAGGAGATGGCAGACAAGGTTAAAGCGGCCGGTGGCAATGCGATTGCAATCGCCGCAGATATCACCAAGCCTGATCAGGTGGACAGTATGGTCGAGCAGACGGTGAGCGAATACGGTGCATTGGACGTTATTGTTAACAACGCAGGTCGCTGGGGTAAAGGTGGTGCTGCGGAAGACACTCCACTAGAGGACTGGAACGATATCATCGAGCAATGCCTCACGGGGTGTTTCATCTGTTGTATGTCCGCCGGTCGTCAAATGCTAAAACAGCAGAGCGGTAAAATTATCAATGTCTCTTCTACCGCAGGCAGTAAAGGCAACCCAGGCCAACTGCATTATTCAGCAGCCAAGGCAGCCGTGCTCAGCCTAACCAGCAACCTCGCTATGATGTGGTCAAAAGACAATATCAACGTGAATGCCATCCTGCCGGGTCTAATCGCGACGGATGAATTAAAGTCCTACAACATTATCCCAAAGACAGAAGACGAAGACGGCAATCCGATTCCAAGACTAACGGTATGCCCAACGCCAGAGAACGTAGCGGATTTAGCCGTATTCTTGGCATCGCCAGCCTCAGATGGGCTGACTGGCGAGGAGTATCCAGTCAGAACCTGGATGAAATCCGAAAGATTCTGGAAGTAGTTCACCCGTTAAATACTTGAGAGTGGCGTCGATCCAGACGCTACCTCAAGGTCAAGCAGGTCAGGGGTAGGCTTCGAAGCAACTCTGAGGCGGGGACAGCCGAAGGTAGCCCCCATGGATGGGTTCACGAGTCAGTATCTCTAGCGCCTTGGTCACACCGCCTTCTCCCATAGCACCCAGCCCATAGATACAAGGCCGACCGATCATCGTCCCCTTGGCACCTAATGCCAAAGCCTTGAAGATATCCTGACCAGTGCGTATCCCGCCATCGAGCCAGACGTCAATGTCACTACCCACCGCGCTAACAATGGCAGGTAGCGCATCAATGGTTGCCGGTGCCCCATCCAGTTGCCGACCGCCATGATTAGAGACAATCAGTGCGTCAGCACCACTTTGTACGGCCAGATAGGCATCCGCAGGGTCCATAATGCCTTTTAAAATCAGTTTGCCGCCCCAACTATCCTTAATCCACTTTACGTCGTCCCAATTGAGCTTGCGGTCAAACTGACGCGTGGTCCATGACATTAATGTACCCATATAAGTGATGCCGTCCATATGCCCCATGATATTGCCAAAAGTCCGTCGGGAAGTAGACAGCATGCCTAACGCCCAACCAGGATGCATAGAGATATTAAGCAGGTTGGCCAGAGTCAGTTTAGGCGGCGCTGACAGACCGTTTTTCAGGTCCTGATGGCGCTAACTTAAAAGCTGCAGATCAACAGTCAGGATCAGCGCTGGACAACCGGCCGCCTTAATCCGGTCGATAAGATCGCCCATAAAATCCCGATCACGCATGAAATAAAGCTGAAACCAAAACGGTGCAGTCATGTTTTCGGCAATATCCTCTATTAAACAGATGCTCATGGTAGACAGAGTAAAGGGTATACCAAATTTTTCCGCGGCCTTTGCTGCCAGTATTTCGCCATCGGCCCTCTGCATACCCGTTAGTCTTACTAGGGCCAATGCAATTGACATGCTGACGTCCTAATCAACCATTTTGCTTGCTATCGACCGATCTTCGATATCGACAAGTACTCGTTGACGAAGTTTGATCTTCTCGAAAGCCGACAGATTTTCCCGGTAAGTGCTCTCAGTCCAGGAACCGGAGTCACGATAGTCGTAAAACATCTTTGTAATGCGACGTTTATAGAGTACCCGCAAGTCTTCAACACAGGTAATTAATGGCAAAGAAGTGTCTCTAGCCTTTACATGCCACGCAGGGCTGTCGTGATAGGCTGACGCGCCGCGGTGATAGCGGGGAATAGACCGCCCACCATCCCAAGCATGCAGGACCAGACAATACCTCGGGTGAGTAGCTCCGGTGTTACTGCAAAGTCAAAAGATACCTGCGAGAAGGTGCCACCCCAGGTTGAAGCGGTATAACCATTGAACAGACCATAGGCAATTGAGGCACCCAAAAGTCCGCCGATAAGCGCTAATGTCAGCGCTTCCACCATCACAGATATCACCACGGGTGTGGAACCGAAGCCAAGCGCCCGCAACGTCGCAATTTCAACAGAACGGGTGGAGACGGCAGAATACATCGTATTTAACGCCGCAAAGATAGCGCCAATCGCCATAATGATACCAACGCCATAGCCAAAGTTAGTGATTAGTGCCGTTGTGCTGGTCGATTGCTCACTGTAGTAAGTCGTTTCCCTGATGATGTTCGTTTCGAGCTGTGGATCGTCCGCCAGCGCCTGCTCAAACATGTCATAGTCTTGCGCCGCTTCCAGTTTAACGAACAATGAGCTCGACCCTGTCGAACGCTTGAGGTTTTGTCGAAGTACCACGTTGTCTACCCATACTTCTGATTCATAGATGGAACTATCTGTTTCGAATAGCCCAACAACTGTCCATGAGGCGCCACGAATAGTGAGTTCCTTTCCAAGATCGATGCCCTGGAACTGGTCGGCTGCTTTGATGCCGGCGATCAGTTCAAAACGCCCAAAGTCTATGTTACGTCCGGCGACTATCTTGAATTCATCTCTAATGTCGAAGGACCTGGCATCGACACCGCGCATCGGCATGTTGGCTTCGGAGTTATTTGCCCGTTTGCGAAGATCCGCAATGACGTAGGTTTCTCTCGCAGCAAGAGGGCCCGTGTCACTATTTTTAACACCGGGTTTGCTCGTGATTAGATTGCTGTGTTCTCGGGACAGTGAGCTAGACATTTCGGAACTGGAGCCACCGCGGAGAACGATTACGCGATCCGGTGAACCGCTGCTTTTTAGTGTTGCCTCAAACCCGCTGGCCATTGAAAGGATTGCCACTAGCACGGCGACCACGCCGGCGATGCCAACGACAATGACGAGCGAGGCTCCGATACGCATGGGAATATTGCGCAGGTTCATGAGGGTTATCGCGATAATTTGGTTAATACTATTCATTTAGGTTGCATGTTCTCCGAGGGCATCAACGATATTCAGTCGCATTGCGCGAAGGGCAGGTGGCAGGCCAACTAATATCCCGAGTAGTAACGCAAGCCCTATACCCTGAAGATAGATGGTTGGGGTGATTTCCACTGCCTCAAAGAAAGGTGCGGCACCGGCAAGCCCAGGTATCAACAGATGCGCAATAACTAGACCGGGGATACAGCCGACTAGTGCGATTAATAGGGATTCCGCGAGAACGATGAATAGAACACTGATATTTGTAAAGCCAATGGTTTTTAGAATCGCTAATTCAGGAATTCGCTCGCGAATTGCCTGCGACATCGTATTTCCAGTTAGCAAAAGGATCGTGAAAAATACCGCGGACAGAATACCTGTCATGATGAAAGCGATATCACCTATCTGATTGGCAAACATTTGATTGTAGGCTTTTTCAGTGGTCGTCTTGGTCTCATCGGCACTGTTTGCAAACATAGCATCGATTTCAGCTGCTATGGCAGCGGTTCGATCTGGATCAGAGATTCTTATCACGAAGGTGCCGACCCCACCCTGGCTGTCCTGACGATACTCGTCGAAGAACGCATAGTTCATAAACATCTGATCGATACTGATCGAGTCATCTCCGGCTTCGAAGATACCAACAAGATCGAAAATCCATGGGCCGTTGTCTTTGTTCACCCAGATGTCAGCAATAAGCGGTATCTTGTCCCCAACTTTTAGACCATAGGATTCTGCCAGATCCTTGCCAATAATCGCACCGGTTCGGGTGTTGATAAAGGCTTCCCGCTGCTCATCGGGCATCATAAGTTCCGGATAAACTTCCATGAATTCTTTCGGTGGCACAGGCCAGCGTGGAAAAAATTGTTTATTGTCCTGATAAGTACCGCCAAACCATGACTGATGGGCAATGAGTTCTACACCATCAACTGATTTAATTTGGCGGCTATAACTGAGCGGAATGTCATCAATGATTGAGTACTTGGGTGCAACTATCAGACGATCCACACCAGAGAAACTAATACCTTGAGAAAAGGCAACTGATACCGAATGCAGTAAGCCAAATAGGAGAAACGCGATAAATAAACTCGCGAGGGTGAGGGCACTGCGCACGGGTTTTCTATAGAGGGCGCCCCAAATTAAACCGGCGTATTTCATGCGGCTTCCGCGCTGGCCAGTCGACCCTTGTCTAAATGTAGGCTGCGATTGGCAAATTCTGCAGCTTTAGGATCGTGGGTCACCATCACAATGGTTTTTCCATATTCTTTGTTTAGCACCTGCAGCAGTTCCAGTATCTCATCAGCAGTAGCACGGTCCAGATCACCTGTCGGTTCATCACAAACCAGCAGAGCAGGATCTGAAACAATTGCTCTGGCGATTGCTACTCGTTGTTCCTGGCCACCGGACAGTTCACTCGGTCTATGATTTGAACGATCTTCAAGCCCTACAACTGCCAATGCTGCTTGTGCTCGCTTTTTTCGCTCAGCGGTGGAAAGGTTCGTGAGTAAAAGTGGTAACTCAACATTTTTTTGTGCAGTTAGCACCGGCAGCAGGTTGTAGAATTGGAACACGAATCCGACGTTTCGTGATCGCCAATTTGCAAGCTGGCCCTGGGAGAGCTGATCTATATGTTCATCACCAATAGTTATGCTACCGTGGCTCGGTTGGTCTAACCCACCAATCAGGTTCAACAGGGTGGTTTTACCGGAACCGGATGGTCCCATTAGAGCGAGAAAATCTCCCTCGTCAACTGATAGTATCAACTCTTCGAGAACCGGAATTTCCATATTCCCGCGGTGGTAGACCTTAGATACCTCGTTGACGTCGATTAATGTTTCGGCCATTTTTTATTCACCCCAGTGAACTCATTTACAAAAACTAATTGGTTATAACACGCTGGCCGTTATCCAGAGATGCGATCAGGGCTTCGGACAGATCCGTAATAACCTTCTCGCCAACCGCCAAACCAGCGGTAATATTTCGTGCGCTGCCTTGTCTTCCCCCAACACGTACAACTCTTCGCTCGACGATATCACCATCTACAACGAACACGACTGATTCATTGTTGAGAGAAGTGACTGAATTCCCTGGTACGAGCACGCCAACAAGTATCTTGGTGGATGCTTGTTTCGGTGAATCATCCAGAAAAGAGACCTTAACCCCCATGTCTGGCAGAATTCTTGTATCAGACTCAAGGAACGCGATACGAACCCGAACAGTCGCCTTGTTGCGATCGGCTGTCGGGATAATCGTAATAACCTTCGCCGGTATTTGCCAGTCCTCGTAGGAGTCCAGGACCGCAGTCACGGGTTGCCCTGACGTGACTCGATTGATGTAAGACTCATTGACGTCGACTTCTATCTCCAGGCTCGCCATGTCCACAATGGTGCAAATACCTGTGCGGGTAAAGCCACCACCGGCAGAGACCGGCGAAATCATTTCGCCCGGTTGCGCTGCCTTGGCGATAACCACCCCGGCAAATGGTGCGCGTATTTCTGTGTCGCTTAGGTATTGCTGTTGGATGGCCAAACTCTTGTCACCAACTTCGATTTCCGATCCGAGGGAAGCGAGTCGTGCTTTTAACGCACTGACCGCGAGGCGGGTGCTATCGAGGTCAGATTGGCTTGCAAGGTTTTTCCCGGCGAGTTCAATGGTTCGATTATATGTTAACTCAGCTTCCTGCAGGTTTACTTTGACTTCATTGAGGCGCGACGCAGTCGCTCCCAGTTGTGCCTTCGACAGGGCGATCTGTGCGAGCTGTGTCGTGTCATCGAGTTTTGCCAGAAGCTGATCTTTTTCGACCAGAATACCTTCCTCAATAAACACCTTCGTTACCTGCCCGGTGTATTTGGACGAAACGGTTGCTTGCAGGCGGGCGGTAACGTAGCCGCTGGCCTCGAGGACAGCGTTGCTTGAGCTAGCTGTATTGGGAAGTCTTGCCGACGCAACATTGACCGCTAAAGGCTCATGTCCGGGTGAAAGCCAGAACCATGTAGCTACGGCGAGTACCAGCGCACTGATACCAGCGATGACGTATCTCGGTGGACCGTTATCCGTTGAGCGTTGCTCATCGTCTATACTCAGTTCACTCAGTAGCGCTTTTTTATCGTTCATGATAAGTCAGATACCTAAATTTAACGACACTCTGTATTTAGAAATTCGAGAAATCCGCATCGCGTTTTGCCATAAACGCATTCATGGCTTCCTGGTTTGCCGGTGCACCTCGCAACGTATCGAGAGCAGCGTTTTCGTCCAGGACTGCTTTGCTCACAGCCTCACGATGGGGTGCCATCATCAATGCCTTGGTTTGCATTAAGGAGGCCAAGGGCAACTTTGCAAGTACATTGGCATGCTCCATCACCTGATCTATAAACCCTTCGTCGGGGTAAACCTTCAACGCGAGGCCAGCTGCTACGCAATCAGCTGCGCTGACCCATTCTGCAGAAAGCAATATCCAGCTTGCCTGTTGATGCCCCAGCAGTTGTGGGAACGTGTAGGTGCTGCCAGCCTCTGCTGTAATACCCAGGGCTGAGAATGGGCAACGAAACCGGCTGCTTTCAGCAACGAATGCCATATCTGCCTGACCAAGTATCGTGCAACCAATTCCGACGCCCAAACCATTGGCAGCGACGATGAAAGGTTTTGGAAAGGCAATCATGCTATCGAGTAACCCCTGGAGACCGTGTTTCGCTGGAGCTTCACCTGCGGCTTTAGCTTTCAAATCAGCTCCGGCAGAGAATGCTCTCCCGGCACCTGTCAAAACCAACACTTTGACCGCATCATCCTTAGCGGCTGCAAGAAACTCCTCACACAGTGCATCCATGACTGCCAGGCTAAATGCGTTGAGTGCGTCTGGACGATTTAGAGTGACCAGCCGTACATGATTGTTTGTTTCACTAATGAGCAAGATGAATCTCCGCTAGAAAAAGAAAGAATATAATAATAACAGAAATGGGCTGTCAGCTAACTGAAGGCATATTGTTGAAATGCAGACAAATCCAGCGAGATCCTTCTACAGTTTCATGAGTTTCACGATATGAATCTATAAATGAAGAGACAGCTTTTCGCCAAAATGGCACTGCTGGCAAATTACCTTCGAGGACACGAATAATCCATTCGCCCGGATGTTGATTCCACAGGTGACTGGCGAACTGTTCGGCTATACCACGGTGACGATAATGGCGGATGAGGAAGAACTCTTCAATTTCGCAGGTTGATTCGGCCCCTGTGGTGATGAGGGCAAAACCGGCTGGTCGGTCACCGTCAAAGGCCACATAAACTGGTTTGTTAGTTTCAAAATGGTCGTTCACAATGTACCCGAAGTGTCCTCGTTGGTCGGGGGCAACACCAAACCATTCCGACATATCATGCATGTAGAGATTTAAGAGATTGTTGACGAGGGGCTCTTTAGAGATATCAACCTGGCAAAAATGCATATCGTTAGAAACCAGGGTTGGAGCGCAAGAATTCAAGTTCCTGTTCAGTGCTGGTACGTTCTAAAATGGCATTGCGATGCGGGTACCGGCTGAACTGTTTGATAATGTCCCGATGTTTGTGCTCGTAATTTAGATTATCTTCGCTACCAAGTTCGGTAAACAGGCGTACCGCCTCGTCGTGAACCATTAGAGATTCACTGTGCATAAAGGGCATGTAAAGAAAAGTTCTCCGAACTACTGGGAGTGCTAAAACATCGCAGCCGGTAATTGCCTCCTGAGCAAGAACCAGAGCCACAGGATCGCTTGCGAACGCCTGCGCTTGATCTCGATAGATGTTCCTTGAAAATTGGTCCAGGAGAATGATCTCTGCAAGTCGGCCAGTTAACGTTTCTCGCCAGTCACTGAGTTCTCCTTTGCTGCCAGCGATAAGCGTTGACTCAAAACGCTCACCAATGCGTTGATCCAATTCGGGATCTTTTTTGTACCACTGTTGTGGCGTGAGCTCTTCAAACCAGAAGTCCAATATGTCTTTGACGCTCATGGTGAGACAGGTGGAAACTCTAGCTGTTTCATATTATTAACAAGTTGCTCCCCAGCCTTGGCGGGGTTTACTTTCTTATCGATCATTTTAATTAATCCATCGACACCGATATAGAACGTCCAGCGACTTGCATAGCCTCTGGGGGATAAGCTGCCGTAGGCAGCACTCATGGTGCTGTTTGGATCTGCCAGAATAGGGAAGTCGGCCTCGTGCATTTTGGCAAAATTGGTGTTGTCTTCTAGGCTGTCGGTACTGGCCATAAAATAGGCTACGTCGTAGTTTCTAATCTCGCGGCTACTGTCACGCAGTGCCTTACATTGCATCGTTCAGCCACCGGTAAAAGCTTTCGGAAAGAAAGCGATAACGACTGCTTGTTTGCCTTTGAACTGTGACAGGGTGTAAGTCTTACCGTCGGATGCCTGCAACTCGAAATCCGGCGCAGGATCGCCCTCGCTGGGTGCAGCAGTGACCTGGCTGACCATAAAAATAGCTAGCAGGAAAGCCGCAAAACGGCCGCTTCTAGAAATTATCATTGTTCTTTCCCTAGGGTGTCGACGTTGTACATTGTCCGTCTACGTCGTCGGCGAGTCAATCTTGGGTCGCCAAAGTGTTCTGAGAATTCGGCGATAGGATACCGGTAAGATTCTTTCCAGCAGGGCCAGCAGCTTAGCGTCCATGCCGACAAGGATCTGTGCCTTGTTTTTGAGTACGCCTTTTAGGATTTGCTTAGCAGCTTGCTCAGGACTGAGTTGCGCCACCGTCTCAAATCGATCAATGAATTCATCCTTGGTCTCGGTTACGTTGTCAGTTGGAGCGTATCGGGACGCACGTATGATGTTCGTCTTGACCCCGCCGGGTTGTATACAGCTGACGCCGATGTGTGAATCTCTCAGTTCTTCGCGGAGCGCGTAGGTGAAGCCGCGAACGGCAAATTTGGACGCGTTGTATGCGGATTGTGTCGGCACAGAGATAACACCAAAGATACTGGCGGTATTGACTATTTGTGCTTCATCAGCCTTTTCGAGGAAGGGCAAAAAAGCCTTGCTGCCATACACTACGCCCCAGAAGTTGATATTCATTAACCACTCGAAATCCTCATAGCTGATATGTGCAGCGGTATCAGTGACGGAAACGCCAGCGTTGTTAAAAACAAGGTTAACCTTGCCATGTTGTGCGGCAACGTCCGTAGCAAAGTGCTCAACCTGTTCACGATCAGCCACGTCAACGTCATGTTTGCTGACTGTTGCGTCAGCAGGCAATCTAGTGACTGTTTCCCGCAGCCCTGCCTGGTTTACATCAGCGATGGCCACGCGGCAGTCTTGCTCTGCAAGTGCTATGGCGAGTGCCTGACCTATACCGGACCCTGCCCCCGTAATCGCTGCAACCTTACCTTCAAAGCCTGTGACAGCCATCAGGTTTTTCTCAGAAGCTTTCGGAGATCACCTTGTCGCTGTGTGATTCCTTGTCGGTCAAAGTATTCGAGAATTTCGATAGATAGATTTCTGCCAATGCCTGTTGCGTCACGATAGTGTTTGACTGTGATGGTGTCATTTTCGTCAACTGATTTGATGAGTATTTGTCGCAGTTCATCCAGTGCCTCGGGCAGCATAAAGCGGTTCTGGACCGGACGGACCAGGTATCCTACCTTCGCGTAGTGTGACATGGCACTTTCCAATGCTTTGACCGGCAGGTTTAGCGATTTCGCTAAGTCGTGCGTCACTGGGGGCTTGCTTGGTTCTTGCACGAGGAGCGGTTTGAGCTTTTTCCAAAGTTCAGTATCCTCCTTGCTGAGTTCGACATTATGTCCTGGAAGCGAGTATAGACTACCGTTGTTATTGATCTCTCCGTTGCCGGTGAGCGTTGCAATAATATGTCGCAATAACCCATCGTTCTTGATGCCTGCTATTCTGCCGAGGTGTTGTTGGTTGATTCCGGTCGCGCCAGGGTTTTCTTTGTGCCAGTTTTGTAAACTGTCAGCAACGCTGCCTTGCAATGCGCTAAGTCTGGTGTGTGAAATGACGTGATCCTCGTCAATGGACACGGCATCGGCAATTAACTCAGGGAATATATCTGGCGCGACAGGAATCAACCAACAACACCTCGGCAGAATAGCAGGCATCAAGAACGATGGGTTATTGCGACATATTATTGCAACGCTCACCGGCAACGGAG
>JAQWMV010000252.1 GCA_029246605.1 Pseudomonadales bacterium | reverse complement strand
TGTTAGCGCCGTTAAACGCGAGTGCTGATTCAGTGAAATATCTCTTTAAAGAATGGTGCAATCGAAATTGGTGTTCATATAAAAGGACTGGGGGAACCTGATAATGGTCCTGATGTCATATAAAATATGCTTTACTTATGCCCAAATCACCATGACCAATTTGATGCACTTGCTTTTTATATTGAACCTTCGGATATGGAGATAGTTGAACTAGAGAATTTCTCAAACAAGAAACTATTTTTCAAACCAAGGCATAAAGTTGATGTTAATTTCTTTACATGTCATAAAGAAAGGTACAAAAATACAAATGATTAATAACTACACCCACCAAAAACCTTAAGTCACGGTTGAGACCAAAGGGAAGCGACGTATGAAAAGTTTACTGATAACTCCGTTAGTCATTCTTGCTTTGTTAGCGCCATTATATGCGGGTGCTGATTCTGATAAAGGAGTTGCTGCATCCCAAGCAGGTGACTATGAAACGCTTGAGAACATATTGAAGAAAGCGGCTGAACAAGGTAATGCTTCAGCGCAGTTCAATCTTGGCAATATGTACCGTCTCGGCGAAGCTGTTATACAAGACGACGAGGAAGCGGTGACCTGGTTTAGGCTTGCGTCTGAGCAGGGGCATGCTTCAGCGCAGTTTAATCTTGGGCTAATGTACCGCGATGGTAAGGGTGTTCTAAAAGACGATAAAGAGGCTGTCAAGTGGTACCAACTTGCGGCTGCGCAGGGAACTGCGGGAGCGCAATATAACCTTGGTTATATGTACCGCTACGGCAAGGGTGTTCTGCAAGACGACAAAGAAGCAGTGAAGTGGTACCAACTTGCGGCTGAACAGGGAATCGTAGAAGCGCAATTCAATATTGGTGTTATGTACGCTAATGGCGAAGGTGTGTTACGAGATGATGTCTACGCTTGGATGTGGTGGGATATCGCTACTTCTGAGGGACACGAAAAGGGTAAGGGGTACAGAGATTCATTGTCTAAAGTAATGACACCATCCCAAATTGCAGAAGCTCAGAAGCTAGCTCGTGAATGTGTGGCTAAGGATTACAAAGGTTGTTAGTTAGGGGGCGACGTATGGAAAGCTTACTGACAACTCCATTTTTGGTGCGTTGAAACGAGAAAGAGTCAATCGCCGTCGTTATGTCACGAGGGCAGAAGCGAGATCAGATATCTTTGATTACATCGAGCTGTACTACAATCCAAGGAAGCGTCTTAAGTTAGGCGTAACCGATCAAACTGCTCTTAACTCAGTCTCCGTAGAATCGGGGTAAAACCATTGCAAATCTGATCAATCTATGACGGACTCTATAAAACCTTTAACCATTGCTTCGGAGTTAAATAACTTCATGTTAGAGGAATCCAGCAGATAAAATTGACCGCCTCGCAGTAGTAAATTCCCTGGGTATAAAGTTAGATGGTAATTAGCATTGTCTGGATCATTGAGGTCACCGGTGCGAATGCTCTCCGTCCCCACATTGATATTTTTTGAATAGAGACTGTTTCTAACAATCACAAGATCATAACTAGGTACGATTGTTATATGATTAGTACTAAAGCCCTTTGCACCAAAAGCAAAAACATCTAGAAAAACCTCCTTATCAGTTAACCCGTCATGCATATACCATTGATACCCATACTCAATCGTCTCAGACCAATCTACTTTAGCTGCAGGCTTTAAAGATTCTTCTATCCAGGTTGATGAAATGATTTGCTCTCCCTCCCAAAGACCTTGATTAAGCCAAAGCAATCCAAAACGTGCAAAATCTCTCGTGGTTGTATCGAGACAACAGTAAGTGAGAGTCTTGTTTTCCCCATCCCGCCACCAATCGGCAGTCATTCCAATTTTTGAAAATAAATACCTTTCACCGAACTCCATTGCATCAAATCCAGTTGCGTTTAATAAAACCTCCCCTAAAAGCATAGTGTCAGCGTTGCAATAAACCCAGGCATTATCAGGTAGATCCTGGTTAAAGTCCCTGTCAATAGCAGGGCCAAGCTGATCTTCCTGGTAGTAAATTGAACTTCCCCCGTTGCCCCCAGGTGGGCATTGAAGTCGAGACCTCATTTCCAGAATGTCTTTTATAGTGATGCTATTTTCTTTATCCGTACCGGTCCAATTCGGTAGATAAGTTGAAGCATATTCATCAACGGAATCAATAAAACCCTTATCAATTGCTATGCCTATAAGAGAACTGGTGAATGATTTTGCTGCAGACCAGCTTGTAGCTGGACTATATCGATCTCTGGTTCCCCACTGATTTCTCCACTCATCAATATCAAAACCCCAGCCATTATTACCATACACAGATTGAAGACCTGAAAGCGTAGATTCAGAAATCCCTCTATACTCTTCAACAACAATTTTATTGCCCCTCACTACAATCAACCCTTGAGTGTTAAAATCATCATCTAATACATATTCCACAATTTCTTGAACTTTATTTGAATCCATGCCTTGTTCTTCTGGAGAGCTGACTGTCCAATAAAAACTTGGAGGCTTAACGGGGCTTGGTTCCTGGGATTCGGGTGAGCTACCACCTCCACCACCGCAACCGTATAGTAATAAACAAGAAATACAGATTCTTATTATTGTTGAAGGAAAGAGATGATTTTTTATATTCATACTATTGATAACACCTTTAAAGGATGAAGTATGGTGTCCGTCGCCAGCGAACTTAGCATCATTAGTACTACAATTTATATACGAACAACTGAATCAGTCATATTTCCACTCGTCTAGCCAAGAAGGGTCAGACGCTACTGCTGCAAAAGTTTCCACAACTGCCTGTTTTAACGTTTGTGTATCTTCTTTTTCTTTAGCAAACCGAAGCGTTAACCTTCCAGTTAGCATGTACTGCGCACCAAGCACTAGCAACGTAAACACAGCAAGTGGAATGAACCAGTCATTGATACGGTTATTGTGCTAAAAACTCAGCGCGAGTCGTGGAACTCGACTTGAACATGCCACCCAGTGCGGTCGTGCGGGTCGCCGAGTTCACATCCATGACTCCGCGGGCTTTGACGCAGTAGTGCGTTGCGTTGATCGTTATGGCAACGTTGTCGGTATCTAGCAGGGCTTGCAGAGAAACCAGCACTTGTTGCGTAAGCCTCTCCTGCACTTGTGGCCGTTGGGCGAAGAATCGAACTAACCGATTGATTTTCGACAACCCAATGATTCTATTATTGGGGATGTAGGCAACTGTCGCGAGCCCATCTATAGTGACGAAATGATGCTCGCAAGTACTCGTTAAGGTGATATCACTAACTTTGACCATCTCTTCCACGCGCATTTTATTCTCAATGGCAGTGATTTTTGGGAATGTGGTGTAGTCGAGTCCCGAGAAGATTTCATCGACGTAAATCTTCGCAATCCGGTCTGGTGTATCACGCAAACTGTCGTCATTGAGGTCGAGGCCCAGTGTTCTCGCAATTTCTGCCATCGCGTGGCTGATCCGGACTTTCTTTTCTTCCGCACTTAGATCGTTGTCGATCATCGGGGTTTCGAGACCAGCCTCAACCAGAGCGTGTTTGACTAATCTGGCCTCCTCTGAAATTGTTAGGTGATCGTCTTTGCTGTTATCAAGCGCTGCGAGTGTCATGGGTGGTCCCGTGTTTATGTTAGTTTATACGATCACACGGGGGATTTGGATGATTTTGGTATCCTGATCAGGTCAGTACCCACTTGGCACGCGCCGCGGTTATAGAGATCCGCTTCTCCTTAGGAGCCCTGCTAATAACATCGGCAGCGGAATCTATAGGAGATGGTAAAGCTGAGGAATGTAAAGCTCTAGCCATAGAAGCTAATTGATAAAGTGTACAAAAAAGCAAGTTGGCGGTTTATTGCGAGCGCTGTTTCTAATCGCCTAGCAGCCTGTATAGGCCTCTCTATTTGCGGCGACCAGTCACAGAGAAATCGTAGTTAATCTCACTCAGATCCTTACCATTCATTAACG
>JAQWMV010000250.1 GCA_029246605.1 Pseudomonadales bacterium | reverse complement strand
TTGGTTACTAAGCTTTGCATGGTCGCATTCATCAACATGTCGTAAGACACCGCGTGGCCTGGTACTCGGACGAGCTTTGCCAGCATGCGGATTTCGGTACCGGATAAATTGATGGGCTCCTCTTTCCAGGAAATCAGCAGTGCTTCCTGATCGATCGATAAATCACCGACAGTTTTTGCTGTCGTTGAACCACCTGAAGACTGGCCACGGGCCTCGTTAATGCGCAGTAGAGAACTGATTCGCTCGGCGAGGTAATCGAGGGAAATGGGCTTTGGCAGATAATCCCATGCGCCCAGGCGAAGCCCGCTAATCTTGTCGATTTCAGCAATGCGCTCTGTCAGAAAAATCACAGGTAGTGTTGGTGATTTGGATAATAGGTCGCGGCATATTTCGAATCCTGCATCGACTTCATCGCCGAGAATAATATCGAGAATGGCCAAATCAGGTAGGGCGCTTTCAAAACCGTTGAGGGCATCCTCTCTATTGCTAAAAGCGATCACCTCGTAGCCTTTCTTGACGATGGCATCTACATAATTATCGCGTTGGTCTGGGTCGTCTTCTACGATCGCGATTGTTTTAGCCATGTCATTTCCGAGAGGTATGTTTGTTGCTAACTATGACAGCCAATAGCGAAAAAATCTCATTACAGAGCATAGTTTTGGCGGAATTGTGCTCATTTCATTGTTTCTCCACACTAGTTCAGGGAACTTTCATTTTCCTTCAACGGAACATTGACCATTTACAGGTCTACTAGGGCCTGTCAAAACATGAATGAATTAGAGGGGGCACATGAAAGTATTTGTACCGATGTCGGACTCAGTTGTCGACGATCAAAATTGGAGGAAACTGGTACCGTTTAATCCAGAATTTCTAGTTGAACGATCATCTTGCGATCAACCAAACAACTGGCTTACTGAAGACGATTACGGGTCTGCTTGTAAACGTCTGGAGGAGAGTCAGACAGTTAGCGCATGATTTATCACGCTAATTTTCAAACTATTTCTTAAAGCACATCCTTAAAATGCCTCGATTCGCTTCAATTCAAACGATCTGAGGGAATTTATTGGCGAAGTGGAAAGAGGTATGAAACGCTTCAAGGGTTACCTGAAAGATGTCGAATTTATTAAATATAAAGCGTAATCATTAAGTACATGAGGCCTATCGAAAAGGAGGTGCAATATAGAGGCATCCCCCTTTGGATCTTACTTCGTAAAAGGTCGCCAGTTTTGTCCTTCTAAAAACTGCTCTTACGATGAGGACGGTAAGCGTAAACCTGAGTTCAAGGACAAAGACTACCGGTACCTGCTGTCACTACCTGCTGACTGATTCGCTCCCTCATATTTCAAACCCAGCAGAATCTTTGCGCCTTGTTAACTTTTTACTTCCACGGCACGAGCGACTAAAACGCTTGAGATTTGGACTCGTCCCGGATGGACGCTAGAAACTAAGAACGGTGTTGAGCCAGTCCTTGTTAGTTTGGATCAAAGAATCAAACTGAAAGAAGACACAGGCTATAAAGGTTTCTGGCCGCTAGATTATTAGGAAGTTGGCGGTTTGTTCGCTTTATTACTG
>JAQWMV010000245.1 GCA_029246605.1 Pseudomonadales bacterium | reverse complement strand
GGTGTCAGAGCGGCAAGAATGAGTGCGCAATACGGTGCTCGTGTAGCGACAGCTGAAGACCGTTACATGGGAGGCACCTGTGTCAATGTGGGCTGTGTTCCCAAAAAGTTGTTTTTTTATGCCTCACACTTCTCGGAAGACTTCCTTCATGGCGAAGGCTTTGGATGGGATAAAGTGTCTCCCGGATTTCATTGGCCAACGCTCCTCGATAATAAAAATCAAGAAATTCAGCGCTTAAACAATGTCTATCGGGGCATGCTGGATAACGCAGGCGTGACGCATTTTGATGGCAGAGCACGCATTGTTGACGAGCATACAATCTCGATTAATGACGTTACGGTAACCACGGATAAGATTCTCATTGCTACCGGTGGCTGGCCGACAGTGCCGGAGTTTCCGGGTAACGAGCATGTCATCACCTCCAATGAAGCGTTTTTTATTGAACCGTTACCGGCAACAGTCCTGGTGGTGGGTGGGGGATATATCGCCGTTGAGTTCGCGGGAATTTTTGCAGGCTTAGGGGTAGACACAACACTTTCCTATCGTGGACCTATGTTCCTGAGGCATTTTGACGAAGACGTGCGGCAATTTGTCAAGGAAGAGCTAACCAAAAAAGGCATCGATCTGCGCTTTGAAAGCCTGGTCACTGAGATCATCAAAAAGGAGGACGGCTCGTACAGCGTGACATTTGAAGATGGCAGCACACAGAATACTGAACTCGTCCTCTATGCCGCTGGTAGAAAACCAAACGTTGCTGATATTGGGATTGAAAACGTTGATGTGGCATGCAAAGAAAATGGCGCCATTAAAGTAGATGAATTTTATCGAACGTCGGTGGCAAATATTTTTGCTCTTGGTGATGTTACAGACCGGATTCAGTTAACACCCGTAGCCATTGCTGAGGCGATGGCGTTTGCCAGCACGCAGTTTAAGGGCGAAGAAAAAGTCATGGACTATGATGGCATAGCGACGGCTGTTTTTTGCCAGCCGAATATTGGCACGGTGGGTTTAACAGAAGCGCAGGCGCGGGAACAGTACCCGAACATCGATGTTTTTCTCTCGCAATTTCGAGCGATGAAACACACGTTGAGTGGTAGCGACGAAAGAACTTTGATGAAGCTTGTTGTTGATAAGGACAGTGATCGAGTATTGGGTATTCATATGGTTGGTCCGGAAGCAGGAGAGATTGTTCAGGGGCTGGCGGTCGCCTATAAGGCTGGTGCCACGAAGGCGCTGTTTGATGCAACTATCGGTATCCACCCCACATCAGCGGAAGAATTTGTCACGATGCGGGAACCAGTATCATCGTAGTGTGATGACAGTGTGTTCCCCTCTGCGTTTATTTGGTATGGTCGACGCGCCTTTGAAATGAACTCTGGATACGATCTTGCAAAATCAAGCCTGGCTAGAATCTTTTGTTAATTTTTTGAATACCCTCGATGCTTTTCTTGGCTCTGCACAGTATTTCCCCTTTGCGCTGTTAGCCACCGGTGTATTTTTCACCGTTTATTTAAAATTCCCGCAAATCAGGTTTTTCAACCATGCCTGGCGCATTCTGCTTGGCAAATACGAGAAGCCGGATGCCAAAGGGGACGCCTCGCATTTCCAGGCACTGACTACGGCCATTTCGGGAACCGTGGGCACTGGCAATATTGGTGGCGTTGCGCTCGCAATTTACCTGGGTGGGCCAGCGGCCTTGTTTTGGATGTGGATGACCGCTTTTTTCGGCATGACCACAAAATTTGTTGAGGTGTCGCTATCCCACAAATATCGCGATACCGATGCTGATGGGTTCATCGTAGGCGGCCCCATGTACGTGATGGAGCGCCGTCTCAATATGAAATGGCTGGCGGTGTTTTTTGCTGTAGCCACTGTTGTCAGTTCGTTTGGCACAGGAAACCTGCCACAGAGCAACAACATAGCTAGCGCGGTAAACAGTACATTCGGGATCGCAGAATGGCTCACCGGTGGCGTTTTGGCCATTGTCCTCGGTCTAGTCATCATCGGTGGAATAAGACGCATCATTCAGGTCGCAGAGAAAATCGTCCCGTTTATGGCGATGATATACATCATTGGCGCTCTTGGCGTCATTCTAGTAAACCTAGATCAGGTCGCGTTGTCATTTGTCGCGGTGTTTAAAGATGCCTTTACCGGGTCGGCCGCAGCGGGTGGATTTCTCGGTGCAAGTTTTGCTTATGCATTTAATCGCGGTGTGAACCGTGGGTTATTTTCCAATGAAGCCGGTCAGGGCAGTGCGCCCATCGCCCATGCCGCGGCGCGGGCCGAGGAACCTGTGTCTGAGGGCATGGTTTCTATCTTGGAGCCCTTTATCGATACCATTGTAATTTGCACACTAACGGGGCTCGTCATTCTGTCTTCCGGTGTATGGACCGAAAAACACGAAAACACCTTCCAAAGTTTCGACATGCATTTTCTTGCAGGCAGCTACACGGATCAAAATCCTGAGCACGTGCAAACGCTTGCGAGCTATTTGAATAACGCTGAAACATCGGCAGAGGCATTCAGCGGTAGGATTGAGATTATTGCCGGCCATGATGCAGCATCGCCCGATTACACGGTAATACATAATCGCTCTATTGCTGAGGATGTCATGTTTGTGGTGGATGATGCGCCCTATACAGGCCAGATTACGATTGAAGTGGGCAAGTTGACCACGGCGGTTGATGTTCAGGGGCGATCCTTGCTGCACTCTGTTGACCTAACAACCGAAGCATTTAGTCGCGGGGCATTTGGTGATTATGGCAGATACGTTGTTGCTATCGGTCTGGTCTTGTTCGCCTTTACCACAGCGGTTGCGTGGTCTTATTACGGTGATCGTGCAATGACCTATCTCTTTGGCGTTAAGTCAGTGATCTATTATCGAATCACCTATGTGGCAGGTTTCTTTGTCGCTGCCATTTCAGATACTTCGCTCGTATGGCTTATCGCGGCGATCACGATTGCATTTATGACGCTGCCCAACCTATTTACAATTATCGTCCTACACAAAGAAATGAAACAAATCATTGCTGATTATTGGGAATATTTCCATCGTGAATATCCTGATGAAAAATCATAGATTAAGGCCATAGTTATGGATCTCAAAAATGCAGTCGGTATTGTCACGGGCTCCTCATCGGGTGTTGGCGCAGCTACCGCTCGTTTACTGGCAAGTAAAGGATGTAACGTTGTCGTTAACTATTCTCGTAGTGCGGATGCTGCGCAAAAAGTCGCTGCAGAGTGTGAAGCGATGGGTGTTGAGGTGCTGTGTTGTCAGGCTAATGTCGCCGAAGACGAGGATTGTCGGCGCATGGTCGATGCCACAATGGATAAATGGGGAAAGATCAACGCCCTGATAAATAACGCGGGCACCACAACATTTGTACCCCACGAAAATTTGGATGGATTGAGCAAGCAGGACTTCTTTGATCTCTATGGGGTCAATGTCGTTGGTCCTTACCAGATGACCAGGGCGGCAGAGGCGGGTATGAGAAAGTCTGGTAACGCCGCCATCGTCAACGTGGATTCTGTGGCAGGAATTTATGGCATCGGCAGTTCCATCGCCTACGCTGCTTCAAAGGGGGCGCTGCTGACCATGACGAAGTCTCTGGCAAGAGTTCTCGGTCCTGAAATTAGGGTTAATGCTGTGTGTCCTGGTTTTATTCAGGGTGACTGGTTATCTGAAGGCCTGGGCAAAGAGGCGTACGAAAAATCTAAGGCGTACCTAGAAAATAGAGCGCCTCTACAACTTACCTGCTCTCCGGAGACTGTCGCCGAATCAATCCTGCAATTTGTTGAGGGACACTCAGTGATTACTGGTCAACATGTAGTGCTCGATGGTGGTAATCACCTCATATGACCCATCATTCTGCCTTCGAGGAAGTTGAACAGCGATATATCAGTACACTCGACTTTACTGTCCATAAGTACGTACATAGCAAAACAGGTGCGGTACATTTTCATTTCGACAGCGATCATGATGAGAATGTGTTTCTTATCGCGCTAAGGACGATGCCGGAAGACTCTTCCGGCGTTGCACATATACTTGAACACACAGCTTTGTGCGGTAGCGCTAGATTCCCGGTTCGGGATCCTTTCTTTCTGATGATCCGACGTTCATTGAACACTTTTATGAATGCGTTTACAGGCAGCGATTACACCGCATATCCTTTTGCAAGCCAGAACCGCAAGGATTACTTTAATCTACTCGATATCTATCTGGATGCTGTATTTTTCGCACGACTGGATCCTTTGGATTTTGCTCAGGAAGGCCATCGCCTGGAATTTACCAAACCATCAGATCCTTCTTCAGACCTAGTATACAAAGGCATTGTTTACAATGAGATGAAGGGCGACACCAGTTCCCCGGTCTCTCGTCTTTATTCAGCTATGCAGCATCATCTATTTCCAACGTCCACTTACCATTACAACAGCGGGGGAGATCCAAAAGAGATTCCCAGATTAAAGTATGACGATTTACAGTCGTTTTACCGATCTCACTACCATCCAAGCAATGCTGTTTTTATGACCTTCGGTAATATCCCTGTCATTGAACTGCAGTCATTCTTTGAAGAGAAAGCGTTGTCACAGTTCGATAGACGCGATGACAGCGTTGGCGTCGAATTGGAGCGCCGCTACGATAAGCCGAAACGCTTTGTGGAGCGCTATCCAGAAACCGAAAGCAAACAACGCACCCACGTCATTATCAGCTGGTTGCTTGGTGAAAATACTGATCTTGAGATGCTGTTGAAATGCCATTTGCTATCGGACGTATTGCTGGATACCAGCGCATCACCTCTTCGTAAGGCACTTGAAGGCAGTGAATTAGGTAGTGCAATCTCACCACTGAGCGGACTCGAAGAAAGCAATAGAGAAATGAGTTTTACCTGCGGCCTTGAAGGTGCTGAGCAGGCGCATACGGAAGCGATAGAAGCTCTGATTGAGAACACGCTGGCCGATATCCTGCAAGACGGCATTAGCGTAGATCGTCTGGAGTCTGTGCTGCATCAGTTAGAACTCTCGCAACGGGAAATTGGCGGAGATGGTTCACCCTATGGATTGCAGGTGATGTTCTCCTGCCTTTCCGCTGCTATTCATCGCGGTGACCCCTTAAGTCTGTTAGACCTTGAAGCCGCGCTCGTAACACTCCGCCAGTCGATTCAGCAGCCACAATTTATAACGCAACTCATCACTGATCTGCTGGTGAACAATCCACATCGGGTGACGCTGACCCTGGTGCCGGACACCCAAATGGCCGAACGCGAGGATACTGAAGAAAAAGAGACTCTGGAGCATATTAAACGCTCGCTCCCGGCGGATCAGATCAGCGCACTCATCAAACAGGCCGATGCCCTGGCAACGCGTCAGCTTGCCGAAGAAGATCTGTCTGTACTGCCTAAGGTTGGGCTTGAGGATGTAGGAGAGCCGCACGTCGATCCAGAAAGCACCCAGTACAAGGGTAGAACCCCTATCACCTATTTCAAGGTAGGTACCAACGGGATCACCTATCAACAGGTGATCGCCCGGTTGCCGACATTGCCACAGTATGAGCTCTTGCCTTTATATACAGGACTTTTAACTGAGATTGGTTCCGCATCCCGAAGTTATATTGATACGCAATTGCTGCAGCATGCAAAGACGGGGGGGATCAACGCTTTTTCCTCCATTAGGACTGATGCAAGTGATCTTTCCAACTATCAGGCATTTTATACAGTGTCTTCAAAGACCCTGGCAGATAAGGCGCGTGATATGTTTACGCTCGTCAAAGACACAACGGAGCAACCAAATTTTACGGAACACGGCCGTATACGAGAATTAGTTAAACAATTCCGCGTCCGACGGGATGCCTCTATTACGGGTAGTGGACACCTGCTGGCTATGGCTGCCGCGTCGTCTGGATTGCGGCCCGTCACACACTTCAATTATCAGCTGTCAGGGCTTGGCGGGTTGCAACAACTTAGAAATTTGGATGACTCTCTGGAAGCGCCTGCAAATCTCAGTAAGTTTGTGGATGATCTTGCTGAGATCCATGAGCATTTAAGGGCAGGGCAACGACAGCTGTTATTGATAACCGACCCATCGAGTACATCAGCAGTTGCAGAGCTAGCGTCCCTGTGGGACGAGAACGCTGATCACGCCAACGAATCACTACACATACAAATGGCGTCAGTCGATCAGGATTTGGCATTCACGACCAATACGCAAGTCAATTTTTGCGCAACGGCTTACCCCACGGTCTCACAGAATCATCCTGACTCCCCGGCGCTATCAGTACTCGCTGGCGTGTTGCGTAATGGCTATCTACACCCGGTCATCAGAGAACAGGGTGGGGCATATGGCGGTGGCGCGATGCATGACACTGCAAACGGGATTTTTCGTTTCTACTCCTACCGAGACCCCAATCTTCAGGCCACATTTGATGTGTTTGATCGCGCCATGGAATGGCTAACCAGTGGTTCACTGGATGCAGCGCTGATTGAAGAGGCGATTCTAGGATTGGTAAGTAGCCTCGATGCTCCTGGTTCGCCAGCGGGTGAAGCCCGTTTGAGTTATCACAATCAGTTGTTTGGTCGAAACAGTGAGGTCAGAAAAAGTTTCCGCGAAGCCATATTGAATACCACATTAGATGATGTCTCTGGGGTCGCTTTGAACTACCTGGCGAGAGATCATCGTCGGGCAACCATTACAAACAAAGAGCGAATTTGTGAGCTTGGCGGCGATTTCAAGCATGTGGCGCTGTAAATGATGAATTCGTCACGTAACCCGTCTACAGGATTCATGCGTTTAATACCACAGCAGAAAAATAAAATAATGAGGATTAATTGCTGGCACAATAGCGCTACTATTGACTTTGCAGAGCGGCTTATACATTCTTCGCCCTCTGAGCAAAAGTGTCTGAAAGAAGAATATTTTTTTCTGGCGAACAATAATTATTAGAGTGACAAATTCAAGCAGGTATCAGTATGAATGAACATCAGTCAAGACTTGGAAGCATTACCGCTGTCCTATGTCTCCTGTCTGTTATCGCCAGTGGCAATGCATTCGCACAGTCTCTGGACGATGTCCTGGGTGTGCGGGCATCAACTACCCAAGATGGTCGAAAATCCCAGAATAAGATAGATACAATTTCTGACCAAACCAGAGACCTACTCACTCAGTACAAACAGGTCATGAAAATCGTTGATGGTCTGCGAATTTACAATGAACAGCAGGAGAGATTGATTCGAAGTCAGGAAAGAGAACTTGCCGACTTGGAGCAATCCATCGACAACGTCACAGTGATTGAACGCCAGATGGGCCCGCTCATCGAACGGATGATTGGTAGTCTTGATAAATTTATCGAATTGGATGTGCCATTTCTGGTACAGGAACGCACAGACCGGATTTCCTTCTTACGTGAAACCTTTGATAGGGCAGATGTCAGCGTTGCTGAAAAGTTTAGCCAAGTGCTGCAGGCTTACCAGGTAGAGAACTCATATGGTTCGACCTTGGATGTCTACACTGAGACTATTCCTCTCGACGGCCGCGACCGTCAGGTCGAAATGTTGAAGTGGGGTCGTGTCGCATTGGTATTCCAGACACTTGACGGTGAAACCACCGGCGTTTGGGACAACAATACTGGAAATTGGCAATTATTGGATGATGAATTCAGGTTGGGCATTCGAAATGCCTTCCGAATTGCCAAGAAGACGCAAACTGCCGATTTTGTTCACTTACCCATTCCTGCCACGGAGGCCAAGTAATCATGAATAAGTTAGTCATTACATTGGTTACCGCTGCCCTGTTCCTTTCTTTGCCGGTCAAAGCAGAAGAAGAAATCGAAGCGAAAACCATCGCTGAATTATTACAATTGGTCCGTGATGGTAAGACCGTCAACAAGCGAACCAATGAAAAGCGGGAGCGTGATTTTCTAGCCGATAAAACCAAACAGCAAAAAGCTGTTCGTGATGCAGAGGCTGCTCAAAAGCGAGAAGAAGCCCGCAGTGAACGGTTAGAAGCTCAGTTTGAGAAAAACGAGCAGGACATCGCTGCCAAACAGGAAATACTGGCAAAACGACTAGGTTCACTACGTGAACTGTTTGGTGTCTTGCAACAGGTGAGCGGCGACACTCGTGGTGTTGTAGATAGTTCTATAGTCAGTGCTGAATACCCTGGCCGCGGAGATTGGCTGGGGGAATTTGCGCAATCAATGGGACGGAGTTCAAAACTCGCATCTATCGAAGAAATCGAAAACCTCTGGGCGGAACTCCAGCATGAAATGACTGAGTCAGGCAAAGTGACTAAGTTTACCGCTGCAGTGACCAAACTGGATGGTAGTATCGTTGAGCAAGAGGTGGTTCGGGTTGGTGATTATAACTTAGTGAGCGGTGGAGAGTATGTTTCCTATGACATCAGCACAGGACTGATATCGGAACTGCCGAAACAACCACCCTCGCGATTCGTCTCATCTGCTGAAGATCTGCAGAATGCCAGCAGTGGATTCGTGCCCTTCGCACTTGACCCGACACGCGGTCAGTTATTGCTGCTTCAGAAAGAAGTGCCAACGATTGAAGAGCGTATTCATCAAGGGGGAACACCAGGTTACGTCATCATTACGCTAGGTATCATTGCGTTGCTTCTCTCGATTGAGCGTTTTATTACCCTGACGCTAGTCGGTCAAAAAGTTGCAGCACAAATCAAAGATGTGGCTACAGCGAACACCGCCAACCCGCTTGGCAGAATTCTGCAGGTTTACCATGCTAATCCTGAAATAGATTCCGAGAATTTGGTTCTAAAACTGGATGAAGCGATATTGAAAGAAGAACCTGCCATTAACGCCAGAATTGCATTCATTAAAATTATTTCGATGGTTGCGCCATTGCTGGGGCTATTGGGTACTGTCATCGGGATGATTGTGACATTCCAGGCAATTACCCTGTTCGGCACAGGCGATCCGAAGACAATGGCTGGTGGTATTTCCCAGGCATTGATTACAACGGTTCTTGGCCTGGTTGTGGCGATACCAACGGTATTGTTGCATTCAATCGTACATGCACGAGCGACCGCTATTAAGCACGTGCTTACCGAGCAAAGTGCTGGACTGATTGCTCAGCACGCTGAAAAAGCCTAACTATGGAATTTATATTCATCGCTATTAGAACCTTTATGGAAGCAGGGGGGCAGGTGCTGTATTTGATCGCAGCTGCAACCTTTGTCATGTGGGCACTAATCTTTGAACGTACCTGGTATCTAAATCGGGAACACCGGGATGATGTAGGTACAGCGCTTAGCTACTGGGAAGCTCGTGATGAGCGTAATTCATGGATGGCACGCATGATTCGTCAGCGGTTGATCTCTGAGGTCAATTCGCGCATGAGCATCAACATGGGATTCATCAAAACGCTAATATCCCTATTACCGTTGCTTGGGCTTCTGGGCACGGTGACCGGTATGGTTCAGGTCTTTGAAGCGATGAATACTTCAGGTGGTAATGCTCGCACGATGGCTGCCGGCGTATCGGCTGCAACAATCCCCACGATGTCAGGCATGGTAGCGACACTGTCCGGCGTCCTGGCGAATACCTTTTTGGCATCTAAAGTCGCTTCGGAGTCAGATTATATTGAAAGCACGCTGACGATGGACCATTAATGATGCGCCTTAGCCAAACGGAACTAAGAGACAATAGCCATGCGTAGACGGTTACAGAAAGAAGAAGAAAAAGTTGCCGATTTAACGCCGATGCTGGACGTGGTCTTTATCATGTTGATCTTTTTTATCGTTACAGCAACGTTCATCAAAGAAACCGGTGTTGAAGTCGATCGACCAGACACTCAGACGGCAGAGCGCAAAAAGACCGTCTCATTATTGGTAGGTGTCGCGCATGACAGTTCGGTTTGGATCGACAAAAAGAAAGTAGACATACGTAACGTTCGTCCAACGATGGAACGACTGCATTCAGAGAACCCAAAAGGCGGTCTGGTTATCATCGCAGACGTATCCTCTAAGGTTGAAAAAGTACTTGCGGTGATGGATGCTGCTAGAAATCTCGGCATTGCACAGGTAGCAATCGCCTCTGAAGAAAACTAGGGGAACTAAAAATGGCGATTAGACTTAGTGTTTCAGTCCTTGTTGGCATTATTGTAACTCTGGCGTTATTTTATCTTATGCAGGCATTAATTTCCGGTGCGGACAGTGCGCTAACCGAGGATAACCTGGGTAATTTGGTTGATTTTGTCCGGGTGAAAAAAGACGAAGAAGTGAACGCCAAAAAGCGCCAGCCGAAAAAGCCACCACCACCCGATGAACCACCCCCCGATATACCACCGCAAGATTTCAACGTCGCCGTTGACAAATCCGGCTTTTCACTCAATGACCTCGATATGAATGTGAATATCGATGTGGGCAGTGGTGGATTTGGAATCAGCGATGGTGAATACCTGCCGATCGTTAAAGTTCAACCCCAGTACCCACGTCGTGCACTATCCAGAGGTCTAACTGGCTGGGTCATTGTGGAGTTTACGGTCACGGAGCAGGGTATGGTTGCTGACCCAGTAGTGATAAACAATTGTGGCTGGATAAAGACACCACGAACCGAGGGGGAGTGTGTGGACAAGCCCAACTCTGTGTTTAATTCGGCGGCAGTAAAGGCGGCGCTCAAGTTTAAGTACAAGCCCAAGATCATCAATGGTAACCCTGTTGCGACCGCTGGTGTACAAAACAAAATTTCATTCGAGCTCTTAGGCGATTAGGAGACAGCTATGATTAGAATTATCGTTTTAGCGAGTATTCTTTGGACCATGCCCGTTATATTTTCGGGCATAGCTGCATTAGGCGGCGAGGCAGTTGCCGCTGAGAAGGAAAAGAAAAAGAAAACACGTAGGGTGCCAGCTTTACGTGAATCGACCTACAGAAGGCTAGGCGAAGCGCAGCTAATGATTGATCCGGAATCTGTTCCTCGCGAAGAAGGAGAACCTGTACCTGAGGCCACAGGGACACCTCGAGACGCCGTAAATCTGCTGATGGATTTTTTAAACAAGCGCGGTCTCAACTCCTATGAGAAGGCGCAAATCTGGAATACGTTAGCCTTTGCGTACTACACCCTCGAGGATATGAAAAATACGATCCATTCCTACGAAATGGTACTGCAGCAGGGTGTCATCTCTGAAGCCCTGGAGCAGCAATCCCTGCGAGCATTATTCCAGCTCCATTTCGGTGAGGGGAACTACCGTAAGGCGATTGAATATATTACGAAATTTGAGGAGGCACGAGGTCAACTGGATGCCGCCATCACATTCTGGAAAGCGCTTGCGTACTATTCGCTTGATGAATTTCCCGAGGCATTGAAATATGCGGTGTTGGTTGAAGAAGTTGCTAACGA
>JAQWMV010000242.1 GCA_029246605.1 Pseudomonadales bacterium | reverse complement strand
AAAGCGATTTTCCACCCATATCACGGGCGAAACTGGATACCCTGCAGGTGAATCTGGGTTATCTGTGCAATCTTAGCTGCACGCATTGCCACGTGGATGCCGGTCCTACGCGAACGGAATTAATGGATCGGGTAACGATTGACACAGTGCTTGAGTATCTGTCAGTCAAGGGTATTGACACGATTGACTTGACCGGTGGCTCACCGGAGATGAATCCAGATTTCCGTTATCTCGTGGAACGCGCCACCGACATGGGTGTGCTGGTTATGGATCGTTGTAATCCCACTATTCTGGTAGAGCCAGGCTACGAATACCTGCCAGCGTTCTTTGCGGAACACCAGGTCATGGTAGTTGCGTCCATGCCCTGTTACTCGGAACAGAATGTCGATAAGCAGCGCGGTAAAGGCGTGTATCGGGACAGTGTCGAGGGTTTACAGAAGCTAAACACCGTAGGTTACGGGCAGCCTGATAGTGATCTAACCCTGAACCTGGTCTATAACCCTGATGAGCCTATCCTGCCACCATCCCAGGAGGGGTTGCAGGAGGATTACAAACGGGAACTTATGGCTGACCATGGCATTGTCTTTAATGAGCTTTACGCACTCGCCAACATGCCCATCAGTCGATTTGGTGCACGGCTTCTGGCGAAAGATACCTACCACGACTATATGACCTTGCTGCGTGAATCTTTTTCTGACGAAAACCTTGAAACCGTCATGTGCCGTTCGCTGATTAGCGTGGACTATCAGGGCTACGTTTACGACTGTGACTTTAATCAGATGCTGGAACTGCCATTACTAGTGAGTGATAAACCCAAAACCCATCTGCAGGCGTTATTGAACACTGACCTGGAAGGACTCCCGATCACGATTGGTGAACACTGCTATGGCTGCACGGCAGGGCAGGGCAGCAGTTGTGGCGGCGCACTGAACTAGACACAGGTGGCCACAACAACGGTTATTATTCCGGTGCTCAATGAAGCGCCACACATCGAGAAACTTCTTGCGCCCCTCACAGGCATTGACGTGATTATTGTTGATGGTGGCAGTACCGACAATACGCTCGCATTGCTGACAGCCTTCAAAGCTAAAGTCATCCAGGGATCAACGGGTCGGGCCCGACAGATGAACGCGGGTGCTGCAGAGGCAACGGGTGACATACTGATCTTTCTGCACGCCGATACCCGTTTACCCGAAGGCTGGCAAAATAATTTGCGGGACTTTGCCGATAGTAAAAAAGTATGGGGTCGATTTAATCTTCAGTTCGATGAAACAACCCCGGCCTTTTCAGTCCTCGCGTTTATGATGAATTGGCGCTCGCGCCTGACTGGAATCTGTACGGGTGACCAGGCGATTTTTGTGCGGCGTTCGGCCTTCGATAAACTCAATGGCTTTGCAGACATCCCCTTGATGGAAGATATTGATATCAGCAGGCGCCTAAGACGTGAATCCTGGCCGCATTGTGTGCCCGACAAAGCCACGACCTCGGCACGTCGCTGGCGCGCCCGAGGTCTGATACGAACTGTCCTGCATATGTGGTGGTATAGGTTACAGTATTTTTTCGGTGTGTCGCCAGAGCGGCTGGTCAAAAGTTACTACTCATGAAATATAGCGATGCCCTAATCCTGCTGTTCTGCAAGGCGCCGGTCCCCGGTGAGGTGAAAACGCGGCTCATACCTGAGCTCGGTGATCAGGGCGCATGCGATTTACATATAGAGCTCGCCACCCATATGCTCGATGTGGTGCAAATCGCGCAGCTGGCGCCGGCTCAATTGTGGTGTGCGCCGGATACAAACCATGCCTTTTTTACCGAACGTCATGAAATCAGCCTGTATCAGCAGACTGGTCAGGATCTGGGAGAGCGTATGCATCGCGCTTTTGTTTCTGTGCTGGATGATCCGGGTGTGAGCCGGGTGATTCTGATCGGCGCTGATTGTCCAACTATCGACGATAATTATATGGATGCTGCACTCGGCAAACTTGAGGACCACGATGCAGTAATCGGTCCCGCGGAAGACGGCGGCTATGGATTGATCGGATTAACAAAGCCAAATGCAAATTATTTTCAAGACATAACCTGGGGCACTGGCACGGTATGCGAAGATACCTGCAGACGCTTCAATGAAGCTGATATTAACTGGGCGCAGCTACCTCGAATCTGGGATGTGGACCGACCAGAAGATGTAGTACGCTGGAGACAATTGCATGACTAACCCTTTACTACAAACCTGGCACACCCCCCATGGTATGCCACCATTTGACGATATAAAGACCGAACACTTCCTGCCCGCATTTGAACAGGCCTTTGCAGCCCATCGGGTAGAGATCACTTTGATAACAACGTCTGATATCGAGCCTAACTTCAATAACACTGTGGCAGCCATGGAGCGCTCAGGCAGGTTGTTAGAACAGATATCTGCCGTTTTTTTCAGCCTGACCAGTACGGATACTAACGACACACTGCAGGCCATAGAAACCGAGATCATGCCACGGTACTCTGCCCATTTTAGTGCCATCTATACCGAACAGGCATTGTACCAACGGGTGAACGCGGTATATTCAGACCGTAGCGGGTTGGATGACGACCAAATGAAATTGGTCGAGGACCTGTATCGCGGATTTGTTCGTTCCGGGGCGGCGCTCGGTGATGAGCAGAGACATCGTGTACAAAGTATCGATGAGCAGTTAGCTTCACTGAACACCGCGTTCTCTCAGAACATACTAGGTGACACCAACGATTTCGAGCTGTTGCTGAGCGAGGGAGAGGTCGCGGGGCTGCCGGACATGGTAAAGCAGGCCGGTGCGGACGCGGCGGCAGCCAAAAGTCAGAGTGGGTACCTCTTTACGATATCCCGATCATCCATAACACCATTTCTACAGTTTGCAGAACGTCGTGATCTTCGTGAGAAAATTTATAACGCCTACACGCATTGTGGTAACAACAATAATGAAAATAACAACGCCGAGGTACTCACATCCATCACCGATTTGCGGTTGGAACGGGCGACGATCATGGGGTATGCCAGTCACGCCCACTTTTTGTTGGACGAACGTATGGCACAGCATCCAGATAGAGTCACCGAACTCCTAGATGAGATCTGGCAACCAGCGATTGCCCGTGCGAAGCAAGAAGCCGATGATCTACAACAGTGTATTCGGGATGACGGCGGCAATTTCACACTGGCGCCCTGGGACTGGTGGTATTACACCGAGAAGATTTGCAAAGTACGATTTGATCTCGACGAGGAGACGATCAAACCTTATTTTAAACTGGAGCAGGTCAGGGATGGTGCGTTCAATGTTGCAGAGGAACTCTATGGCATTCGTTTTACAGTTACCGACACCCCGGTCTATCATCCCGATGTGACGGCCTATGAAGTGGCCGAGCGTGACGGCACGCTGATTGGTGTGTTCCTAACGGATTACCACATGCGCGCTTCGAAAAGAGGCGGCGCCTGGATGACTGGCTTTCGCGAGCAGTCCAACATGGATGAAGCGATTTATCCCATTGTCGTTAACTGCTGTAACTTCCCAAAATCTGATCCCTGTCTGCTGGGTATGGACGAGGTACGCACGTTATTTCATGAGTTCGGCCATGCACTACATGGGCTCTTAAGTCGTGTGCGCTATCCGGGCCAGTCGGGCACAAGCGTGAAACAGGATTTTGTCGAACTGCCGTCACAGATCATGGAGCATTGGGCAATCGAACCGGAGGTGCTACGCCGCTATGCCCGCCACTATGAAACCGGCGAGATCATTCCGGATGCGTTGATCGAAAAGCTGCTTGCCGCCGATACATTTAATCAGGGCTTTGCGACCACCGAATATCTCGCTGCCTGTTATCTGGATATGGCCTGGCACGGTGTTCTTGAAGAAGACAGAACCATCGAGTCGATAGAAACTACGGCGATGAATGATATCGGGCTGATACATGCTATTGGTCCGCGATACAACTCGACCAACTTTCAACATATCTTTGCGAGTAGTTCCTATTCCGCTGGTTATTACGCCTACATCTGGGCAGAGGTGCTGGATGCCGATGGCTTCGAAGCGTTTAAAGAAGCCGGGATATTTGATCAGCAAACTGCTGCATCCTTTAGGACCAATATTCTGGAGAAGGGTGGTACTGAAGATCCCATGGATCTCTATCGTCGTTTCCGAGGCAGGGACCCGGAAGTCTCACCGCTCCTTAAAAACCGGGGGCTCTAGTGAGTTCTTGTCTAAAAATTTAGGTATGCGCCCGCCCTCTCGTTCCGAGGTTTAATAACAAAGTGGCTTTGTAGGAAGGAACCAGATATGCGTCGAAGTTGGGTGCCAGGTGAATACTACTGGTATCGGGCTCCGGTGCAGGCTCAACGATATTACCTTCGTTAGAAAGAAGATTGATGCCCGAAAAATCCGGTACCACTGTCGCGTCTTTCAGTGTCAGGTCCGCGGTGGGAGTCGCTGCTTGTGTTGCGGTCGGTTATGCTACCTTGGGCTTGGCCGCTCGCGCTTCAGCCTTGATGCCCTTTACCTTAATATCGGCGCCGATTTTCTTTAGTGCATTGGTATATTTCGCTGCTTCCGCTTTATCGGTGGTTTTCTTGACGACGACCTGCTTGCCGTAAAACAACATTTTCCTCCGGTCACCATCCGCTTTAAGTGATTTCGCGATATGTGCCTTGACTGAAATAGGCTGAAATCCTTCCAGAATCGCTACTCTGAATACGATAGCGTAAACGATAGAACTCATTGATAACACGCTTTATTGATTCAAAAAGCATTTTACTAGGAAGGTTTCGGACTGACGGGCCT
>JAQWMV010000232.1 GCA_029246605.1 Pseudomonadales bacterium | reverse complement strand
GAGTAGGTGGGTAGTGCCATCACGGAACGGATGCTTGAGCTGGACCTGCACCTGGCCGTCGCTGCGCAATGTCAGTCGTTCGAGACTGATAGCGGGTAGCGGGTCGGGTTACATACCGACATAGGCTCGAGCTTGGCCTACGACCCTCTAGTATTCTTTATGGGTCTTGCTCATGGCTACCTCATGTTGTTCGGTTCCATAGGAAGTATCTTTTTGGGCCTAAGGATGTATGCGTTCCCGAATTCTGGCGTTATGTACGATTTCGGTTACTTGCTTGGTTTTTTCTTTTTTATCGGCTCATTAGGAGCTTCTGCATGATAGATCTTTGAACCGCTAATGCGAATCGTTGAAACGGAGGAAATAGTGCATGGCTGACGTAGTGTGGGGTGTGTTTATCGATCTTTACTTGTTCTCAATGGTGATTGCAGTGGGTGTATTGTGTTCTATGTTCATTAAAGCAGCGGGATTTGGAGAGAAACTAAGCGTGTTTTTCGTTGGAATTATCTTCTGCCTGCACTTGGCGCCTGTATTTATTGCATACGAATGGTACGCGCACTTGCCTGAGGCCCAAAACTCTTTGATTAGTCGACCAAAGTGAGGAGTTGATGGTGATAGTTACCCTGTCGGGAAAGGTGAGAGACCAGTTTGTAGTTGTGCTGGATGCTTAACCTAATCAGAGTAAAATCAACGCAATATCAATTACATAGAATTGAATCAAATGGCGAAACGTGGTGCCCCAATAGGCAACAAGAACGCAACCAAGAACAAGTCCTGGTCCGACGCTATCCGAAAGGCGATCGTGCGGCGCAAGGATATGGATAAGCTGGCTGAAAAACTGGTGGATTTGGCTTTAGAAGGCAATATGCCGGCGATGAGGGAAATCGGTGACAGGTTGCAGAGAAGGCCGGCTCAGACAGTCACTACGGCTGAGGATCAGCCGTTCCGGATCATAGTGAACGGATAATGCAGGGGTCGGTGATGAAGTCTAGCCACATTGGTTCAACCATCGCCATATCGATTGGAGTAACCCCATTACGTGCCGGCATTATTGCGCCGCGAGCCTTTTTCTTGCTAGTACTAATCACAGTGCTAACCGCGAGCGAAGTTTCTGCGATTGACACAAAAGATCTTGAAGCGCGCTGGATAAATTCGCGTAGTCAAAGGTGAACCCAGATGACATCAGCTTCTTTGGGAAAACTCGCTGACCATTCAAGAGCACTTCTTCTGCAAATTCACCCAGCATCAGCTTAGCCATAAAACCAGGTAGAGGCATGAATGATGGACGTTTCAATTGATGGCCTAATGTCTTCGCGAACTCTGACTGAGTAACGGGGGTAGGCGCGGTTAGGTTAAAAACACCTTCAGCCAGATCATTATCAAGCAGCATTTCGAAGCAACGCACCGTGTCATTGACATGAATCCAGGACCACCATTGATCACCATGACCTATCGGTCCACCGAGACCCAGTTTAGCGGGTAACAACATGGCCGGTAATGAACCGCCATTTGCACCAAGTACTATTCCCAATCTAGTAGTACAGATTCTGCAATCAACGTCTGCTAACTGATTAGCTTGCGTCTCCCACGCATTGCAAAGCTGATGAGAAAAACCTTCACGATGCGCACTTTCCTCATCCAGACACTCATTGTCCCAGTGGCCATACCAACCAATAGCAGAGCCTGATATATACACTTTCGGGGGTACGGGAAGCTTTCGAATCCAATCATTAACACGCGACGTGATTGACAGTCTGCTTTCAATAATTAACGCTTTCTGATTGGCAGTCCAGCGAGATTTATCCAGCGGCTCTCCCGCAAGATTAATGACGCCGTACCAATTCGTTTCAGGAAGGCCATCCAGAGAAGACACAAAACAGACCTGAGTGTGTTTAGCATGAGTAATTGGGGAAGAGCGCGATAAAACAGTAATGCGATAACCACGATCGACAAGATGTTCGATTAGATGGCCACCGATAAAACCGGTCCCGCCGGTGATCAGAATATTGTTCAGTGTCTTCATTGGAAAGTCTAATTAAAACTAATATACGGTTCGTTTAATCGATTGGATTCTTACTAACAGCCAATGTTAAAGGGTTACAGCCGGCGAAAGACCGCTGTTTGATGTGGCCCCGGTTTCCCGAACCACCAGTTAGCGCAATATTGGTTTCGCCTGCTTTTGGCCGATAGCACCGACACTCGATCCTTCCTCTAGCGTCGCATAGCTACTCTTCCTCAGCCTGGCTTTCCTCATCCTGCATTTTTTTAAATTCTATCCCTGTGAATATCAAACCCACACACATCAAAGCGAAAACAAAAGCGGCCGCGTAAATAAGATCTGCCATTAGCGCTTTCTCCCCATTAGAGCTGATAGTTTGAAGTAGATACCGAAGGACAAAATGGAGGGCACCCATATTGCTGTAAAAATAGCTTGTTCTCGATCTCCGAGGACAAACCACATATAGGCAGATATTGTGAAAGATACTCCCACCGCAAGCAGTAGAAAGAAATCAGAGAACTTGAACATTGTATTTTTCCTTTTCTTAGTCATTAAAAAAAAACCAATCGTCTAGCCCGTAGAGCACTGCACTCATCAGACATGAACCGACTGTTAAAGAGGTGATTATTCGAAGCCCCGATGCGTTTTCAGAATCCAAAGGGCTCAGTGAAATGTATCCCGTGACTGTTCCCAGTAATGCAACGATTCCTAAAAGAACGATTGTGTTGCTTAAAAATTTCAGCGCTACGATGATCTTCGCTACGTCAGTGTATTCAATCATGTAAAAGATACGCCCAGTGCATACCTTTGGATCACTTTCGTTCTAAGTTAATCCACGTTTGCATCAGCCAAGCTGGCTGAAGGGCGGACAGGCTAAAGTAGTTCAGCTATACTAGCCTGCCCGGTGCGCAGAGAAAAAAAGGAGATATGTGATGTCGGTTTCACTCTACGACGCCAGCGTCGGTCGTTTTCTGCAATCCCTCGGTGCCGTATCAGGTTACCTCGACAAGGGTCGGTCTCACTGTGAGGAAAACAAGATAGACCTAAACGAGATTGTCGAGACTCGTCTCTATCCGGATATGCTCCCGTTTCGCTTTCAGATAATTCAGGTCGCGAGCCACTCCCTGAGTGCGGTCAACGGTGCGCTGGCAGGAGAGTATATGCCGGGGCCCGCGGCGGAAGATCTTGATTACCAGGGACTGCAGGATCTTGTAGCGAAGGCAGAATCCGGGTTGCGGCAAGTCTCTGCCGGAGCCGTGAACGGGTTGGAAGGCAACGAAGTCAAGACACCCTGGTGGACCTTTCCTGCAGAAGGCTTTCTGATGTCGTTCTCGCTACCCAGTTTTTATTTTCATGTCACGACGGCATATGACATTTTGCGACACAAAGGCGTGCCAGTGGGCAAGATGGATTACCTGGGTGAGCTTCAAATAAAAACTTAAGTCTGTCGCGCTGCTTGCTGAGAAAAGAGTATGGAGAACCTGCAATTAAAGTCCCTGGTCACTACCGAGGGAAATCTTGAACTGTTTCTCGGGTCTTCCGCTGTCCCTGCGTGTGCTGAAGATAAGGTGGTGATCGAGATACAGGCAGCGCCAATCAATCCGGCTGACGTTCTCATGATGTTCGGCGCCGCAGATATGTCGACAGTGGAAGCGGTGGGTACGGTTGACGACCCAAGGATTAGAGTAAGGATGCCTGAGGCTATGCAAAAAGTGACTGCAGCGAGAGTGGGCAAAGCGTCGCCTTGGGGTATCGAGGGTGCCGGTGTTGTGATCGCGACAGGTCAATCTGATGCAGCGAAGTCCCTTATGGGTAAAACGGTAGCAGTCATTGGGGGCGCCATGTACGCAAGGTATCGTGTCATGAGGGCGAAAGATTGTCTCAGGCTGATGGATAGTACGACGCCCAGAGAGGGGGCTTCTTGCTTTGTTAATCCGCAGTCCGTTATTGGTATGGTAGAAACCATGCGAATGGAAGGGCATTCGGCATTGGTTCATACTGCAGCGGCCTCTAATCTTGGTCAGATGCTGCAGAAGCATTGCATTGCCGAAGGGGTAGATCTCGTCAACATCGTTCGAAAAGAAGAACATGTTGGCTTGTTAAACGGTATTGGCGCGAAGCATGTATGCAACTCGTCCAACCCCGATTTCCTTGCGAACCTGACTGATGCCCTGGTGGAGACGAAAGCCACGATTGCTTTTGACGCGATTGGTGGTGGCGATATGGCTGGCCAAATTCTTTCCGCGATGAATGCGACCCCTTATGGTTCCTCTAACCATAAGCAACTTTACTACTATGGCGGTCTGGATAGTTCCCCTGCGATATTGAATCACTCGTCATTCGGAACTTTGTGGGGTATAGGTCGCTATCAGTTAGGTAGTTTCATGCAAAAAATTGATGCTGATGCTACTGAAAAACTGAGGCAGAAAATCGCGTCTGAAATCACTTCAACGTTCGCCAGTAGCTATGCGAAAGAAGTGTCGCTTCAGGAGGCGCTAACCGTGGAGGCGATATCGATCTATCACAAATGCGCTACCGGTGAAAAATATCTCATCAACCCCAGTCGATAACGATGTAGGGGAGCACTTGGACCGATGAGATTCTCTAACCAACATATCAATTAGTGAGTATAAAGCGGCGAGCCACCAGAACGATATGTCATTGAGCGGCATGTCTGTATCGATACGACTGCAGCCCTAGGAAATGACAGCCTGTTGGCGTCATCAGAGTAGAGACTCCGACGTATCGGGCAAGTTCGCTGTTGCGCTGGCGACACCAGTTTCTCGAGTTGGCTACTGGCCTGGTGTGCAGGTCCAGACAGTGAACGGGCAGTTTCGAGCGAACCCTTGCGGATGGAAACAACCAGCACGTCTATACTTATGTAACTGGACAGGCACCATGAGGGTATACGCGCGATGGGAATATCAGGAAGTGACGCCGCCGATGGCGAAAGATTCAGCACCAGCGATGCGAGGTTGGTTCTGGCTGAGTTAATGACCGGTCAAACCGGCGTTAAAATAACCGGGACTGCTATACCGGATATGAGCGATGATGAGATAGTGGAAGTCAAAGGACTTATTTCTGAGTACTGTGTCGCCGTGCTGCCGAATCAACCGCTAACGCCGGAGGAGCATGTGGCTTTTGCTCGCAGGCTCGACCCAATTACCTTCACGCCCGGAGAAGTGCCGCATCCCCAGTGGCCTGATATCAATGAGGTGCACCTGCCGAGCACATCAACGTTGCCACCGAGTAACGGATTCCATACCGATACGTCTTTTGTGGAGAGAACGCCGTCTTACACTTGCCTTTTGCCACGAAAAATTTCTTCCCATGGTGGCGATACCGTTTTTGCCAATCAGTATATGGCCTATGAGGCACTGTCCCCGGTTATGCAGCGAATGTTGAAAGGTGTACGTTTCAAGCACAATGCTGCGCAACTTAAACGTCTGGATGAAGCACCGCAAGAACCAGTCTGGCATCCGGCTGTCCGGACGCATCCTATTACCGGCAGGAAGGCCATATATATTACCCAGCCGAGTCGATGCAATGAAGTGGAAGGTATGAGACCAAAAGAAAGTGCGAATCTACTCGAGTTTCTCTACGCCCACTGTCAGCATGTTTACGCGATGTATCGTCATCGCTGGCAGCCAAATGATGTGGTCATCTGGGACAATCGCTGCACGCTGCATGCGGGAGTATTTGACCATGGCGATGAAGAAAGGTTGATGCATCGTGTAATGTGTCAGGGCGAGGCTCCTTACGAGACGTAACGAACCCGCAACCTCGACAATGCGTACCGGGTCGACTATCTGTGGGACGCAGGCATTGCGCGAAGCATCGCAGGCGTGATTATTCAGCGGTCAAGTAAGGCTACTTCGCCTGCTTTTCTGGTAACTGGCTGGGGTCCTCAGGGACCACATTGGTTTCCGGAAAATAGCGGGTGAGCTGATTCATCACCTGACGGTGTTCATCTGCAACGGGGGCTGCAGCAAGATTATCCCACTCATAGGGATCCATATTGTGATCGTAAAGTTCCTCGGTGCCATCGTGGTATCTGATATAGCGCCAGCGTTCCGTTCGTAGTGAATGATTCTGATAACCGAAGGTACTGAGTACCGGTCGAGGCCAGGATCGATCAGGTTGTTTCAGCAACGGTATGAGGGACTGCCCGTCCATGCCTTCCCGCTGACCCAGTCCCGTCAATTCAACTAACGTGGGATAGATATCCAGCAAACTCACTACACGATCGCTGCGCGTATTGCGCGTGGTCACTCCGGGTGCAGAAATGACGAACGTTGTTCGCAGGCCATCCTCCCAGAGCGTGTGCTTGCGCCAGTGCTCCTTTTGCCCAAGATGCCAGCCATGATCTCCCCAGAGCACCACAATGGTGTTGTCAGCGTGAGGTGATTCAGCCAGCGCATCGAGCACTCTGCCAACCTGTGCATCCGCATAGCTTATACTGGCGAGGTAACCCTGTACCGCAGCTTCCCACTGGTTGTGTTTGAGGACGTTGGCATGATCGCCACCCGGGGCGGCAAAGTTTCTATTATTCGAAACGTCCAGCACCTCCTCAGCGAGCCTGCGGCCAAAGGGTGGTAGGTCATCGAGGTCATTGTCTATAACCTTAGGTAGCACCACTTTATCCATTGGATGCATGTCAAAGTACTTTCGCGGTACCCGCCAGGCTAAATGGGGTTTGACAGTGCCATAGGCCAGAAAGAATGGCTTGTCATGCTGACTCTCAATTTCGGCGATAATATTATCGGCAGTCATGGTATCGCCAACTTCACTGTCGTCTACATCCCACGGTCCCCAGGGAGCCCACTTCTCGCCTGTGTTTTTCGCATAAGTCTTGGGCGATTTTTTATTGGACCCTGGCTTCTTCGCAGCATACGGGAGAAAAAACTCGTCCCAGTAAGCCGCATCTCCCATCCCTCCATGGAAGATCTTTCCTGCCCCCTTTACTGTGTATCCCCGCTGACGAAAAAACTGCGGTAGCGTAATGGCATCCGGCAGCTTCTCACGAAGCTGCTCGTAGTTACCGTAAACACCTGAGTGCGCCGGCGCGACACCAGTTAGCAGGCTGACCCGCGAGGGATTGCACAACGGAGCAGCCGAATAAGCCCGAGTAAAGGTCACCCCCTCGCTGGCCAATCGGTCAATGTTCGGAGTTTTCGTGCCAGGATGGCCGTCCAGATGACCAACCCAGTGATTAAGGTCATCGACGGCAATAAACAGAACGTTTGGCCGGGCATCATCAAGGGGGCTCTGAGAACTGCAGGAAATCAGGAATGCTGAAAATATGACACACAGATGCTTGAACATGTTGAACCTCAAAATAATGAAAGCCTGGCCCGGTAACCGACAGGTGATTCTAACTGAAATATTGGTATGGTGTTACGTCAGGCCATTGTCAGAGGTGGCAAATATCGACAATCCGCCAGGCAGACAAAATAGTCTTCCTTGAAGATGGAAAGATCGAAGATGTTGGCAGCCATGAAGAATTGCTGAATCATCCGGAAGGCTCCTATCGACAGTTCGTTGAATTGCAGAACGGCTAAGCCACTACTCATAGGGAACATCCTAAATAGACTTGTACAGGGAATACTGAAAATGAACACGGAAAATACAGATCGACATCTACTGCTCGATAGCCGCATTGTCGAGAACTTAGAAAACGCCGAGCTCCACCTCGGGACTGTTAATAAACACAGCCTTAATCCGTTGTTTGAGGAAGACAACCCCTGGGAACGACGCTTCGATAACCTCTACGCCAACATCATTTATGACGAGGAGGAAGCGCTATATAAATGCTGGTACAGCCCGTTTATCTTGTCACATTCGACAAAAGGCATGACGATTCAGCAGCGCAAGGAGGAGCCCTATGGCAAGCATCCGCAGGAGATGGGTATCTGCTATGCGATATCGAAAGACGGCATTAGTTGGGACAAACCAGAGATGGGGTTGGCCGACTACGACGGTAGCACTGCCAACAATATTCTGTGGCGGGGGGGCGGTGTACACAAAGACTGGGGTGGACCGCATGGCTCTGGCATCTTCAAAGACCAGCACGATCCGGATCCGGCGCGTCGCTACAAGGCTATTCTTAAAGAGAAAATCCTATCGGTAGCGTTCTCTGCTGATGGCATTCATTGGGGGCCTCCTATCGCGTGTCCTGCAGCAAACAGTGCCGGTGATACGCACAACAATGCATTTTGGGCACCAACACTGGGCAAGTATGTTGCCATCACCCGGCAGTGGCGTCACACCGATGATGAACATATTCGCGTAGTGGCCAGAACCGAGAGTGACGATTTTATTAACTGGTCTGAGACCGAAAATATTTTAGAAGGGCAGGGCACGAACCAACAGCTGTATGCCATGCCGGTTTTCTTTCACGGTGGTATCTACCTCGGACTCGTTGCGGTACATGACCAGAAAACAGACCGGGTGTGGACCGAGTTAACCTGGAGCCCGGACACCAAAACCTGGCACCGCGTGTTGCCCGGCACGCCGTTAATCGACAATGACGGTGAGTACGGTGACTACGACTGGGGTTGTGT
>JAQWMV010000225.1 GCA_029246605.1 Pseudomonadales bacterium | reverse complement strand
GAAAACGCGAGTCAATTAGGCGGTGTGGAGGCCGGAGATTATGCCTTAGTTCAGTCTTTGAGTGCGCTCGAAAACTCCTTGTCTCCAGTAGCTGTGACTGGATTGCCCAGTGATTTAGCGGATGGTGATGACGACAGTCTGGGTGTGCGCATTTTTCCCTATGTTTGCCGGGATGTACTTCACCGGACTGCATGCAAATCTCGCTATGGACCAGTTGGGCATTGATCAACTGGCTGGCTGGCGTGGATTCATTGTTGAACTGATTGCGGGGTATGACGCTGGCAATTGGTGGCACTGCCTGGTCTATGGTGCAGTATTTTATGTACCTATCTACATCGTTACGTTTGCCGTTGGCGCATTCTGGGAAATCCTATTTTCCATAAAGCGTGGCCATGAGATCAACGAAGGCTTTTTCGTCACCAGTATCCTGTTTACGCTTATCGTCCCGGCGTCCATACCGTTGTGGCAGGTCGCTCTCGGCATCACCTTTGGTGTCGTCATCGGCAAGGAAATATTTGGCGGCACGGGTAAGAACTTCCTTAACCCTGCATTAACCGGTAGAGCCTTTCTGTTTTTCGCTTATCCGGCACAGATTTCCGGCGATGCCGTGTGGACCGCAGTGGATGGCTTTAGTGGTGCGACGCCACTTGGCATTACTGCTATCGCTGGCATGGAAGGACTAGCTAATTCAGTGACCTGGATGGATGCCTTTTTAGGCAATATCCAGGGATCGATCGGAGAAACTTCAACCCTGGCGATCTTTATCGGCGGCGCTATTCTATTGCTTACAAAAACGGCTTCATGGCGCATCATGTTGGGCGTTTTCCTGGGCATGGTAGGCATGTCGCTCATCTTCAATATGGTGGGTTCAGAAACCAATAGCATGTTTCAAATGCCGTGGTACTGGCATCTGGTGCTGGGCGGTTTTGCTTTTGGCATGGTGTATATGGCGACAGACCCGGTGTCGGCCTCAATGACCAATACCGGCAAGTGGATTTATGGTGCCTTAATCGGTGTGATGTGTGTATTGATACGAGTGATCAATCCGGCTTTCCCCGAAGGTATAATGCTCGCGATTCTTTTTGCCAACCTGTTTTCGCCACTGATCGACTGGTTTGTTGTTCGAGCCAACGTGAAAAGGAGAGTCGCCCGTGGCCAGTGAAAAAGACTCCATGAAGAATATCCTCATCGTCGCGCTGTCGGTGTGTTTCGTGTGCTCGGTGATTGTTTCCGGTGCTGCTGTGTCTTTGAAGCCAGAGCGCATGGCAAACAAAGCGTTGGACAGAAACAAGAACATTTTGATCGCTGCCGGTTTGTACGAGCGCGATGTGACTCAGGATGAAGAAATAGATGGCCTATTTGAGTCATTTGAAATTCGCGTCGTCGATATGCAGGCGCAGCGGTTGTTGAGCGAAAGCGAAGTGACAGAAACTGGCATCGACTTTAGCCGCTATGACCAGCGAAAGGCGGCCAAGGATCCTGCGCTCTCAGTATCTTTAAGCTCCGAGGAAGACATCGCATCTATCAGCCGCCGGGCCAATTACAGCATTGCCTATCTGTTAAAGCGTGACGATAAATTAGAGCGGATTGTGCTGCCTATTCACGGTTATGGATTGTGGTCGACGCTTTACGGGTTTATCGCCCTTGGACCAGATGGCAACACAGTTTCTGGCATCACCTTTTATGAACATCAGGAGACTGCGGGTCTGGGTGGTGAGATCGATAATCCAAAATGGAAAGGAATATGGCCCGGTAAAGAAATCTATGGGACTGATGGCAACGTCGCGTTACAGATCATTAAGGGCTCAGTAGATTCGAACGCACCAGGCGCGAAACATCAGGTGGATGGTCTTTCGGGAGCGACTCTGACTAGTCGTGGTGTGCACAATTTGATTGGTTACTGGCTGGGTGACAAGGCGTTTGGGCCAGTGCTTAAGAATCTGGAAGGGGGCACGTAGATGTCGAATGTAAAGGAAATATTGGTTGATCCAATTTTTAATAACAATCCCATTGGCTTACAGATTTTAGGGATTTGCTCCGCACTTGCGGTTACTACCCAGATGAGTGTGGCCCTGGTGATGTGTATTGCCCTGACGCTGGTGACAGCGTTTTCGAATCTGTTTATTTCGCTAATACGTCATTATATTCCAAACAGTATCCGAATCATCGTTCAAATGGCGATTATCGCTTCGTTAGTCATTGTTGTAGATCAAATACTGGGCGCAGTGGCCTATGAGACCAGCAAGCAGCTGACGGTATTTGTTGGGTTGATCATCACTAACGGTATTGTCATGGGCCGAGCAGAAGCCTTTGCGATGCAAAATCCTCCGGGCCTCAGTTTTCTGGATGGCATTGGCAATGGTCTCGGCTATAGCGTGGTATTGATGGCAGTTGCGACAATTCGTGAACTGATCGGTTCAGGCAGTCTATTCGGTTTTGAGGTTTTACAACTGGTTAATAATGGCGGCTGGTACAACCCCATGGGGCTTATGCTGCTTGCACCCAGTGCGTTTTTTATCATCGGTCTTCTAATCTGGGCCCTGCGATCGTGGAAGACGAAGCAGGTCGAAGAGGCTGAATACGAAATTGGCGGTCATACCGCCCTATCCAGAGCGTAGGCGCAGACGATGTTTGAATATTACCTTAGCCTGTTTCTCAAGGCGGTGTTTGTAGAAAACATGGCCTTGGCATTCTTTCTTGGCATGTGCACTTTTATTGCTATCTCTAAAAAGATCGAAACGGCACTTGGCCTCGGTATTGCCGTCATGGTGGTCAATGGGATAACGGTTCCAGTGAATAATCTCATTTATCACTTGCTGTTGGCCGATGGTGCGCTGGCCTGGGCAGGGCTACCCGATGTCGATTTAAGTTTCCTCGGTTATCTCAGCTATATCGGTGTCATCGCTGCGATCGTACAGATATTGGAGATGTTTTTAGACAAGTATGTACCGGCACTCTATAACGCGCTCGGTGTGTTCTTGCCTTTAATCACGGTGAATTGCGCCATTCTGGGTGCCAGTCTATTTATGGTCAATCGTGACTATGATTTTGGGGAAAGCGTCGTTTACGGTATTGGTTCAGGTGTCGGTTGGGCCCTTGCCATCGTGATACTCGCCGGGATCAGAGAAAAAATGAAATACAGCGATGTGCCGGAAGGCCTTCGTGGATTGGGCATAACATTTATCACGGTTGGACTGATGTCCCTCGGATTTATGTCTTTTAGTGGCATCTCTTTGTAGTTTTTAACAGGCTGCTGAAAGCAGCCTTGTCGCGAGCGGGCTGAGGCCCGCGACACTGAAAAAGTGTAGGAAAGCACGTTTTC
>JAQWMV010000213.1 GCA_029246605.1 Pseudomonadales bacterium | reverse complement strand
ACACCACCTGTTACAAAAATAAAGCGAGACATTTGACTCCCATCTAAGGCTGCTGCTGGTCATCTGGTATGACTAAGATGGGTTTTAATACTAACACCTCAGCGGAAAAGCCTCAATCGAAATCACCAATTGCGATCAATTTTCCTCGAACCACAAAGACAGGCCCTGTTCGTGGGACTCGGTACTGTACCCACTGGCAACTAGTGGTTGCACCCGCCATCGCTGTATGCCGGGAATCGCGACCAGCACATCATCGCAATAGACCAGTGGTAGCTTATCTCGTAGCCAGGGCGGCACTCCCTGTTCCTGGAGTATCTTTTTGAGAGTTCGGGTTTTACCGTGCAACTGAATTTTTTCTCCACCAACCCTTCCCCTGACGGATAAATTTGTATCGGCAGTCAATAGGCCACCGCCTGTATGAGACACGCACCGTAAGGTACCAACACCCAAACTAAGGGGTAACGATGCATCAAAACAAACCGCATCACCCGGCAGGGTTGCTGAATCCTTGCGCAGCAAATATATTGCATTATTAAATCGTCTAATCTCAAAGTCTTTCCACCAGACTAGGGGCTCTGCGTGCTCACCTGCGGTCAATAAATCATCAAACACCGAGCGCAATAGATTTTTCGTCGGGTGCGTAAACCCGGCCTCGATAATCCATGCCCGCATTAAGTTTTCTCGTCTAAGATGCGATAAATCGAGCAGCATTTGAACACGGAGGCCATGATCCTGCCGACAGGATTCCAGATCATTTTTTGCAATGCTTTCAAGGAGTTGCCGCATATCATTATCACGATCAACCGCCCTGCCCAAGGTTAGCGCTGCGTCCGGCCAACGCTGCTTTAACGCAGGCAACACTTCATGCCGAAGATAGCCGCGATCGTAGCTCGTATCCTGATTAGCCGTATCTTCTACCCAGGAGAGCTCATGCTGCTGACAGTATGCTTGTAACACTGATCGTGGCAAACCTAGTAAGGGCCTGAAAAGTAAGGCGGCACCCACCGGTCGTTCGATTGGCATACCTAGGACTCCTGGTACAGCACTACCTCGCAACAAGTTAAAAAATGCCGTCTCCAGCTGATCATCCGCGTGATGAGCCAGTAATATCAGATCATCGTGCCTAAGGAAGTCTGCAAATGCTGCATAACGGGCATTCCTGGCGTTCTCCTCCAGACTACCGGACTGTTGTACCGACACTGATATGCAGGTAATGGGAATCGCAAGCGCCTTGCATTGCGCTTCACACAGGGCCTGCCAATGATCAGCATCCTGGTGCAAGCCATGATTAATATGCAACGCAACGACTGGTTTTGTTTGAGCTTTTACGGCGACATGCAGCAAAGCCAGCGAATCGGCCCCGCCACTGTACGCAACTACAAGTCGAGCAACCTTTTCATCACCCAATCTCGACTGAACTAAAGGACTTTCCCAATATTTTTCAAGAGGGGACACGATGCACACTCGCTATGAATTGCAATCAGTAGTGCAGGTAAACCTGCTCAGATCCGTAGTGATTTCTTAGATTTTGGATCAGATCATCACACAGTGAAACGCGCCATTCATCACCAAAAATCACTTCGGCACTGGCTTCAGACCGGCAGTATTCAACAACCACTGGGCATCCGTCATTTTCTGGACCCTTAAACGGCGTTAGGATCTCAGCGAGTTCCGTGACGAAATCTTCAGGCATGCTACGCTGGTCCAGATTAACTTTGAGTTTCTTAGCGGCTCTGGCGCGTGCCTTGTCCATACTAAAAACCTCTGTCGCACGAATCTTCAATCCATCCGTAAAATCATCAACTGAGGCACTACCCTTGACGACAATCACGGTATCTTTCTGCAGCAACTCGCGATTGCGTTCATACAGTTCGGCAAATACGCTGACTTCGACTCGACCGCTGCGATCATCGAGTGTCATAAACGCGATAATTTCGCCCTTTCGGCTTCTCATCGTGCGCATACCAACGATCAACCCTGCCACGAGCTGGTCGTCGGACCCGCTCCGTAAATCGACAATGCGCGACTTCGCAAGATATTGCAGCTCATGTTTGTAGACATCAATGGGATGGCCTGTCAGGTACAGTCCGAGGGTGTCTTTCTCCCGGGCAAGACGGTCTCTCAAGCTCAGCTTAGTGACGGAATCAGTATAATTGTATCTGCCATTATCACCCTCTGGCACCAACATGTCTTCACCAAACAGGTCTGCGACACCACTATCCTGATTACGGGCTTTTTGTTCCGCTAATTTCACCGCATCATCCTGATTCGCAAGCAACAGGGCCCGGCGATAATCGATATCCTCACTACAGGTGACCAATTGATCGAGCGCACACCCGCCAACCAACGCATCCACTGAACGCTTATTGACTTTGCGTGGGTCTACTCGCTCGCAAAAATCATACAGGTCGGTATATGGCGCAGCTTTTCGCTGCATCACAATGGTTTCTACCGGCCCCTCACCAAGGCCTTTAATCGCACCCAGGCCATAATTTATCGTCGTCTCGTCCACCGATCTAAATCGAAACTCACCTTCATTGACGTCGGGAGGCATCACTACGAGTCCCATGGACCGGCTCTCGTCAATATTAATAATGATTTTGTCGGTGTTCTGCATATCAGCCGACAACACTGATGCCATAAAATCAGATGGATAGTAGTGCTTGAGCCAGGCTGTCTGGTAGGCAATCAGCGCGTAGGCTACCGAATGAGGCTTATTAAAACCGTAGCCAGCAAATCGCTCCATCAGATTGAAAATATGATCAGCCTGATCCCTGTCAACCCCGTTTCCAACCGCTCCCTTGATAAAAATCTCGCGCTGGCGAGCCATCTCTTCAGGTTTTTTCTTACCCATTGCTTTACGAAGAATGTCTGCTTCCGCCAGAGAGTATCCCGCCAGCACCTGAGCGATCTGCATCACCTGTTCCTGATACAACATGACACCGTAGGTACCTTCAAGCACGTGCTCAAGACTCGGGTGCAGATAGTCCACTTTCTCGACACCCTGCTTGCGCTTCACAAAATCATCAGCAAGCTGCATCGGGCCAGGACGGTATAGCGCCACCAGCGCTACAATGTCTGTGAAGCGATTTGGCTTCACTTTTTTCATCAGATCCTTCATCCCCCGGGATTCAAGCTGGAATACCGCGGTGGTTTTCGCCTGTTGCAGATCGGCATA
>JAQWMV010000203.1 GCA_029246605.1 Pseudomonadales bacterium | reverse complement strand
AGCAATTCAAGTTGACGCGGATGATAGGACCAACGGTCTTCTTTTTCTGCATTGAGCGCATAATACTCCTCAGTGATGGGCGCTACATTTTCGTCGATATGCCTTTGAACAGCATCGAGCAATGGTTGTGCTGCCGGGTCCATCACTAAATTGTTTAGATCATTTGCCACATCTGGCATATTTTCCTCCTGAGGATTTTTATACAAAATTTCGAAGCGACATGATCGTTTATTTCGGACACTAAGGTCAATGTCTGTGAATGTTTTTTGCATCCAGGCCTTTGAAGATGGTTTATTTCTTCTATCGTTTAGCCTTGGGTAGCCCTGGACTTTCAATGAACAATCGTGAATGCGACTATTGTTTTCGGTGTCTCTGACGGCAGAGAGTGTTAATCGCTATATTTCAGGGAAATGGGTTTAAATATTGGGCTAACCTTCTATTTATATGGTATTTATTACATTTTTAACCTGTATAAAACCCACATTTTATTTATATCGCATAATATAAAGATATTTTAACTAATTGTCCTTATATATTTCATATTAATCCTATTTGTAGATCATAAACCCATATATATTGATTTATTTAGACATATTTGTAGTATAAACCCATATTTAACCGCATATTTCACGGATATAATTGATGATACAGGCTTTCAAAGGTATAAAAATACTCGATTTTTCGCAGGTACTGTCAGCACCGGTAGCAGTCATGCAATTGGCATTGCTTGGGGCGGAAGTCATTAAGATTGAGCAGCCCGGTGTGGGTGATCAGATGCGGCGAATAATGAATGCAGGGCCTGATGCGAACATGTCACCCTCCTTCCTGGGCATGAACGTTAATAAAAGAAGTCTCACACTCAATTTTCGCGAGCCAGCGGCACAGGACATCATCAGGAAACTGCTGGTAGATGCAGACGTACTGGTTGAGAACTTCAAGGCAGGCACCATGGCTCGCTATGGTTTCGGGTATGATGCCGTTCGCGCTATCAAGCCGGACATTGTGTACTGTTCAGTCAGCGGTTTTGGCCAGGATGGTCCGCTGGCACCCAATGCTGCCTATGACGGTGCCATACAGGCAAGCTCAGGGATGATGGCGCAAACCGGACATCCGGAAAGCGGACCGACCAGAAACGGCTTTATGACTGTCGATATGGCGACCGGTATCTATGCGGCATTCGCTATCGCGGCATCACTACATCGCCATGCAACGACGGGATTGGGTCAATACATCGATGTCGCCATGATGGATACGGCGGTGTTGCTGCAGGCAACACAGTTCAATAATTACTTTATCCAGGACACCGTGGAAGACTTAATCGGGAACAGTTCCCAAACGGGGATTCCGACGGCAGATCTCTATGCGACCAAAGATGGCTTTCTGCAGATCACTGCCATCAAGCAGTCACAGGTCGAAAAACTGTTCGATGTCATTGGTCAATCAGAAACGCTGGCGCGACCGGAATTTCTAACAATGGCGTCGCGTAAGGAAAACGCAAAACTTGTTTATGATTTTATCGAAAACGTACTCTCTACCCATGCCGCCAAATACTGGGAAACACGGTTGGCTGACGCTGGCGTTCCCGTCGCTCGAATTCGCAACGTGCCTGATGTCGTCAGTGACCCACAGTTCGATACCCGTGAGATATTTGAAACCATGGCATCTCCAATCACGGATGGTGAAAAAATTACTGTGGTTAAAGCAGGTTTCAAAAGCAACGAAGATGGCCCGACAGTTCGCCATGCCGCACCCCACGTAGGAGAACACACTGCCGAGATACTTTCCGAACTCGGTTACAGCGAAGAAGACATTCAAACTCTTAGGGCCAACAGTATCATTTAGCCTTAAACACTTCCCTCATCGGGTGAAACGTAAACCAGGCAAACCAAAACGCTGTAGTCGATACAACATTGCTACCTTCACCGTCTGTGATGTGAGCTGATTTAGCTGACTCGTTCCAATGGATGACTAACGGCTTCCCATTGACGGTGTCAGCAAAGGAAGCGGCCTCATTCAACGACAACACTTTAAAAGGGTAAGCCTTAAACACGCCATCGACCTCAACACCCATCACCTGCTCCTTAGAATGATAGTCCCTGGGCTCTTTGTTGGTGACAGAAAAATACAGGCGACGTGATTTCTCATACCCGGCGTAAGCTTTCTTCTGATAGTAACGCTGATAGCCTGTCTCGATGCTGAGTACACCAGTACTTGGGAATCGCGCGCGCCATTCACCCCAGGTGGTATGGAACTCTGGAATCTGCGGCAGCTTCACATCCTTTAATCGACGGGAAATCGCCTGTCCCATCAGCTGCGACCACAGTGACTCGGTATTTCGATCGTAGAGCAAGACGTCGCTGTTATAGAGCAAACCTGAAACGCCGAAAACCAGTGCGCTATCACCCACGTTACTGGCAAAGACCACGCCGGTGCCGCACAGCGGGCAATAGATCACAGCGATTCGTTGATTAACAATGCTATCGTTGACAATTTCATGCCAGTCTAGGATTCGTATCGGATAAGCTCTCGCCACACCACCAATCTCAACAGCCAGCACGCGGTCTTCTTCCTTGAGGTAGGTCGCCATTTCCGCGGTAACGAGTGCAGGGTTGAGCAGCTCGGGAATACCATCACGGGGAGGACCACCTGAGAGATTTTTTTAACCGGAATTAGCGAGCCGTCGAGATCGAAATCATTCTTCAATGCTGCGTTGGCGGAAAACACCCAAAGGACAACCATCAACAAACTTGAATATAAAACTATACGAGACGCCATGATCTATGATCCTGGTTTTAATACAGACCTGCGTCGTCCCGATTAACCCTCAGATTCGTAGCTAACACCCATGCCATCTCGAACATCGTTGTTGACACCATATTGAGGAATTGGATAGCGCAATCCATTTTTAGCCAGGGCATCCAGACCGACAATGATTTTGGGTAGAAAAGATGGTGGTATCGCCATCAATAGTTCATCTTCCATGACACCCCCATATCGCTGCTCTGCAAAGCACGGGATCGACAAACTGGGCTCACCGGTTGCAAGCGCCCTACCCCAGGAATCTGCACAGGCTGACTC
>JAQWMV010000200.1 GCA_029246605.1 Pseudomonadales bacterium | reverse complement strand
ACGTCGAAGCGACAATGATGTTCATAGAACTGGTTATTTTTCAAAAGAAAAACTTCGGCTGTTCGAATTAGTTTACCTATTTTGTTACGGGTAACTGTTTCTGCAGGTGTGCCCCGCGTTGAGTCTGCTCGATAGCGAACCTCAACGAATACCAGCGTGTTATCTTTCTCCAGAATTAGATCTATTTCCCCGAGTTTTGAGCGGAAGTTTCTCTCGACTACCTGGTAACCGTGATTGACCAAATACTGTTCTGTCTTGCGTTCTGCCTGGTTACCAACCCCAATTGTGTTTGTTGTTACCACTGTATTTTACTGAACAATGATTGGTGTGCTTCGTGGGGTGCCATCTTTGAACTGTGCCCACATGAGCTCTCGTTCAATCACATTGTTTATGTTGAGTCGTAGGACGCCGGTCGCGCCAAATAAACGCTCATCAGGCATTTCTTTAAGTTGTTGAAGTCTTGGATACAGACGATGCGCATCGAGCCCATGGGCATAAAATGGCGCAAGTTGACCCTTTGCCCCGCTCCAGGTGGATTTTATTCGGGTTTGAGTAGCGTCAAACGATGTTAACTTCCAAGGAATGTCGCAAAAACGGATGCCGTCCAGGTCGATCGCTTCAATCCAGGACTCGCTGAATTCATAAATATGTGATGTTGCATAGACCGGAATATCCTCTGCATAAAAGTGTCCTAAGGTGGGATTGATGCCCCGCGCTTCATTGGGGTATGCAAGCAGGAAGATAAAGTCGATGTCCTGTCGTCTTCTTGGTGTAAATTGGAATCTTTCTCCGATGATCCGTCGAAGATCGTTTGAGCGTTTTTCGCTAGCATCGATATTCAACAGTGCCTTTACCATTTCTGAGTAATCACGTTGATTGGTGAAGGTGGCAACATCAACAATGGCCCCACCGGTTTTTAGCCAATCCATTTCGAATGTTTGAAAATTGCGAGAACCCCAGTCACTCTCGGGATAGATAACGAGGGCGTGTCTTAGACCTTCACTTTGTGCCTGTTGAACCACCTGCTTAATTTCATCTTCAGGTGCGAGGCCAAATTGATGTAGATTGGGATTTAGACTTTGATCTACCGATCGATTGAGCGCAAGGATAGGAATTTGCAGTTCTAACGCGGCGATACGGGCAACGGATTCCTTAGCAAGTGGGCCTACAATAAGTTCTATACCATCCGATTTGGCGCGTTGTGCGATTTCGACCACGTTATCGGTGGTTGTGTCATAGATAACGATGGTTGATCGGGAAGCTTGTTCATAGTGCGCGGCAAGAAAACCATCCCTGATCGCTTTACCCGCTGCCCCGAACTCTCCTTGAAGTGGCAGTAACAGTGCGATCTTCGAAGGTTGCTCGCTCACGATTCTAGAGAGCATATGTAAACTACGGGGCAACCGCGCAGCAGCAGGATGATGTGACCAAGCTGTCTTCCATTTGTTGAGCTCCTGTAGCTGTCGTAAAGGGTCATTCTGATATTGTCGCGTGAGTGCGGCTAGCGCTAACCAGCCCCGAAGGTCACTCGTGATTGCTTTGCTAGCCTGATTGGCAAGGCTGCGTGCCGGCATTTCCAGCAATGTTGAAAAAAGCACTTCCTGGTTGTTTTCTCGATCTTTTCCACTTAATAATTGGTCGATGTAGATTCGTTCTCTTGCGCTGGCTATGTAACTTCGAGTTAAGAAATAAGCGTCTGATCTAAGTCTGCCAATATTGATCTGGTAACTCTGTGTCAGGGGCGCTTTTT
>JAQWMV010000199.1 GCA_029246605.1 Pseudomonadales bacterium | reverse complement strand
TGTTCTTGTTCGGTAATGATATTTTCACCGACGACAATCGCATCGTCGACGACGATACCGAGGACAATGATCAATGCGAACAGTGAAATCATGTTGATGTTCACATCCATGTAATCAAAGAATAGAAATGCACCCAGGAAGGAAATTGGAACGCCCATGGCAACCCAGATGGCGAGTCGTAGATCGAGCATGACGACCAGAAATAGAAATACCAGTGCGAATCCAAGGACCCCGTTTCTAACCAGTAGGTTTAGCCGACCCCGCAGTATCTCAGAATTGTCGCTCCAGATTTGTACCTTGATGCCCGGTGCCGGCTGGTAGTTGGATATTAATTCCTTAATGTCGTTTGCGATGGTCAGGATGTCTTCGCTTACCGAGGCCTTAACGCTGATGAGGACGGCTGGATGGCCATTAAATTCGTTGATAAGATTTTCATCAACGAATCCATCGTGGATGGTTGCAACGTCTCCTAGCTTGAGCAGTGTTCCGTCTGATTTCGCCTTAAGGATAATGTCAGCGAATTCTTCACCTGTCTCTCGTTTCGCATTGGTTCGCAGTAGCAGGTCTCCCGCCGCGGTTTTGAGTTCACCAGAAGCGAGGTTTAACGATGAAAGCCGGATGGTGTTCGCTACTTGTTCGATGGAAAGCCCAAAGCGCCGCAACGACTCTTCAGATACCGATATGGAAATTTCATAGTCCCTTCTTGCTAGCATGTTGACGAGCGATACGCTGGGCAGGTTCAGCAGTGCGTCTTCAAAGTCCTGGGCTCCCTCTCGGAGATGTCGCTCTGATAAATCTGAGGTCACTACCAGCGTCATGACTTCGTTGAGTGTTTCCACTTTTATGACTTTCGGCTGTTCTGCGTCCCCAGGTGGGAAATCTGAGATTTGGTCTATAGCAGCCTCAATATCGTCCTTTACAGTGTCCTTATCAACGAAGTCTTTAAGTTCTACGGTGATCACACCGTTGTTTTCTGAGGCTTGTGAGATTACACGGTCAACACCCTCAATACCGAAAACTGCTTCCTCAACTCGCCGCGTAATGCCTTCTTCAACTTCTGTTGGCGTGGCGCCAGGATAGGGCACGGACACTTGAATCATTCCAGGGCCTATAGTTGGGAAAATCTGTGCTGTTAGGGAAAGACCAGCAAGAAGGCCACCAACAAGCAGGAGCACCATGATGATGTTTGCTGCAACAGGGTTCCCGGCAAAATAACTGACGATGCCGGAGGTCCTGGTTGTGTTCATTGCGTGCTCTCGCTGACCGACACCGTCAGTCCTTCGATAGCACCGGGTATTGAGCTGATGACGATGCCACTTTTGTAGTCGAAGGCCCGAACGATCATTCCTTCATCTGTGTTGAGAATAAGCTCGGGGTTCACCTTGACCAGGATGTTGCCTTCGACAATCCAAACTGAGTCGTGTATGCGGTGTGCTGATTCAGGTAACAAATAGGTCTCTGATTGCGGTGCGCCTTCGATCGCAACCTGCGCAAAACTTCCGGGAGGGATATCGCCCTCGACGGTTAAGTATACGGTAACGAATCTAGTTTGAACGTCCAGTTCTGCCGCCACACGATCAACGATAGCAGCGTACGCTTTACCGTTGACGGTAACAGTTGCCTGTCTACCTTTTACCGGTGCGATCAGATTCAGTTCCTGGGTAGTTATGGGGACTGAAACCTGTACCGCATCGAGAGCGAACACGCGCCCAAATTTTTCTCCCGGTGAAATAAGCTGGCCGACAGTAATCGTGCTTTCTGTCACCCTGCCTGAAAAAGGCAGAGAGAAACGGCTGCGAGACTGCTCGAGTAATGCAGCCTTATGACGCGCCTTGGCAGCCGATAGTTGCGCCTTCGCCTGGTCGATTTGTGGCTTTTTTGCCACGAGCGGTGGTACCGGGTCAGTCCCATGCAACAGTGCATAGTTAGCGATAGCGACTGCACTTTCCGCATTTCGTAGCTTTAGCGTCGCTTCTGCTGAAGCTATATCTGCCTGGGCCTGTTCCACCTTTAGTTCAAAATCACTTGGGTCTATCACCAGCAGCTCTTCATTGGTGGTGAAGCTGCCACCAGTTCGCAGGGCATTGGAAACCGCCACAACTCTACCGCCTACCTGTGAAGACAAGGTCACGTAGGCACGAACATCGAGTGTTCCTGTCGATTTGATATTAGGTACTATCCTAATGGGTATTGGTCGTATGACGCTGACAAGTCGTTCTTCAGCACTCTCTGATCCCGCTGTAGGGCTAGCTCTCTTGCTGATTTCCTCTGCTGTTGGCGCCCGTGTATAGGCGAAAGTTAGCAGTAGTAGCAACGCGATCACACAGATCTGTAACACACCTGAATATTGAGCAAACAAGCGTTTGATATCACTAAATTGAGCAATCATGTAGACCTCAAATGAGTTATGTACCCATCAAGTTAACCTAGATGACGGTTAACTTTCGAAATAGGTTTTCAACCTACCCATGCCTTCTTCAATATCTGGGATATCAATACCAGAGTAGGCAAAGCGGATGTAGTGGTTTTGTTCGTTCTCTAAAGCCCGACCGAAATGCATGCGTGTGCAAAAGGAGACATCGCTATGTTCAAGTGCACCATCCATGAGTTGATTAACATCGGTTAGGTTCTTGCGTTCCATTACCGTGTTCACATTTGGATAAAGATAAAATGTGCTATTGGGAGTCGCTATGGATATACCATCAATAGCGTTTAATCCTGCGACTGCAGCATCTCGACGTGCACGCAGTTCGTTGAGGATGAAGTCCGGACCACTGGTGTCGCCGTCAATTGCTTCAACCATAGCGCGTTGAATGAAATGTGTGGTGCAGGATTCGATATTGGTATTTAACTTAGCGATGATCTCTATCACGTGTCTCGGGCCGATAGCGGCACCGAGTCGCCAACCAGTCATCGCAAATCGCTTCGAACATGTGTACAGGATGATTGTGCGTTCCTGCATACCGGGAATATTAGCGATGGAAATGGGTGAACCACTGTACTGAATTTCAAAGTAAGCATCATCGGACATGACCCAGAGGTCATGCTCGATAGCAAGTTCAGCCAATTTTTCCATCTCTTCGCGGCTGGATTGAGCACCGTTAGGGTTTTGGTAGTTATTGTAGATCAGCGCGGTTGTCTTGTCGGTAATGGCGTTTTCTATAGCATCCATATCGAGTGCGAAGCCATCAGGCGTTTCGATATATCCGTAGGGAACGGCGACCCCGTCCTGGTATTCGATTTGGGACTCGTAAATGGGATATCCAGGGTTCGGGTACAGCACCTCGTCACCCGGATTCATCACAGCGCTGATAAATTTGCCGATAACGGGTTTGCCGCCGGGTTGTATTGCGACGTTCTCCGCACTGTAGCGAAGCCCCCGTTTGGCGCCTACATCCCGGGCAACGGCATCACGTAGCTCGGGGATCCCTGCGCCGGGACAATAGCCTGTAAAACCATCGGCTAATGCTTTTTTTGCTGCTTCTGTGATATTTTCCGGAGTCGCGAGATTGATGTCGCCCAGATGGAATGGGTAAACCTTGTGGCTCTGGTAGGCCCAGTCTGCGGCTTTTTGTGAGACGGCGAATGCGGTTTCAGTACCGAGCTTCGCGAGTTGTTTTGCAAGTTCCATAGCATGTCCTTACTAAATCGCACGACAGTTTACTAACGCACTATCTAAAATGAAACGGGTGCTTAGGAAATAGGTTCGTCGATCTAGAATGTTTGGGTTAATTGCACATTCGGGGTATCGATAGGGACGCCATCAAGCAGACCCGGACGGTAACGAATTTTCGCGAAGACTTTGCGCATAAAATTATCAAGTTTGCTCGGTGCATTGCTGCTAAGCAGCTCAACTTCTGTGACTTGCCCGCTCTTGGTGACCGTGAACTCGAACGTCATCTTGATTCTACGAAAATTGAGATTAGATCGAAGTCTTAAGTCTCTGACGAGTAGACCGCGGGAGAATCGAAAGGGATTGCCTACCATGGGTGTACTGCGAGGTTGGATCGGTTGTACAAAATTACCTTCAGTGACCATGACGCCATAGTCCTTTTCCGATAGTGGGACCTTAAAATCTGCTGGATACGGCACACCACTTTTGTTCCGCATAAAAATAGAGCTGGTGATTGGTATTAACGTAGGCTCAGTTTGTTGTCCGTCTCCGAGAGTTACCTGGGAATAATACTGCTCCGCTTTTTTTGGTTTGCGACGTGCAAC
>JAQWMV010000196.1 GCA_029246605.1 Pseudomonadales bacterium | reverse complement strand
CACGAGCGGCACGTAACAGTTCAGCAAGCCAGTCAGCCTCAGGGAATGCATCGGGATTGAGGTAAGCAACAAATTCTGCATCCCGCACTTCAAGAAAACCCAGATTTGCGGCTGCCGCAAAACCAATATTGCTGCCTGCAGAAATAACTCGAACGATGGGAAACTGCTCTTTAAGTTCTGTGAGGTCGTGATCCTTGTTGTGATTGTCCACCACGACAACATCATCGGGCATATGAGACTGAACCATCAGCTTATCCAGGCATTGCCTAAGCAAGCCGTCGCTTTCGTAGTTCACTATGATGACCGCAACCGACACAAAAACACCCTAACATACTGGTTCGAAACCACTATAATGCATGGCTTTTACTTGCAGGGGTACCTGTTGCAGCCAATTGCTTCTTCTTTTCGGGATCCGAGTGGATTTCTGTTTATCCGTGATGGCCAATATTGCCGTATGGTCAATCGGTCCTATCAACCACACTACGACCAGCTCATGAGTTCAGGGCTTTATGAAGCGCTGGTGGGTAAAGGCTGGTTAATCGCACACGAAGAAACTGCTGCCGACGATACCGAAGACAGTTACAAAATTCTGACACCCGATCAACTGCAATACGTCTCCTACCCCTACGAATGGTCATTCAGCCAGTTGAAAGATGCCGCAATATTAACGCTCAATATCGCACTTGAGGCACTCAAACACGATATGACGCTCAAGGATGCAAGTGCGTATAACGTGCAGATACATCACGGCAAACCAACTTTCATCGATACGTTGTCCTTTGAACTCTATGAACCTGGTGTACCCTGGGTCGCTTACCGGCAGTATTGCCAGCACTTTCTGGCACCTCTCGCGCTTATGGCGCATCGCGATTTTCGCACCCTGCACCTGCTGCGGGCTTATATCGACGGTTTGCCAATCGATCTTGCCAGCACCCTGTTACCGAAAAAAACCTGGTTGAATTATGGCCTACTGGCGCATATCCACCTGCACGCGATGTCGCAGAAAAAATATGAAGATGAAGGTCGCGCTGACAATACCAACCGATCGATAAACGTGAGTCGGTTACAGTTCCAGGGCTTACTTGAGAGTCTGCTCGCCACGACCAAAAAACTGCAGTGGCAGTACGCCGCTACAGAGTGGGGTAACTACTACGAAGATACCAACTACGTCGATGAATCCATGACGCACAAGGAGCAAGCCGTCACTCGGTTCTTAGATGCGTGTCGGAAACCAGGGGCCACAGCCGCAGATTTTGGCGCCAATACTGGTAAGTTCAGCCGCCTGGCGGCAGCAGCTGACTTTTTTGTTCTGGCCCATGACATCGATGAGGTTGCTGTGGATCGAAACTATCGACAGATGATCGCTCTGGGAGAACAAAACCTACAACCGCTGTTGCTCGATTTGACCAATCCAAGCCCAGGACTAGGCTGGGCCAATGAGGAGCGACCCTCCCTTCTGACACGCAAAAAAATTGACGTTGGCCTGGCGCTGGCACTGATTCATCATATAGCCATATCCAACAATGTGCCCCTTGAACGGGCGGCGGCATTTTTTCAAACGTTGTGTCGGCAGTTGATTATTGAATTTGTACCCAAGTCGGACTCGCAGGTTAAGCGGCTCTTATCGACCCGGGAGGATGTGTTTCCAAACTATACACAGGAAGGGTTTGAACAGGCTTTCAGTCAATACTTTACGATTACAGAGGCAGTACCTATTACCAGTACCGAGCGTACGCTATACCTGATGACTAGGCTTCAGGATTGATATCTTCTTTATCGGCTTCCGATTCCGGTGACTTCCTGGCAAAAAACACTTTGAGCTTGTGCCAATAGAGTTTCATAGTCACACCGATGGCAGCAATGGCACCGATAATCGACTGAATGATCAAACTACCGGTACCTGGATCGATATAGCCATAGGCAGGACACGTAGTACTCAGCAGCAATACAAATAGTATTTTTTTATGATTCATAATCAGGTTCAAAAGCGATTAGCGGGGCAGATTATATGACGAACAGGAAACCACCTCAATCTAAAAGCACTGCTCGAGCGCTGTTCATGGGCCTTACACTATTGGTTTTACCCGTCCTCGGTTACAGTGGGATTAAGATTGAGAACCCGTTCTTTGCCATCGAGGTCAATGCCGCGGGTGAACTTTCCACGGTGCAATCGACAGACGATATTGAAGTTTCTGGAACAGTACAACCCGTTGTTACCGGGCAGTCCTCGGTCGCAATCGGCATCCGAAACAAATCAAACAACCAGATAGTCTTACCCCTCACCATGATCGTTGGCACGAGCATCAAGCCTTTTTCTGATCCTGGGGGCGGCTACGGAAGTGAGCTTTACGCGACCCGTGAGGCATTCGTGATTGAAAGGGGTGAGCAAACCTGGTTTGGCTGGCAGAACCGCTACGATATCGAAGCGATCAGGAGTGACACAGACATTTGGGCAGTTGATAACGCCAATGATGAGCAGCCTGAACTGCAACCTCTAACCCACACACTCACTATCGAGCCAGGAAAAACTGGCAGCATCCGCCTCGACTATATCGCCAGCAACCGCAACAAAGCATTCCTTTCGGAACTGAACCTCGATGTCGTACTACTAGGCGATCTGTGGGACTGGTTTCGCTGGCTCTGTCTTGGGATATGGATGGTACTAGACTTACTATTTGTCGTTGTCGGCAACTGGGGTGGCGCCATAATTCTACTCGCGCTGATTATTCGGCTATGCACTATCCCGGTGACTAAAATATCTCTCGAATTTCAACAACGCGCGGCGATGGCACAACAACGCATGGCGCCGAAGATAGCGGCCATCAAAAAGGACTTCACCGGTATCGAGCTCAGCGAAAAAATGATCGCTCTGCATGAAGACGAACACTATGACCATATGGCACCTTTCAAAGGTATGCTCGGGTTGTTTATCCAGATTCCCATTCTCATTGCACTATTCACCGTTATCGGTGAAATGAGTGAACTTCGCGGTGCCGCATTTCTGTGGATCAATGATCTTTCGCTCTCTGACCGATTGTTCTCTCTTGGCGTTGAGCTACCGTTCTTTGGTGGCTACTTCAACGCGCTTCCGTTCCTCATGGCGTTCGTTACCATTCTCTCAACCTGGCAGGCGGCGCGGCGCTCGGCAGGGAAGCCCCCTGCCTATAGTTTGTTTGGTATGGCGCTGGTATTTTTCGTGTTCTTTTATTCTTTTCCCGCTGCACTGGTGTTGTATTGGTTCTCCAGCAACCTCTTTCAACTCATACAGCAATCCCTACAACGTACACCTACGGCGGATGAGTCTGTATAATTCTCCTCTCACTCAACTTTGGCCAAGAAATTGAACCGTAAAGGCATCATCCTCGCCGGTGGATCAGGTACTCGACTGCATCCATTGACCATGTCAGTGAGCAAGCAGTTGCTGCCCATTTATGACAAGCCCATGATTTACTATCCACTGTCTACACTCATGCAGGCGGGTATTCGGGAAATTCTGATTATCAGCACGCCACGGGATTTACCGGCCTTCCGTGACCTTCTGGGTGACGGAGCGCAGTGGGGTATTAGTATCAGTTATGCGGAACAACCCTCACCAGATGGGCTTGCACAGGCATTTATCATTGGTGAAGAGTTTATCGGTGACGATAGCGTCTGTCTGATTCTCGGTGACAATATTTTTTACGCAGAAGATATGCCGCACAAACTGCAACAGGTCACGAAACAGGAATCCGGTGCTACGGTATTTGGATATTACGTCAGCAACCCGCAGGACTATGGCGTGGTTGAGTTTGACACTAACGGCAACGCGGTCTCTATCGCAGAAAAACCCGATAATCCCCGATCACGCTTCGCGGTCACGGGTTTGTATTTTTACGACAATGATGTTGTTGATATCGCCAAGTCCCTTAGGCCTTCAACTAGAGGAGAATTAGAGATTACCGATGTTAATAGTCTCTACCTCCAAGCGGGCATCCTTCAGGTAGAGATCCTGTCCCGTGGCACTGCTTGGCTCGACACCGGCCAGCACGACCACCTACTGGACGCGGCAAGCTTTGTGCGCATTGTCGAACAACGCCAGGGTCTAAAAATCGCCTGCCCTGAAGAGGTGGCCTATCACATGGAATTTATTTCCACCGATCAATTGCGGTCACTGGCTGAACCCCTTATTAAGAGTGGCTACGGTCAGTATCTGTTAAAGGTTATCGAACAACATGAATATCGTTGAAACTAATCTACCTGGCGTCCAGCGCATCCTACCCGATGTGTTTTCGGATGAACGCGGGTTTTTCATGGAGACTTTCCGGGCTAACTGGTTTCCTGATGTTTCCTTTGTCCAGGATAATCACAGCAAGTCCGTGAAGCACACCTTAAGAGGCCTGCACTATCAACTAAAGCACCCTCAGGGCAAGCTTGTCAGAGTCAATCAGGGAGAAGTTTTTGATGTCGCCGTCGACATTCGGCGTGGATCAGAAACATTCGGCCAATGGGCCGGTAGTATCTTAAGTGACACCAATAAAGAGGCATTCTGGGTACCCGCAGGGTTCGCACACGGTTTCGTCGTGCTGTCTGATACTGCTGAGGTAATCTACAAGTGTACCGACTACTACACACCGGGTGATGAATTCGGTATTCGCTGGGACGACCCTGATATCGGTATCGACTGGCCATTTGATGGGCAGCCGCTGCTATCTGGAAAAGACGAAATAGCGCCATTGCTAGCAGGTGCTCAAATCTACGAGGACATGTTGTGAGATTTCTGGTGACCGGTGGTGCCGGTTTTATTGGTTCCGCTCTAGTGCGTTTTCTGATTAACGAAACCGATCACGAAGTACTGAACGTTGACAAGTTAACCTATGCTGGAAATCTCGAGTCTCTGACGTCTGTCAGCGACAGCCCACGTTACAAGTTCGCAGAGGCTGACATCTGTGACGCCGAGGAGGTGAAAGGACTGATCAACCGGTTTAAGCCCGACAAAATCATGCATCTCGCCGCAGAGTCTCACGTTGACCGCTCAGTGGATGGCCCCGCGGCATTTATCGAGACCAACATCGTTGGCACGTTTACCCTTCTGGAAGCAGCGCTCGCCTACTGGCAACAAAATCAAAAAGACCGGTTTCGTTTCCATCATATTTCTACCGATGAGGTCTTTGGTTCTTTGGGCGATACGGGATATTTTACCGAGACCACTAGCTATGACCCTAATTCGCCCTACTCGGCCAGTAAGGCATCTTCAGACCATTTGGTACGAGCATGGCATGCAACTTACGGTTTGCCAGTCGTCATTACGAACTGTTCGAACAATTATGGCAGCCATCAATTTCCCGAAAAGCTCATTCCACTAATCACTATGAATGCTCTGGCCGCTAAAGCTCTACCCATTTACGGCACAGGTGAAAACATCAGAGACTGGCTGCATGTGGAGGACCATGTTCGCGCACTTTACCTTGTAGTCACGGAAGGAACGGCTGGAGAAACCTACAACATAGGTGGCAACTGCGAAAAAAATAACATTGAACTGGTGCGGGCGATTTGTGAGGTGCTGCAAAAAATGGTGCCGTCCCAGAACGAACCTTATACCAGCCTCATCACTTTCGTTGCCGATCGGCCCGGGCACGATCATCGCTATGCCATCGATACCAGTAAGATAGAACGTGAACTCGGTTGGCAGCCTAGAGAAACATTTGAGTCTGGTCTGGAAAAAACCGTACGCTGGTATTTGGAAAACCCAGATTGGTGTGCTGCTGTCAGTGAAGTTTATGCTCAGGAGCGCCTGGGACTAAAAACTGCTAAGTCTGATTCTTAAAGCGCACTGCCAGTGGAACGAAAGCCAGCAGCAAAGCACCAATACCGATTGACGCCGTCACATAGGGATTAAAAAAGCCTACGCTGAAAACCACACCAAACGTCATCAGAAAAAATGTAACTTCCTGCGCGTCGTGATCAAGTTGATAAAGTCTAAATGCAACGCGTAGCATCAACGCATACGCTATGCCATATAGCAGCGCGCCTATTAGACCAACCTTACGCAGGAGATCAATCAAATCCATCTCATGGGAAAAAGACGGTGGTCGCGGCGTGATCGAAGAAAGATCGACAACCGATCCGAATCCCCAGCCAAGCCACGGTTGTTGGGTGAAAAGGTTAAACAAAATAACAGTCTGCTCAAGACGCATATTCACATTGCCATCGACATCCGTCAGGCGCAATAGCGACGGCACAAAATAGAGTAACGCGCTAGCACCGAACACCGCCATTAAACCAATACCTAACACGATGCGTGGTGACATCCGCCGATAACCAGCGAGCAATATAACCAGAACGCCCACGATAAGACCGAGCCATAGAGAGCGAGTTTGTGAAATCAGTAAGGTTCCGAGGCCAACAACCAAAAACGCCAGCCCCTTAAGGTCTATCGTTCTCGCCGCACGCCAATGCACAATGATTCGCTGCAAACCGAAACACACCATGATAGGCACCAAGAGAAAACTGCTCAAAAATAGTCGATAGGGTCGGCCATCCACGAAGACATTAAAAAAACCAAGGTTACCTTCACGTAGGAATGTTTCGACTTCAATGGCCTGGTCAACACCCGTCAGCGCGTAGCCGTAGGCAATCAAGCAGCCTGCACATAAAACAAGCACCAGCGACATTGCGAATTCCATAAGCACACTGGTTTCAAACCGATAACCGAGTAGCAACGCGAAACCGAGCAGATAGAACACATGACCATTAGCATCGTTAACGATATCTGCTAACAGATGGTCGCCTATATACCCGAGAGCACCCCAGACCGCTGGAACTATAACGCCCAGTATCAGCAGTGCACTCATAGTCGATAGGGGTATCTGCGGCAAACGTAAACAATTACCAAGTGCGGTCATCATCAGCAATAGAAAAAGAATCTGGCGCACTGAAAAACCAAGCTCGGACCCGATTCGACCGTGTTGTAAAAATACCAGATCGATGCAAAAGAGCATGAGATAAATGACAAAAATCAGGTCCCACCAACGGTTTTCGATGAAACACTGTCGCAGGGTTCCCAGCACGCTATTGGCTCATCAGTCGAGCATGTTCAATCTTAGTACATA
>JAQWMV010000172.1 GCA_029246605.1 Pseudomonadales bacterium | reverse complement strand
CTTGGAATGAACCATCCAGCCACAGGGTAATGTACCCAGGCCATCGTCTGCGAGTTGCCGGCCAGTTAAGACAGCGACAACACCGGGTGCTGATGCTGCTTCACTAGTATCAATGCTCGAAATTGTTGCGCGCGCTACGGTAGAGCGAACGAAATAACCGTAGGTTTGACCTCGCAAGTTAATGTCATCGGTATAACGGCCCTTACCGGTGAGGAACCGCACATCTTCTTTGCGGAGAACGCTTTGACCAATAGATTTATCAACCATCTCTACTCTCCCGTCTTTTTTAGTTCGGCCGCAGCGCTTGTGACCGCTTTGACGATATTGTGGTAGCCGGTACATCGGCAGATGTTGCCCTCAAGGCCGGCTCTGATAGAGGCTTCATCGCTGGCCTCCCCCCTACTCACCAGGTCAATAGCAGACATAATCATGCCCGGTGTGCAAAACCCGCATTGCAAACCATGACATTGTTTAAAGGCTGTCTGCATGGGATGCAGCGCATCGGCGCTCCCAATGCCCTCAATAGTCACAACGTCAGCACCCTCTGCCTGGACTGCTAACATCGTGCAGGCTTTCACTGCCCTGCCATCAACATGCACAGTGCAGGCGCCACACTGACTGGTATCACAGCCAACGTGTGTACCGGTAAGTTCGAGTTGTTCCCGTAACAAGGTTACGAGCGTAGTATTTGCAGGGCATTCCTGAACCATGGATTTGCCATTTACAGTTAGATTTACAGTCGTCATAAGCTTCCTCACTTAACCCGTAATTGTTTCTAAAGTCACTTCGATTGAATCATCTTCACATAGTACTCTGATGAATTTGGTAAAGAACTCATTCGCCATTTTTCTTGCGGCCCCATCCACCAGCCGAGAACCCAGTTGTGCGATTTTCCCTCCAACACTTGCTTGCACGGAGTAGCGCATTGTGGTGTGTCCATTTTCCAGTGCTATTAAAGACACTGATGCAGAGCCCTTGGCGTGTCCGGCAACCCCCCCTTTCCCGCCACCACTTAACGTATAGGACTGCTCTTCCACGATATCGCTAAGTGTCACTTCCCCGGCAAAACGTGCTTTGACAGGCCCTACTTTTGCAAGCAGGACAATCTCGTAGCTGCCGGAGGCATTTTCCGTGAAAGATTCGCAACCCGTCAGGCTTTGCTTGAGAACTTCCGGGTCGTTCAGTGCTAGCCACACCAGTGGAACAGCGGCAGGAATATCAACTTGTTGAATAAGCTCCATCGTTCAACTCTTATTCGCCAAATTTACTATAAAAGCATATTCAAGGGCATCTCTTCTATAGCGAGAATATCTGTCGGTAGCACCGGCGTGCCCAGTATTCATATTTATGTCGAGCAATAGTAATTTGTCATTCGTCTTCATTCGACGTAACCGGGACACCCACTTGACCGGTTCGTAGTATTGGACCTTCGCATCATAAAGGCCAGTTGTCACCAGCAAATTGGGATAGGTTTGTGCTTTCACCTGGTCATAGGGTGAATAGGAGAGCAGGTATTCGTAGTGGTCTCTTCTATTGGGGTCTCCCCATTCAGTGAACTCCTGCGAAGTTAACGGTATGGATTCGTCTAGCATAGTTGTCAATACATCGACAAACGGCACGTGGGCCACAACACCCGCAAATAAATCTGGGGCTTCGTTGACTACCACCCCCATTAACAAGCCCCCGGCAGATGCACCAACTGCAAAAACCTTGTCTTCATCAACATAGCCTTCCGCGATCAATGATCGTGTGCCATCAATGAAGTCGTTAAACGTGTTTTTCTTCCTTAACAGCCGGCCATCCTCGTACCACTGCCGGCCCATTTCTTCACCCCCACGGACGTGCACGATGGCAACTACGAATCCTCTATCAAGCAGGGACAATCGCTGTGCCTGGAATGTCGCGTCCGTGGAGCGTCCATATGCGCCATACGCATAGATATACCCGGCATTTTGATCTTTGACGAAGAGGTCCTTCCGATAGGCCAACGAGATAGGTACTTGCGTACCGTCACGTGCGGTAAAAAAATAACGTTGGGATTCATAGTCCGTGGCATCAAAATTTCCGGATACCTTGTTAACTTTCAACAGGTTGGATTGCCCTCTGCGCATATCATATTCATAGATACTAAGCGGCCGGGTCAGACTGGTATAACTATATTTGAGCGTACTGCTTGTCGGATTTGGATTGGCATGCAAGTGTACTGAATAGGTTGGATCTGAGAATTCAATATAACTGTCCTTCCTCGTCGTCTTCCCCTGCACCCGGATGCGAGATAATCCCTGGTATCGCTCCATGAGAACCAGATGGTCGTCAAAAATTTCAAAATCTTCCAACAACACGTCCTGTCTGTGAGGGATAACCTCGAGCCAGTGTCGCTTGTCTCCGATATTGCGTGTTGCCACTCTCATCAGGCGAAAATTCTTTGCCTGCCAGTTCGTGAGTACATAAAACCAGTCGCCATGGTGCCTGATATGGTATTCGTGATGCGGCTCTCTGGGTAAAAAACTATATGGCGTCGCCTCCGCAGCATCCAGCAAGGATATTTCCGTTGAATCTGAACTGGTTGTCGAGATAACAACATATTCTTGAGAGCGACTGGTGTAAACGCGAGTATAAAAACCCGGGTCCGATTCGCTATATACCAATTCATGCTGGCCTGCGCTTAGCATGTAGACCTGGTATGGCAATAGAGTCTGCGGATGCTTCTTAACATAAAAAAGGCTTTCACCGGACCATGCCAAAGCTGGCGAAACACCCTCTACCTCGTCAGATAAAAATTCGTTGCTGGCGATATGCTTAATCCGCAGGCGATACTGCCCACGTCCGAGTGTGTCTTCAGCAAAGGCCAACAGTTTGTTGTTCGGGCTAACACTGAAGTTCCCAATCTCGTAATACGCATGTGCACTGGAGAGGATGTTGCCATCAAGCAGCACCTCTTCCTGATCCTGTTTTCTACGTTTGTAGATGGGGTACTGTCCACCAGACACATACTCTTCAAAGTACTCATAACCGCCGCGAATCACTGGAACAGTTTTGTTGGTTGATGGCAGACGCGAAGAAATTTCATTGAACAAAGAAGCCTGTAGCACTTCCGTATGCGACATTGCCGCCTGGGTATAGGCATTTTCCTGTTCAAGTAGAGACAGCATTCGCTGACTTTGGCGTGAGTCGTCACGTATCCAATAGAATTCGTCAATGCGCTCATGCCCGTGTTGGGATAGCACGGTGCGCTCAGTATGCGCCACGGGTGCTGAAGGACGTGTGGACTGCTCACGCTCACCCGTACATCCGCCCAGTAGAATACAGACAGTCAGAATAAAGCGCATAACGTACAACCTGAAAAGACGCAAGAAAACCACCGAACCATGACTAATTCAAGTGAATTTTGATTGTTGTCTCATTTATAAATACGTGCTTATATGTACAGTACTGTACATATAGACAGTATATTTAATCAGTCAAAATTTATTAGTCACAAACACTATTTATTTTTGAATCAAAAACATTATGCCAGCAAAGCAGATCAATGATTTACATTCGCTCATGCAGAAAAGCGGATTATGGCGTGCCTCCAGTATCGAGTGCGAATGTAAACAGGGGTTCTCCTCGGGCTATCCAGCGCTCGACCAACACCTTCCAGGCGCAGGCTGGCCGTTGGATGGCGTCACCGAACTGCTGCATGAACAGCAAGGTATTGGGGAATTACAACTGTTGTCCCCTGCCCTGGCAAGACTCAGCCGCGAACAAACGCGGCATATACTAATGATATCGCCGCCCTACATCCCCTACCCGCCGGCATTGCATGCCCTCGGCATTGACCTCGCGAGCATCCTGGTTGTTCAAGCAAACAAGAACAAAGATATGCTGTGGGCATTGGAACAGGCGCTTACTTCGAAAAGCTGTAGTGCAGTACTTTGCTGGCCGAAAAAAATCAATGACAAACAGATTCGACGACTTCAGCTAGCCAGCAAAGACAGTAATACCTGGAATATCCTGTTTAGACCGACACATGCGATCAGGCAGGCTTCACCCGCAGAACTCCGCATTCATTTATCTCCAGCGAAGTATGCATCCTTGAATTTTCACAGATCTATTCATCTAAAAATACTCAAACGCCGTGGCGGTTGGGAAAGCGATGAACTCAAGATTGATTTCGATGATCACCTTAATCAACAAACACCAGATTTTTCAGAACTAATCATTCCTACCACCGATAACGTAGATTATGAAACGAAAACACAACGACGACCTATGGCTTTGCCTGCATTTCCCGCAATTGCCGGTTGAAATTTTTACCCGGGGAAAAACCGAGAAGCCTGTCGTAGTCACAGTCAAACAGCGCATTACCCATATGAACAGCATTGCCATGACTCTAGGTATGCAGGTCGGCAGCAGCATGGATACTGCTTATGTTCTCTGCAGCAATATTGTCTGCTTTGAGAAAGATCATGATAAGGAACTACTTGCTCTTAATTTCTTGGCGCAATGGGCATATCAGTTCACACCGAATGTCGCCCTTAAAAGCCCCGCCAGCTTGCTGCTCGACATCAAGTCATCCCTGAATCTATTCGGAGGCATTGAAAACATAAAAACGCAGTTACAAAAAGGCTTACTGCATCTTGGTTACTCTGCAGTATTAGGCGTACATCACACGCCTCTCGCAGCACACATTTCAGCAAAAACGGCATTGCCCGATGTTGCGCCGCTTCACGATACACCCATAGAAATACTTGATGTCGAGCCACGCATTCTTGAATCATTACAGAAGATGGGCATGCGCTCCCTACACGACACGCTAGCCCTTCCCTATAGCGGCCTGACTCGTAGATTTGGAGTCTTTTTCGCTGATTACCTACAGCGCTTACAGGGCGAAAAGCCTGACCCACAAAAGTTTATTAGTGAGCAACCATCGTTCCTCAGTGAAATCACGTTTCTGTCAGACGTCACCAACGTCGAGTCGCTGGTATTCCCAATACGTCGTCTGTTACAGGAATTTTGTGAATTTCTTATGGCTCGCCAACTCAAGGTAAGCACATTTAGCTTTACGCTTTCACACCGCAGTCATAAGCCCAGGTCCTTTAGCATTCATCTTGCAGAACCCGAAAGCGATGCCGCTATGTTTCTATTGCTGACACAACTACATCTCGAAAAGATTAATGATGTAGAGGAAATAGATAGCATAAGACTTAGTGCCCGACAGTTTTTATCCACGATTGCGCTTTCTGGTGATCTTTTCCACGGCACTCGGTTTCAACAAAAGGATGGACGAATGACTAGCCTTGCAGACGCAGAAAACAGCGCCCGATTGACCAATATACTAAACGCCCGACTTGGACAAGACGCCTGTTTCGGCTTGTCGCTTGCGAATGATCATCGACCTGAAAAGGCCTGGAAACCTGTTCAACAAGGTAGCCTAGAACTGGGCGACGCGGAGGATAACCACCGGCCACTGTTTCTTTTACCACAGCCCAGAGCGCTGTCATCGCACAATGGAAAACCAGAATTTTCTGGGGACCTGTTGTTATTACAAGGTCCTGAGCGCATTGATTGCGGCTGGTGGGATACCCCTATAGCAAGAGACTATTACGTGGCAAGACATCCAGCAGGCGCCCTGTACTGGATCTTTCAGGAGCGGCCCCGGAAACCATCTCAAGCGCTATCTCAAGAGCTGCCTCAAAAAGAACAGCCATGGTTCCTGCACGGCGTGTTTTCATAAAGGCGTTTTACTCGCTCTAAACAAGTGGCATAATCAATTTGCCAACAAACCCTGGAGCAACAATGAGTAAGCTATACGATCTGGAAATGAATTCCATTACCGGAGATTCAATAGCCTTCTCTGAGTATCGCGATCAGGCTTTGCTCATTGTTAACCTCGCGAGTCAGTGAGGCTTAACACAACAGTACGCAGGTCTGCGTACACTACATGAACAAGGTAAAGTGAATGTCCTGGGGTTTCCCTGTAATCAATTCGGCGCTCAGGAACCTGGCACCGATGCAGAAATATTAGAATTCGCAACTTCAAAATTTGGGGCTAATTTTCCCCTGTTCTCGAAAGTCGACGTCAGTGGCGATGGTGCCTGCGAATTATATCAATGGTTAACATCCGAAAAACCCAATGCCGAAGGCAAAGCCGATATCGGCTGGAATTTTACTAAATTTTTGATTGCCATGGATGGCAGTGTTGCGGCCCGGTTCGAGCCGCAAACCACACCGGAAGAAATCGCTGATCAACTGGACAACTATCTGTAGAAAACCGGGGTTACTGACCCCGGCTCCCATATGACCAAACCACGCAATCACCAACTCATCACTATTTTTGGGCGCAAACCCGTTCTCGAGGTTTTACAGTCGCCCACGCAAGTGGTCAGATTGCATATCTCCCGGGAGGTCAGACGTCAGGGGATCATCGTGGACATCTTGAAGCTTGCCGAAACCCGTGACATTGAGGTGCAGACATACAGCAAAAGAGAACTTTCATACATCTCCAAGAATAACCGTCAGGATCAGGGTGTCGCTCTGGATCTTTTTGCCCCCAATCTGCTTTCCCTGGATTCTTTGCCCGAAACCGCAACTGCGCTTTTACTCATT
>JAQWMV010000165.1 GCA_029246605.1 Pseudomonadales bacterium | reverse complement strand
GACGAAATAGAGAAAGCGCACCCTGAGGTGTTCAATTTGCTATTGCAGGTCATGGATCACGCAACACTGACGGATAATAACGGCCGTAAAGCTGATTTTAGAAACGTCGTACTTATCATGACAACCAATGCCGGCGCGCAGGAGATGAGCCGTTCATCCATCGGGTTTGAGGAGCAGGACAACTCAACTGATGGCATGGAAATCCTCAAAAAAATGTTTACGCCCGAGTTTAGAAATCGGCTTGACGGGATTATCCAGTTTGATGCCTTGCCTAAAGAGGTTATCAAGACCGTTGCGGATAAGTTTCTAGTTGAAGTACAAGCACAGCTTGATACAAAAAAAGTGCTTCTAGATATTGATGACGAGGCTCGTGACTGGTTGGTAGAAAACGGCTATGACAAAACAATGGGCGCAAGACCTATGCAACGCTTGATACAAAGCAGGATCAAGAAGGAACTGGCTGAAGACATATTATTTGGACCACTATCCAACAACGGCGGAGTGGTGCGCGTGTTTGTGAAGGATGGAGAACTTATGCTGGAGATCGAAGAACCCGAAGAGGTTTCAGTCTGATCACTCTCTAAAAGTAATTCTTCCTTTCGTCAGGTCGTAAGGTGTGAGCTCCACTTTAACCGAATCACCAGTTAAAATTCTGATGTAATTCTTGCGCATTTTTCCCGAAATATGCGCTACGACTACATGTCCGTTCTCAAGCTCAACCCGAAACATCGTGTTAGGTAGCGTGTCAATGACGGTGCCCGTCACCTCAATTTGTTCTTCTTTTGCCAATTAAATCCCCTGGATAGGCTGTGAACGGCGGCATTGTGCCTGAAAAAATTTTCAAGTGCTAGTTTCCTAACGATACCCAACGATTATTGATATAAAGCTCAATAGGCTTGTATTCAGTTTTGTAGTTCATTTTTTGACAGTTCTTAATCCAGTATCCCAGGTACAAAAAATCCAGGGACTGCTTGCGAGTTTCCTCAAGCAACCAAAGAATTGCATACACCCCCAGACTGCGATCCTGATCCTCGGGCTCAAAAAATGTATAAATTGCCGACACGCCATCGAGCAGAATGTCGGCAACAGCGACGGCCAGAAGCCTTCCGTGTTCTCTGAATTCATAAAACACGGCTTCTTCACGACCCTCGACAAGAAATGACTCAAACTGGTTGGGCTCTGACGGGTACATGTCCCCATCAGCATGTCGCTGTTTGATGTAGCGATCATAGAGAGCAAAATACTCGTCGGTTAGCTTTGGCGGGTTAGCTGATACCTCGACGCTGCTGTTTTTCTTCAATACTCTTTGGTGCTTTCGTTTGCGTGCGAATTCGGCAACCGGAACCCTAACCGGGATGCAGGCAGAACAGTTTTGACAATAGGGTCGATAGATATGACTACCGCTGCGCCTGAAACCTACAGCTGATAGCGAAGAGTAAACTGCGGTGTCGATCGCTGTGTGCGGATCGACAAACAACGTAATTGCCTGCTCATCGTGAAGATAGCTACAATCGTGTTCCGGTGTCGTAAAGAACTTCAGTTCAGAAAGCGAAGTCACGCTTCTCTCTTGGGTTAGGACAGCACTTAACTTACCACGGTGACAATTGAACTGGCAGCCCCTTCCAGTCAATCGGCGTTACACGCTCGATATCTGCAAGATAGCCAGAAAAATGTTTCCGTGATATTTCAGTAGCACCTAAAGATTTGAGGTGGGGATTGGAGACCTGGCAGTCAATCAATGGACAATGCGCTGCGTCCAGCATACGTACCAGGTGAGCAAAGGCTACTTTGGATGCATCGCTTACACGGTTGAACATCGACTCTCCGAAAAATAGCCTACCCAATCCAATGCCGTATAAGCCACCGACCAATTCATCATCCAAATAGCATTCAATTGAATGCGCGAAGCCGGCTTGATGAATAGCCCCATAGGCCTGTTTCATATCGTCGGTAATCCAGGTCCCGTCACCATAGCTACGTGATTGGCTGCAAGCCTCAATGACTTCATCAAAAGCTTGATCTCGGGTCACCCGAAAGCGATTTTGACGTAGCAATTTTCTGAGGCTACGAGATGGTTTAAAGTGCTCAGGAAATAATACTACTCTGGGGTCCGGTGACCACCATAGTATCGGTTGGTCTTCTTCAAACCAGGGGAAAATACCCTCGCTATACGCCTTCAGTAGTCTTTCTACCGAAAGATCGCCCCCGGCCGCCAGAAGTCCTTCGGGGTTCTTTAGCGCATTCTCAATAGGTGGAAAATCGAGGCTGGTACCAAGAATTGGAATATCAGGCTTCCATTGCATCCAGATACTTTTCTGCGTCCAAAGCAGCCATACAGCCGAAACCGGCGGAGGTGACAGCCTGACGGTATATTTGGTCTGCGACATCACCGGCCGCAAAAACACCTGGCAGGCCAGTAGCGGTGGAATTGCCGGCAAGTCCCGACTTAATCTTGATATAGCCATTTTCCATATCCAACTGGTCGTTGAATATCTCGGTGTTGGGCGTGTGTCCGATGGCAATAAATACGCCCTGTACATCCAATTCTTGAGTCTCACCAGACTCGGTGTTTTTTATACGCACGCCGGTTACACCCATGTCATCGCCCAGCACCTCATCAAGAACATGGTTCCATGCAACATTGATATTGTCCTTTTCAACAACACGGTCCTGTAGAATTTTCTCACCACGGAATTTATCCCGGCGATGCACCATCGTCACTTCAGAGGCGATGTTGGCGAGGTAAAGCGCCTCCTCGAGTGCAGTATTTCCACCACCGATCACGGCGACTTTTTGCTTCTTATAAAAAAAACCATCGCAGGTCGCGCAGGCACTGACGCCCTTGCCTTTGAAAGCATCCTCCGAGGGTAGACCCAAGTACTGAGCCGACGCGCCAGTCGCCACTATTAACGCATCACAACTATAGGTTTTAGAGTCACCGTGCAGTCGAAAAGGCTTGCTGCCAAGTTCAGCGGTATGGATATGATCGAAAACGACATCAGTGTTGAAACGTTCCGCATGCTGCTGCATTCGTATCATCAGGTCTGGACCCTGCAATCCTTCAACATCACCGGGCCAGTTATCCACGTCAGTGGTAGTGGTTAATTGACCACCGGCTTCTATCCCCGTAATAACCACTGGATTGAGGTTAGCGCGGGCAGCATAAATCGCCGCGGCGTAGCCAGCTGGACCGGAACCAAGAATAATAAGTTTATGGTGCACATCAGACATGTTTCTATCCTCGCGCCTCTAAAAATGCGATACCGTGACGATGTTGTTTGATGGTTTCCCAAATCGTCTGACCGTAACTATCACAGGCATCTACGTCACGACCGGCTTCTTTAAAAAATACCAAAAAACGCACGAAATCACTGGCTCGCATCCCTCTGTAGGCCTTGAGCAGGACGTGATAGTCCGCTGACTCGTTGCCATGGGGTTCCATTGCAAGAAAAGTTTTAACACGCTCGTCGTCCCAGACTTCATCAGTGACCTGTGGTTGGGTAGGGCCCGCCATAGCTAATACCTGACATCAGAAAACGGCACATGATACATGACTGAGTGACTCTCATGCACTAGGAAACTGATCCCGTAGAATGCTAATTAAATGGAAAAGACATGTATTTAATTGGTTTCTCCATATATCATCTAACAGATTGATTAATATAGATATTCGGGAAATAATTTGGCGCAGGCGAAATCAAGAGCTACACCTCCCGCGGGCTTTTTGGGACCCAGACTTAGAGAAGGGGCGCTAATTGGTCTCGTTGCTGTTTGCCTTTATCTCTGTCTGGCGCTATTTAGCTTTGATCCAGGTGATCCTGGCTGGACCTACACCGGTACAGATGAGGAAGTAAAAAATCTCGTTGGCTCGTCTGGCGCCTGGATCGCTGACGTATTCTTTTTCACGTTTGGTTATCTGGCATTCGTTTTCCCAATGATGCTGGCATTTCAATCCTGGCAAATGTTTAGGGAGAAAGAAAATGCCAGTTTTAGCTGGCCGTTATTGTCTTTTCGTGTCACTGGACTGTGTTTAACGCTTATCGCGGGTGCTGGACTCGCCGCCTTACATTTTTATGACGCTGGTCTACATCTGCGTGAGGGTAGTGGTGGTGTTATTGGTACAGAATTAGCTGAATGGATGGTCCCTGGATTCAGTTATGCGGGTACTACGCTGATTTTATTGTCATTAGTTCTATTTGGTATCACAGCATTTACCGATCTCTCGTGGCTGGCAGTAATGGACACCACGGGACGTCTCGTCCTTGAAGGCAGTCAACAAAGTAGGGCCTGGATTCAGCGAATATGGAAAACCTATCAGGAACGTGCAGAGGTTAAGCAGGTGACCGAGGACCGCCGACAAGCGCTGGAAAAACATGTAGAAGAAAGTCAGCATCGCGCCAGTCTGGTAATCGAGGCTCCCCCTGAGCCCACCAAGGAAGTGAGTAAGCGGGTTGTCCGGGAAAGTCAGGGCAACCTTTTTAAAGTAGAAGCTGTCGATGGACTGCCGGCATTGCACCTGCTGGATCCTGCCGAATCTAATCATAACCTGGGCTATTCAAAAGACGATCTGCATGCGATGTCGCGCATGCTTGAGTTAAAGCTCAAAGATTATGGTGTCGATGCAGAAGTTGTCTCAGTTTTCCCTGGCCCGGTCATCACACGATTTGAAATTCAACCAGCACCTGGTGTGAAAGTCAGCCGCATTTCCAGCCTGGCAAAGGATCTGGCACGCTCTCTGGCAGTTATCAGCGTCCGAGTAGTCGAGGTTATTCCCGGAAAACCCGTCGTTGGTATAGAGATCCCCAACGTTGACCGGGAAATGGTCAAACTGAGCGAAGTGTTGACTTCAAGTGCGTACGATCAAGAGACTTCCCCGCTAACTCTGGCCCTGGGCCATGATATCAGTGGCGAACCTATTGTCGTTGATCTTGCAAAAATGCCTCATTTACTTGTCGCCGGCACGACAGGTTCTGGTAAATCAGTCGCACTGAACGTGATGATATTGTCTATTTTGTTCAAGGCCTCACCGGAAGAAGTCCGCATGATCATGATAGATCCTAAAATGCTGGAACTCGCGGTTTACGAGGATATTCCTCACCTTTTGACGGAAGTTGTCACAGACATGAATGATGCGAGCAACGCATTGCGATGGTGTGTGGCAGAGATGGAACGTCGTTATCGCTTAATGGCTAAACTCGGTGTTCGGAATATGGCAGGCTTTAACCGAAAAGTGAAAGATGCCGAGAAAGCCGGTGAGCCATTGGATGATCCACTCTCGCAACCAGATCCAATGCTTGACGAGGAAGAGCAGGAGATCCCGAAACTGGAATGTCTGCCGTACATCGTCGTGGTCATTGATGAGTTAGCCGATATGATGATGATTGTCGGTAAAAAAGTTGAACAGCTCATCGCCCGTATTGCTCAAAAAGCCCGCGCTGCCGGCATTCATCTGATTCTCGCTACTCAGAGACCGTCAGTAGATGTCATTACCGGCCTAATTAAAGCCAATATACCCACCCGAATCGGGTTCCAGGTATCTTCGAAAGTGGATTCTCGTACTATTCTCGACCAGGGTGGTGCTGAACAACTACTCGGAAATGGTGACATGCTTTACCTCCCGGCGGGTTCTCCGTTACCGATGCGTGTTCATGGGGCATTTGTCGATGATGACGAAGTGATCAGAGTAGTAGAAAGTTGGAAAGAACTTGCTGAGCCAAACTATCTAGATTCAATACTGGTATCGCGGACGGATCAGGAAATTATGCCAGGTATGGCTGGCGCCCAGGAAGAAGGTGATGCCGAGGAGTCAGATGCACTCTACGATGAAGCGGTCCAGTTTGTCATTGAATCACGACGCGCCTCCATCTCTGCTGTACAAAGAAAACTAAGAATCGGCTATAACCGTGCCGCTCGGATGATTGAAAGCATGGAAAATGCAGGTGTGGTCAGTCAAATGGGTACCAATGGCTCCCGCGAAGTGCTGGTCAATGCGCCTGAGGAGTAGTGCAGGCGTA
>JAQWMV010000158.1 GCA_029246605.1 Pseudomonadales bacterium | reverse complement strand
CTTGGAGTAATCGCCGACGATCTTACCGGCGGTATGATGGTAGCCAGTCTGCTGGAACGCGAGGGTGTAAGAACCCCACTAGTCACCTCAGCCGAAGCGCTGGAAAATCTGGACGAGTCAGCGGAGGCTGTTGTTATTGGTAGAAAAATCAGACTGATTCCTCCAGATGAAGCTGCTGCCGATGCCCAGCATTCTGCCGAAGGCCTGCTTCGCAACAACACCAAACGAATCTATTATAAATACTGTGCAACCTTCGATTCCACCGACAAGGGCAATATTGGGCCTATCGGCGAAGCGCTGATGAAGACAACCAATACAGACCGAGTGCTTTTTTGCCCGGCGTTCCCGGAATACTCAGTGACTATTTTTCAGGGCCGAATGTTCCTGGGTGGCACCATGCTGGGTGAATCAGGCAAACGATTTGATCCGGTCACCCCCATGACCAATTCGAATCTGGTAGAAGTGTTACAGGCACAGTGTCAGGGTAAAGTGGGTTTATTGCCACACGGTGTATTGGCCGGAGGTAAGGAAACCAGCAATACATATATAGAAAACGAGATTAAAAAAGGTACCCATCTATTTATTGCGGATGCCGCTGATAACGAGGATGCGACGCGCATCGCAGAGTTGGCTACGGACTGGCCGCTAACCAGTGGTGCAGATGCGCTGCCGATGTTTTTTGCGCGAACCTGGCTGAAGCAGGAAGGTGATGTGCCGCAACGCACTTTACTGCCGGCCTCACCGGGACACGAGGCTATTATCGCTGGAAGCTGCGCACCCAACACTGTCCGCCAGGTGGCGTACTTTGAGAAACACCATCCGGTGTATCGAGTTGACCTTTTGGATATAGACAACGTGGTAGAGAAGATCACCGAATGGGCGAAGGCGCACATCAACGCTGGGCCAGTCTGCGTGTCGACATCTGCCGACCCGGAAGGTGTTAAACGGGCACAGGCGAAACTGGGTGTAGATGGCGCTGCGGCACTAGCTGACGAAATCCTGGGTCGATGTGCGAAAGCGTTACAGGAAATGGGAGTTAGAAAATTCGTCGTGGCGGGCGGCGAGACTTCGGGTCAAGTATTCAACTCGCTCGAAATCGCGCAGGTCCAGGTATCCTCGTTTGATAATCTGAGTGGAGGATACTGTCACACACCCACACCGGAACCCATGTCATTGGTACTAAAGGCAGGTGGTCTAGGCAACGACGAGTTCTTTTTCACGGCACTTAATCGCATGCGCGCCGCGGACGCGGCTAGTTAATTAACAATACAAATTCAATCATGAACAGGAGATTCACGTGGCTAACGAAGTTAATGAAGCTAGTTTGCGAGAGCAATTAGTCGAACAATATAAGTATGTAGAAGGCATTGGTCTGAACGAATTATCATCGGGTAACCTCAGCGTACGCTTTGGCGACAATATGCTGATTTCCCCCTCTGGCGCCACTTCTGAGAACATCACGACCGACACCGTTGTCGAGGTATCTCTTGAAGGTGAATGGGAAGGTGATCGCAAGCCCTCGTCGGAGTGGCGCATGCATGCAGCCATTTACCTGAAGCACGAAAAAACTGAGGCGGTGGTACACACACACTCAGACTATTGTGTTGCACTTGCCTGTCAACTGAAGCCCCTGCCCGGATTTCATTACCTGGTGGGCAGTTTCGGTGGCAACGATGTGCCCTGCGTGCCCTACTCTACATTTGGTACCCAGTCGCTGGGTGACGATGCCGCAGAAGCCCTGACCGACAGAACCGCCTGCTTACTGGGTAACCATGGCATGATCGCCCGGGGCCGTAATCTGAAGGCAACCGTCAGCCTGGCACACCGCCTGGAAATCATGTGTCGTCAATATGTACTGACGAGCCAGCTGAAAGAACCCGAGCTGCTCACAGATAAACAATGGGAAGAATTTTTCGACCGCGCACAAAAAGTCAGCTACGGTCGATTTATTTAATAATTTCTCGGATATCTTCCAGGACTTCCTCGGGATGTTCGCCAGCCTTGACCTTGTCGTAGGCTTTTAGGATGTTACCGTCCGCCCCGATGAGGTAGCTTATGCGGCTCGCCTTGCCATCACCAGCATAAGCAGCCCCATAGGCAATCGAGACTTTGAGACCCTCATCGCTGAGCAGATCAAAGGGGAAGTCGTACTTCTGCTGAAACTTTTTATTCTTTTCCGGTGCGTCATTACTGATGCCCAGTACCACCGTATTGCTGTCTTTTAATGCCAGGATTCGATCACGGAACCCTTCTCCCTCGCGGGTTCAGCCAGGTGTGCTTGCACGTGGGTAAAACCAGAAAATAACATTGCTACCTGCCTGCTCAGCAAGTGACACGATTTCGCCATCCTGGTTAGGCAGACTAAACTGTGGTGCTTTGTAGCCCGATTCGAGCATTTCTGCGGCTCCTTGTATAAAATTTCCAGTCTCATGTTGCGCTAAAATGGCCGTCCATAGCAAGGTGCCTGGAATGGACACTGTGGTTGTACGAATCTCATTGACTTGGCAGACGATGCCTCTACACTGATGACTCTCGAAATACAGTTTCATTACTTATCCCACTTCGACATAAACACTCGTCTTGTCCTAAGTTCTATCTATTTCCCGCCCATCCTTGAGGGAACCAACAATGGCGATAACAAGTAACATCAAGATAACTGGGTTCGACGAAATGCGACCGCCTCAAATCCAACGGCAGCAGTGCATCGATCTGATTTTTGAGCTTGACCAGGACGCCCCCAGGCTCTGGAGTGAGGAGTTCAATAACTTAATCGGCAAGCAAACATATTCCATCAAGATTGATCCGAAAGAAGGCAAATTTATCGAAACCTGGGTGCGCAAATCCACCGAGGTTTCAGACGTATTTGATCTGTTGAAGGAAAGCGTGCAGAAATGTAACCGTGCTTACGAAAGACGCGTCAACACGGTCGTAGCTACTACAGACGACGTCAAAGTAGTGGTCAGCCCCTAGCAACAGGAACTGAATAATATTATTGCCTCGCTCGATTTCGAACAAGAGAGTCAAAATAATCGCACACTCCCATAGGGATACGATGACGCAGGATTAACACTACTGCGGAACAAGTTATGTAAGCAGTTCCAGAACTTCGGCCAGCGCGTCGATCTGTGAGGTGTGATCAGAACTGGTGGTAGAGATTCTGAGTGTTTTGACACTGGCTTCCTCATACGCCTTAAGCCGTTCCTTAATCATATCCCTTGTGCCGATGAAGCTGGTTTTCAGAATCATCTCGTCGGGTACCCGGCGCGCTGCTTCATCGCGTTTTCGCGCAATCCAGAGTTTCTGAACCTCGATCGCAGCGTCCTCGTACCCTGCCCGTATAAATGCATCGTTGTAGAAGTTTGTTTTCGCTGAACCCATGGCACCGAGTTGGAACGCCATACCCGGTTTCCTGGCTTCGATCATTCGCTCGACATCATCACCAATCTCGAAGTTGCCGCCTACCTGGATATCAATATCGGCCATGGTTCTGCCTGATTTCTCCAGACCCTTTTTCAAGGGTGCAAAAAACACGTCGGCTGATTCAGGGATAAAGCTCGTACCGAGCCAACCATCGGCCAACTCACCGGTCAACGCCATTGATTTCGGCCCAAGCGTTGCGAGATAAATGGGTAGATCTGGCTCTGGCGGCTGCGACAACCTGATGGGTTTGCCTTCCCCACCGGGTCTCGGCAGAACGTAATGTTTACCGTCGTACTGCAACTTTTCACCGCGGAGTCCCAGTTTGATAATCTGCACACACTCACGCAAACGACCCAATGGATGCGCAAAAGCGGCCCCGTGTAGACCCTCCACGACCTGAGGACCGCTTACTCCGAGGCCAAGGACGAAGCGCCCGTTGGACACAGTCCGCAGGCTCTGACTGGTCATCGCGATCATGGGTGGCACCCTGGACGTAATCTGCATAATGCCCGTACCCAGCTTTATCTTCTCGGTCTTTGCAGCGAGGTATGCCAACGGCACGATAGCATCCATACCCCAGGCCTCCGCTGACCAGACATAATCCACACCCAACTTCTCCGCCTGAACGGTATAGTCGACCAGCTGATCCCAGTTTTCGCCATTGTAGTACGCGCTGCCGACGCCAATCGCTGTTTCCATCTTCACCAATTCCTTCCAAATTACAGGATGCAAATAATAGGTTACCATTCTGATTCGAAGGAGTGATTTATGAAACCAGTTTGTTTGATTATCGGTGCCGGTGCAGGCATCGGCGGTTCGGTCGGGCGACGGTTCGCGCGGGAAGGCTATCATGCTGTCCTGTGTCGCCACACCGATGAACAGGAGCAGTAAATGAAACTCGGACTCGGTATTGGCCCCATGGGTGCACCCGGGGGTGAACGGATTGTTGCCCTTGCTAAAGAAGCAGAGAACCTCGGTTACGACACCATCTGGTGCCCGGAGATCTATGGTATGGATTGCTTTACACCCCTGGCCTGGATCGGCGCACATACTTCACGTATCAATCTCGGCACATCGATCATGCAAATATCGGCACGCACCCCGGCAAGCGCTGCCATGCATGCAGTAGCAATGGATTATCTATCGAACGGCCGCCTGATCCTCGGCATCGGTGTTTCCGGTCCACAGGTTGTTGAGGGCTGGTATGGTCAGCCCTATCCAAAACCACTGGCTAGAACACGCGAGTGGATGCAGATTTTTCGGGAAATTATCGCCCGTGAAGATCCTGTTTCATTCGAAGGCAAACACTATCAACTACCACTGGATGGCGGCATGGGTCTCGGTAAACCACTGAAACTCCTGCAACATCCACTGCGGGATCACATCCCGGTTTACCTTGGTGCAGAAGGCCCCAAGAACGTGGCGATGTCGGCAGAAATTTGTGATGGCTGGATACCGATGTTTTTGTCCCCCTATCGCATGCATGAGCAATACGCCGATGCGATGCAGATCAAATCTCCAGACTTTGAGATTGCAGCCAGCGTAGCGGTTGTTATAGATGACGATGTTGATAAGGCGCGTGCGCAGATCAAAAATAACGTCGGTTTCTATATAGGCGGCATGGGGGCAAAAACCTTCAACGTGCACAAAGATCATGTCAGCCGAATGGGCTATGGCGATGCAGCCGATGAGATCCAGAACCTGTTTATGTCCGGTAACCGTGACGCAGCATTTGCGGCGGTACCCGATGAACTCGTCGATGAAATCGCGCTATGCGGCCCTAAGGAAAGAATTCGAGAACGTCTGCAGGGTTGGAAAGACAGCCCCGTTACGCAACTTAATGTCGGCTCAGCAGATCTAGATACCCTGTGTTTCTTCGCAGAAGAACTGCTCTAACAACAAGGACAACGCTCAAAATGAATGATTACAAAGTTCTGGCATTCGATGTATTCGGAACAGTGGTGGACTGGTATAGCTCGGTACGGCGTGAGATCGAAACGGTCTTACCCAACGTTGATGCTGACACTTTCACGCTGGACTGGCGCGATGGCTACGGCCCCGCAATGCAGCGCGTCGCCTCCGGAGAACTGGGCTGGACGCTGATTGACGACCTGCACAGGATGATTCTGGATAGCCTACTCGACAAGTATGCTGTCGATGGTCTGTCAGAAGACGAGAAGGTTAAGCTCAATAAGGTCTGGCACCGTCTCGATCCCTGGCCAGATTCAGTGGAGGGACTCACCAGGCTCAAGTCGTGCTATAGCATCTGTACATTATCCAATGGCAACCTTGGACTACTGGCCGACATGGCAAAACATGCCAACCTGCCCTGGGATCTAATCCTGTCCGCGGAAGTTTTCCGACAGTACAAACCGCATCCTGATACTTATATAGGTGTCGCTAACGTGTTTGACGTGCCAAGCTCCTCGGTCATTCTGGTCGCTGCGCACCAAAACGACCTTGCAGCGGCACGGGACTGTGGGCTGGCGACCGCTTACATTGAAAGACCGGCAGAATTCGGCCCCCCAAAACCCAGGGATGTCTCTCGCCGCAGCGAAAACACCTACCATGCAAACAGTATTACTGATTTAGCTAACCAGCTAGGTTGCTAGAAGTTTAGACCGGCAAGTCAGAATTCACGTAAGGGGCCAGAGGGCAGAGTTGGTGGTGCCTGGAGCGGCTTTAAAAGCCATAGATGGCTTTTTGCAGCGACCCAGGGATGGCTTGAGCGAAAGCGCAAGGTAACACCGCCTCTGCCCTCTGGCCCCGGGGTCTCGCGACAAAGTGGCATTTAGAAAAAGGAACTAAGTCGAGGACTAACTTTCCACATTGCGGGGGATGTCCCGGAACGGACCCTTGTCGGCACGCGGTTCTTTTGGCATCCCTAGTACCCGTTCAGAAACAATGTTCTTTTGTATTTCGTCGGTGCCCCCTGCGATGGAGATGGCCGGTACCGAGACAAGCACCTCGGCGATGACACCACCTTCTGTGGAATCGGGTCCGCTTAGCATCGCGTCTGCACCCGAGATCATGGTATGCACGTGGGATGCCTGCCGGGCGATATTGCTCGCGGCGAGTTTGCCGATGGAGCCTGCGGGAATGATCTCGTTGGAGCCGGCACGGCTTGTCTGCTCTGCGACTGCAGATGCCAGATCCGATGCCTGTTTCATGGATAGCAGTTTTGCGATCTCCTGACGGACCGCCGCATCTTTAATTGCTCCTGTGTCTCGTGCCCGTTGCATCACAAGATCCACGCGTCCTTCCCGCTGCGGATACCAGACATAGGGTTCGAGATCTATCGCGAGTTCATCGCGATACTCGTCGTATATGGGGCCGGTGCGCTCTCGCAAAGAACCGCCCGTGCGATCGCCGGAAAACCCGCGCCTTTCCTTT
>JAQWMV010000157.1 GCA_029246605.1 Pseudomonadales bacterium | reverse complement strand
CCACGCTCGCCGGTGACGATTACTTCTTCAATGTATTTACTATCTTCAGCGTCATCCGCTGAAAATACAGCCGGGCTGGCAAAACTTACAGCCAATCCCAGTGTCACTAGTGGAATGAGTTTCTTCATACTTTTGTTACCCCAAATGTTACCCCAAAATTAAGTAATAGCGTTTTTGGCAAAAATTAATTACCCACTGGCAAGTTTGCCACTCTAGGGATGAAGTTCAACTTCGGTCGCGCTGGACATCCCCCATTTTTATATTATCTTAATATATCAATGAGATAAGTGATCATCTATCAACCACTGCGTTCACAAACATCCCTGCATCAGGGTCTTTACGTGGCAAAATTTCAGCAATTTAACCATCTAATCGACTCTGGCACGCAGGTAGTTGTCACGACGGAAGACTTTGGATCCGTTACCATGCAACTCGGGTGAATTCCCCCGGCACACCGAGATGCGTTATGTTTCTCGAAGCGCTGGTGACAAATTCAGATGATCGACGAAAGGAATGAAATCCTTATCCGAAAACAGAAGCGGGAGTTTGTGCGCTATACAAAATGTGGCAATAATCACATCACTTGTTTTTCGTATAGTCACGCCTTTTTTTCTTAGCGCTCTGTAGTTCCTGGTACAAAGTTCAACCATTTCTAAACCGAACATTTCGTACTGCGTCAGTATCTTCAGCCTTGATTTTGCGAGCTTATAGTCTTTATCACGTCTAAATCCCTGCAAAATCTCCAGAAAAATCAGATCCCCAATAGCGACGGTTTGTTCGGTAAGGCTAGCGTCAAGATGCTGTGTTAATTCGTTATCAACACCATTGAAGTAATCTATCCAAACGCTAGTATCGGCAATGATCACTTACCGCCTCTCATTTCGTCCAAATCCCCTTCCCACTGGAGATTGCCCTTTAATGCACGAATTTTCTGCTGTTCTCCTCTGACGACCAGCAATTTAAGCCCTTGTTCTACGGCTTCCTTCTTCGTCTTATACCCAGTAATTTTAAGGGCATCGTCCATTAACTTATCATCGATTACTATATTAGTTCTCATCCCAACACCAATGTGTATATATTAATATATGACACACATCATAGTGAGAGAAAAGCAATATAGCCGCTTGGCGACATGAATTAGGCGACCATCGAGTTTCGGAGTTGGTCTATTTTGACCGGTGCCATACCGATGGTTTCCATGTAACCACGGGCACCACCGTAAACATCACTAATATGTGCAAGCATATAGTGCATTGTTTCCGGCGGGCATACTTCCCGTTCGAAATCCTGCCAGGTTTTGATATTGTCCGGTGGATCCATTTTCTTTTGTGGCCGTTTACTCGGCGGTAGCAGTTCAGGGTTTTCGAAGGACGCCAGATAGTTATCAATGCTGTACTGCGCGGTGAGCGTATAATCCGCAACGATGACGTCATCAGCAACACCGGCCAATCCCAATAGCAAAGCCGCGATCATACCGGTACGATCTTTCCCACTTGCACAGTGGAACAACACAACATCGTTAGCATCTGCCATAACGTTGATGATTTTCGCAACCCTGTCATGACCATGGTCCAGCCAGGCGCAGTAACCCTGCCCCAAGCGCTCTCCTTTGCTGGCATCTTCTTTTGGTTCAATTTTTAGTGGTCCTTCGGGCTGCATTTGCATATGGTGATAGTTCACTGATCCAGACTCGGCAAATACGTTGGGGCGTTCTTCAAGCTCTGGTGGGTCGCGCAAATCAACGATATGCCTCAGACCATAATCATAGAGCTGTGACTGTGCGTTGGCATCCAACTCAAATAAGCTCTCCGAGCGGAGAAATCTCTGCCAACGTGTGGAACCGCCATTTTCCAACGGGTATCCACCCAGATCCCGAACATTGTAGGTGCCGATGATTTTAAGACCTCGGCGTGGATCCTGAGTTTCCTTTATCATCGTATCCCTTAAGTCTCCTATCAGCGCTCTTTTCGGCGTATTGCCAAAGCCTGCAATATTTCTTCGTGTCGTTCTCGCGTTAAATTGTAGTGGGTATAGCACCAGACAGAGACGAAGCCAAAAAGCGCGAAATATGGACCGTAAACGAGGCCTAAATCAACGATTGTTTCCGGTGCAACATCTGCGGCTGTCCTAACCTCAGGTCCGCGTGGCCAGCCAATGATATCCAGCGCAAAACCGGCAATGATATTGCCAATACCACTGGTGGCCTTAGATGAAAAAGAAGCCGCCGCAAAGAAAATACCTTCCTGTCGTTTACCAGTCTCCCATTCATGTTCGTCAATGATATCAGCGACCATGGAACTAAAGGCAACATGTGCCTGAACAGTACAGACACCTTGAATAAATCGCATTATCATCAGAATCGGCAGCAATAACTCATCTGAATTTTCCGGGAACCACCCCAACAGACGCAACACAACCGGCAAGGTCTGCCAAAACGGCCAGGACAGCGCGCCGAATATCAGCCCCGCTTTCTTACTAAATCGTCTGAACAACCGCGCCGATAAAAATACGCCGATCATCACACCAATAGGAAACATCACCAGCAACAAACCCAGCTGACCCGTTGGCAGTTCCCAAAAATAGGTAAACACAAACAGATTCAAGCCGCTGTCGATACCTGCCATGATAAATACAATCAACACGCCGAGGAAAAGCCAACGGAACGACCGGGAGCGCATGGCGTCCCGCAAATCGACTATTACCTGAAACAGCACTGCTATTATTTTAGTGGAAGTTCCCGGTTTCGCCTTCGGCAGCGTTGGAATCAGCACTCGTGTGTGCCATGCACTCCAGAACACGGTAATGACCATCAGCAGCGCCAGCACCAACGCATAGGGAGGGTATGCTGTGGCATCCAGCTGACCGTTTTGAAATGCTACCGACGGCCTGAAAAATACCCAGGTGCCCAAGCCATACGCCAGGAGCACGCCCACATAACTAAAAAACAGACGAAAGCTGACAAGGTTTGAACGCTCGTCATAGTCCTCACTCATCTCAGCACCAAGCGCGATATGCGGCACGTGGTAGAAAGACATGGCTGTACGGGTAGCGTTGGTAAACACCAGCAACCAGATAAACAGCGCCGTGTCGCCAGTGACCAGAGGTTTGAATAACAGATAGAAGCAGATAGCGAGCGGCAGAATAGCCGCAAAAATAAAGGGGTGACGTCGCCCACGTTCCGAATGCCAATTATCAGACACTGATCCAGCCAGGGGATCGGTGAATGCATCCACAACCACCGCCAGACCGACTGCAAATCCGGCGAGCGCCCCGGACAAGCCAAGGACCTGCACATAATAGAAAATCAGGAAAGTACCAAAAGCACCATTCTTCAAGCCTTCTGCGACCTGCCCAATACCGTAGGCAAGTTTTAATGGTGTTGCTAGTTTTTCCCGCAAGCGCGTTTACTCCAGATCATTCATAACTCAGGACGCTTTTTAGCCAAATTTAGTTCTTCAGCGACGAGTCATCGACGCTGGAACGACACACTTAATTGCTGGCGACTCAGCCGGGAATCTCAGCATCAAGCCAAGGTACTGTCAAAGGCGATGGAGCTTATGGACGACTCGGTTAATCACTCGACTGTTCTGACCAGGCCTCTACTCGACGCGAATAGTCGCCGTGATAATCCGCAAATCCTCCTTGGGTTTACCACTCAAGCCTCCCGCGGATTCTAATGCCTTAACCGTGTCCATCCCTTCAACAATCTCGCCAAAAATCGTGTGCTTCCCATCGAGATGGTAAGTCGGCACAAAAGTAATGAAGAACTGACTACCATCTGTATTAGGGCCAGCATTCGCCATACTCAAAAGACCAGGCCGATCGTGCGAAACACCGCCATCAAATTCGCCCGCATATTTATAGCCGGGACCTCCTCTACCGGTACCTGTGGGATCGCCCCCCTGAGCCATAAAGCCAGGAATCACGCGATGAAACACCACGTCGTCATAGAAACCCACCTCAGTCAGATAAATCGTACTGGTGACATGCATCGGTGCCGTGTCTGGGAACAAACGAAAACTCATCTTGCCTTTGTTGGTAGCCAAGTCCCAATAATAACGCTCGCTTTTCTTGAACGTCATCAGCGCCGGTTTCGCCAATCGCTGCTTCCAATTCGGATTGGATTTATCGATTGTGACCGCGGGTTTCTCTATCTTCTTCTGTTCCTTAATGTCTTCGGGGGGTATTTGTACTTGCTCAGAACACCCAAGCAACATCGTGATGGCAAGCAGTGCTGGTAACAGTCTCATAGCTTTTCCTGATTTCATAATTCTAAAGTCAAACAAGTATAACGCTTGATGAGCCCTATCTAACAGATCATGTCGATAACTGCTAGCATCCCTGCTCGATAAAATTCCTTACTAATGAGCACCAGACAAATGCCCAACATCAAAACCGTGCGATGTCATCATATCGACGAAGATATCACCACGATCACGCTGGATACCATCAGCCTTGATCCACCTGCAAGCGATGAGGTGCAGATCGCTATCAAAGCTTGTGCAGTCAACTTCCCGGATATCCTAATGATCCAGGGAAAATACCAGAAGAAACCACCACTGCCCTTCGCACCTGGCGGTGAAGCAGCCGGAGATGTTGTCGCCATTGGCACGCAGGTACAAAGTGTCGCGGTCGGAGACAAGGTGGTCATAGGTGGTTATTTCGGCGGTTTCGCAGAGGCGACTAACGTTAGCGCCAAGGCGGTGCGGCCGATGCCCAGGGCAATGAGTTACGCGGAAGCCGCGTCTTATCAAACTGCCTACATGACGGCCTGGGTTGGACTCACCCGTCGCGGCCACCTGCAACCGGGAGAAAACCTGTTAGTTCACGGTGCCACCGGCGGTATTGGCATGGCGGCGGTAGACCTTGGTAAATACCTGGGTGCCAATGTTATTGCCACAGGCGGCCGGGACGACAAACTCCAAGTTGTTAAAGAACGTGGCGCCGATCACGTTATTAATTACACTATGGAAAACGGAGAAATCGGTGGCTTTCGCGATGAAGTCAAAGCGCTGACCGGCGGCCGTGGCGTCGACGTTATATTCGACCCGGTAGGTGGTGGCGCGTTCGATGAGTCGATGCGCTGTATCAATGTCGATGGCCGTTTACTCACCCTTGGGTTTACCAGCGGCCGATGGCCACAGGCGGCTGTAAACCTTATACTTATTAAACAGTTGTCAGTTATTGGGGTGCGCGCCGGCGAGTACGGCCGCACCTATCCGGAAAAAGGCAGGGAGAATTCAGACGCTGTTTATAATCTTGCCAATACCGGCAAAATAAAACCTTACATTTGCAAAGCATTCCCACTGGAAGATGCCGTGGCTGCCTTACAAATGCTTGAATCAAGAAACGTCATCGGCAAATGTGTTGTTACAATGAACGGATACACCGGAACAAATTAACCCGCAGGAGAATAAGAAATGCCCGATTTGAATAGCGATCTATTCAACCTCGCAATGTCCGAAAAGGCGCAGCCTTTAATGGATGCGGTACAAAAACATATTGTAGAGAACGTCGACCCCATTACAGAAGAGTTCTTCGCTCTGGATGAGGAAAAAGAAGATCGCTGGACTTGGCACCCGCGACAACTGGAACTACTCGAAGGTGCAAAAGAGAAAGCCAAGGCCTCGGGTCTTTGGAATTTTTTCCTGCCTGATTCGGATATTGGCGAAGGTTTAACCAACCTCGATTATGCCTATATCGCCTTTGAACTCGGAAAATCCGCCCTGGCATCGGAAACACTAAACTGCAGCGCGCCGGACACAGGCAATATGGAAGTTCTGGAAAGAGTTGGGACACCTGAACAAAAAGAACAGTGGTTAAAACCACTGTTAAACGGTGAGATACGATCTGCCTACGCGATGACCGAACCGGCGCATCCCTCCTCGGATGCAAAAAACATTGCCACCAGTGCCGTCCTTGATGGTGATGAGTGGGTCATCAATGGTGAAAAATATTATATCTCTGGCGCCGGCGACCCGCGCTGTAAGATCCTGATTACGATGGTCAGAACCGACCCCGAGGCACCGCCCAGCAGACAGCAATCGCAAATCCTCATCCCCAAAGACACACCCGGTGTTGAAATCCTCGAAGGTATGCAGGTCTTTGGACAGGATCATGCACCCAAAGGGCACATGCATTTGAAATTTAACAATGTGCGGGTCCCCAAGGAAAACATCCTGCTGGGTGTTGGCCGTGGTTTTGAGATTTCCCAGGTTAGATTAGGTCCAGGACGAATCCACCATTGCATGCGGACAATCGGCAAGGCTGAGAAAGCCCTGGAACTGATGGTCAAGCGCTCGGCTACCCGTGTCGCCTTTGGCAAGCCTATCGCTAAACTGGGTAAGAACCTCGAAGTCATCTCCCGGGCTCGCATTGAAATCAACGCCATGCGCCTGGCGGTACTACAGGCTGCAAAAGCCATGGATACGCTGGGTAACAAAGAGGCTCGCGTCTATATCAGTGCCGTGAAAGCAATGGTGCCAGAAAAGGCATGCCTCATTATTGATCAGGCCATCCAGATGCATGGCGCAACCGGCATCTCCCAGTGGACTCCCCTTGCTCGCATGTATACGGACGTGCGTCACCTCAGATTCGCGGACGGCCCCGATGAAGTGCACCACATGGTTGTCGGTCGTGCCGAAGTCCAGAAGTATGATCTCTGGTAGATCGGCACATAACGCATCGGGGAACTAGCGATAGTTCCCCGATTGACATGGGCATCGCTGACTAGCGATGCTACACATCTAACCAAACTCAAAGGACTATCATGCGCCTCGTCACTTTTACAGAAAACAACAACACGCGGATCGGGTTACTCAAAGACAGCGGTGTTATCGATCTCAGCCAGGCGGCACCGAGCCTGCCAACCAATATGTTGGCTTTCCTTGAATGTGGTGATGATGCGATGAAAGCAGCGCAAGACGCCAGCACGCTCGATGCACATTTTGACAGCGCAGCGGTACGTCTAGAATGCCCTATCCCGACGCCACCCATGATTCTGGCAATTGGCCTTAACTATCGCGCGCACGCCGAAGAATCCGGTGCTGACCTGCCCAAGGTTCCGCTGGTATTCACCAAACAACAAACCTGTGCAAACGGGCCTTTTGACGACGTATATGCGCCGCCCGAGTCAGCATTACTCGATTACGAGGGAGAGTTAGGGATTGTCATTGGCAAACGCTGCCGACGCGTCAAAAAGGAAGATGCCGAAAGCTTCATTGCCGGCTACACCATCGTCAATGATGTCAGCGTTCGCGACTGGCAGGCGCGCGGCGCACCTGCGTCCTTCACCATGGGAAAATCCTGGGATACTCACGGTCCGATGGGTCCGGCTGTCGTCACCAAAGACGAAGTTGGCGACCCGCACTCGCTACAACTTAAAACCTGGGTCAACGGCGATCTCCGTCAGGACTCCAGCACCAACGACCTGATTTTCAACTGCTTCGACATTATCGAATTCATTTCAACGGCCTTTACCCTGCAACCGGGGGCTGTCATTCCAACGGGTACCCCAAGCGGAGTCGCAGCTGCCATGAAACCACCCGCCTGGCTAGTCGCCGGAGACACCGTAAAAATTGCTATCGATAAACTCGGTCACATAGAGAACCCGATCATCAAAGATCCGATGACCTGAGCCACTACACAGATCGCAGCGCGTCGAGCATAATTTCCAGCATCTCATCGATTTCTGCGTTACTAACGGTCAAAGCAGGAACAAAGCGTATCGTATTGGGTCTGGGCGCATTGATCAGTAATCCATGATCAAACGCATAAGCCACAACGTCTGCGCCTTTATCGTGGGGTAGATCCGCAGCCACCAGTAAACCCATGCCCCGAATGTTCATCAGGCCGGTTTCTTTTCCAAGCTTCTTGAGTTTGCGCTTTAAGGAATTGCCTCTCTTGCGTGCTCGTTCCGGAATGTTCTTGTTGATCATCTGATTCATGACAGCGTTGACCGCCGCCATGGCAAGCGGTTGCGCACCGAATGTGCCCCCTTGCTCGCCTGCCTCGAATAAACAGACCTCATCTTTAGCAAGAAATGCAGCAACAGGAAATCCACCACCCAGGCCTTTACCCAAGGTCATGATATCGGGCTCAACATCATAGTTTTCATAACCAAACAATTTTCCGGTGCGCCCTACGCCAGTTTGGATTTCATCCAAAATAAGCAAAATGCCTTTTTCGTCACACAATCTGCGCAGGCCGGTCATAAATTCCGGTGTCGCCGGAAAAACGCCCGCTTCACCTTGAATGGGCTCCAGCATGATGGCGCAGGTTCGATCAGTCACCGCAGCACGTGCCTCTTCCAGATCATTAAGATCGATATGAACAAAACCCGGTACTTTGGGTTCAAACAGCTTGTCCCATCCCGCTTTACCGGATGCCGACATCATCGCTAGAGTCCTGCCATGAAAACTATTGCGAGTGGTAATGATTTCATAGGCACCATTCAAGCGCTCGGCACCATATTTTCGCGCAAGCTTCACGGCGCCTTCGTTGACCTCAGCTCCGCTATTGCCAAACCACACTTTGTCGAGACAGCTAACACTGGTCAGCAAATTGGCAGCGGCGATCATTTGATCGTTCAGTAGCGCAGGACTACCATTAATCAGCTGTCTGGCCTGGCTGGTAATTGCCTTCACGAGAACAGGCGGACAATGCCCGAGAGAATTCACTGCCCAGCCCTGAATAAAATCAAGGTACCGATTGTCGTTGGCATCCCACAAATAACTGCCTTTTCCCCGCACCATGATCTGCTCAGGTCGGGTAACAACGTACATCAGGCTGTGTCCAGCCTGGGGCAGCATTTCAGGTGTTCTTGCTTGCTCAGTCATATCAAAAATCTCACTGGTTCACTCAGGCGCCAGAATACCCAAAGCGGTACAAAAACACATCCAAAGACTGCATTAATCACGTATTCATACCGCTAATTGCTATTATTGCCTTCAGATTTTGCCAGAGTTAATTATGAAAGCTTCACTTATCGCACCAGATCTTGGCCAACAGCCCATTTCCGTGACCCGGAAAATGGCTGCATCTTTGCCAGGTTTGCGGCAAATGGCGATGGATAAAGGACTCAAAATGCATCATCTCGGTGCTGGTTACCCACACCCTGAAGTGACGGATCCACGCGCGTTCCTCGAACACAAGTCACGCTACTTCGAACATCTAGCTTCCGGTGTCAACAATCCACAGGATGTGCCTGAGTACCTGCGCGAATCCTACTCTTACACAGATACCCTGGGCCCCAAATCTGTTCGAGAAAATTTTGCGGCCGTTTATGGTGCAGACTGGCAGGTTGCCATGAATGCGGATTACCTGTTACCCACACTTGGGGCGAGCGGTGGCATCAACCTGATGTGTTCACTGTTTGAACGCCCCGGCGTTGACCTTGCGTATCTGACAGACGCACCTACCTATGCGGGCTTTATTGCGCGCGCTCAACTTGCCTCGCAGGCACGAATATATAGTGTCGAGATGGATAACGAGGGCCCCATCGTCGCAAGCCTCACGTCACAAATCGAACAGGCCCGGGCCGATGGACGACTCGTACCGTTTTACTATACGGTCCCGGACGGCCATAACCCTGCCGGATTCTCGTTTTCCAAAACTAGACGAAAGGAAATACTCGACGTCATGCGTGAATATGGTGTGTTGATCGTTGAGGACGCACCCTATGTTTACATCAGCTATGCCGATGAAGATGCGCGACCACAACCGTTCTTTGCAATGGACCCGACAGCGACGATCCACCTTTTTACCGGTTCAAAAATTGGCTTCCCCGGACCAAGAGTTGGCTTCCTGTATACAGAAGCCCGCGTGCAGATAAAGGATGCAGAGATCATTGACTTAAAAGACCTGCTGCTCACTGAATCAAGTGCAGATATTCTGTTTCACAATCCGGAAGCGCTCCATGGCTTCGATTCATTGCTGCACGATGACACTATGCAGTTACGAGACTCACTTTGGCCAATAGCCGAAACCAAGCTCGCGGTATACAGAGAAAACCGGGAAATTATTATGGATGGTCTGTCGGAAGGACTCGGTAGCTATGCGGCACACTGTAGTTGGACAGAGCCAGAGGCCGGTTTTTTTACGGTGTTTCGCTTTCATGACAAACGTATCCGAACCGACGATGCGTTCATCGAAAGACTAGTTGCTGAATACGGGATCGTCGTCATTCCCATGTATAACTTCTACCCGGAAGACGCAAGACATCGCGATCCAAATGCTGGCCTTGACGAACTACGATTGTCTTTCTGTTTTAGCGAAAGTTTCGGCGAACAAAGAAGGCTTGATCTCAAACAGGCGGTAGCCGCTTTTTGTGATGCAGTGAAAGAGATCGCGGACATAGGGTAATGAGCCGAGGGTCAGACGGCAGCATTAACCTATGAATTTCCCGGGTAAGCTAATCCCCAAACACGCTAAAAAACCAGCGCGCTGAATCCAACCAAATTATACAGCGACGACGTTTTCTGCCTGCGGACCTTTTGGTCCATCAGTAACGGTAAACTCGACAGCTTGTCCCTCTGCCAGCGTCTTAAAGCCATCACCAGAAATAGCGCTGAAGTGTACAAACACATCCGGCCCTGATTCCTGAGTAATAAAGCCAAAACCTTTGGCTTCGTTGAACCATTTAACGGTTCCAGTCGTAGTGGACATAATAACAACCTAATTCAATAATTTATGTTGTGTCGACCCATCGACAGACCGACGACTGCAGCAGTATATGGCGCTTTTCACAGAATGAAAACCTTATCGTTTCACCTCGATTTTGGGCAATTGAATAATGTAGCCCCCGGATCTCTCATCCAATTCAAGTGTCATCAGACCTCGCTGGGCGGCCTCCTCCAGTAAATCGCTAATAGAGCGCACGCCATAAACCCGTTCGTTGAAGCCCGGACGGCGTCTTTTCAGGGTCTGTTTAACCAGCGAACCCCACAATTGGTCGCCTTTATCCCCCTGTAATCCTTCCGCGGTTTCAACAACCAGCTGAATTGCTTTCCCGATCTTATCTTCATCTTCCGCGCTTTTCTGGTTACTGGACTCTGTTTTGGTCGGTTTTTTTCGCTGCCAGCTTATCAGCCCGAATACCCGTCTGGAAGGACGTGAACGATACTCTGCAATTCACCACGTCATACGCCTACTCAATATCTTTGTCCTACGTATTATTCAAAACGACGGATCAAAGCTAGGTATAAAAACTCTCGGCAAAATGCCTGCGACAAACAGATTCGTACTGGTCGTTACCCCCAATGACGACCTGCTCGCCACTGGTTACCGGTTTGCCCGACTCATCGATGCGTAAAACCATCGTCGCCTTTCGCCCGCAGTAACAAATCGCCTTGATTTCCTTTAGATTGTCAGCCCACGCGAGCAGGTATTTGCTTCCGGGAAAGGGTTCACCCATGAAGTCTGTCCGCAGCCCATAGGCCAATACGGGAATATCGAGTTCATCGCTTACTCTGCTTAATGCCCAGACTTGATCCTTGGTCAGGAACTGAGCCTCATCAACCATGACACAGCTGATCGCTGATTTTTCCGTCTGCACACTGACAAGCGCCATTAAATCTTCTGACTTATTAAATACATAGGCATCGGCATCCAGACCGATGCGAGAAGTCACTTTGCCAACATCATATCTGTCGTCTATTTCGGGGGTTAAGAGATACGTTCGCATACCGCGCTCTTGATAGTTATAACTCGATTGTAGTAGCGCCGTGGACTTACCCGCGTTCATGGAAGAGTAGTAAAAATACAACTTGGCCAACTTCTCGACCTCTTTAAAAGTGTGTCACTTGGACTGTCAAAATACAGAGTCTGCCAAGGTTAGTCGACTAAAACTAAATCACCGATTTTGCTTTGCCTTCATGTAAAATCGAGGTTTCCCAGTTTGGAGTATCACTTTTGGAAGGCATCAACGAAGAACAAGTCAGCGCATGGTTTACGGACAACGTTCCCGAAGCTGTCGCCCCCCTGAAATTCGGTCTTATTTCAGGGGGAAAGTCTAATCTTACCTATCAGGTAAATGACGCCACAGGCAATGTCTACGTCTTACGACGCCCGCCATTGGGACATGTCCTGGAAAGTGCCCATGACATGAATCGTGAACATCGCATCATTTCCGCCCTGCATAACTCTGGCGTGCCGGTCGCTAAGACTTACGGTATGTGTCGTGACAAAGACGTCAACGGCGCTGACTTTTTCGTGATGGAATGTATTGAAGGTACCGTGCTACATGATGCTGATGCAGCCGCATCCATGACTGCAGACGAGCGCCGCAGCTTTGGTAAAGACGTCGCAGACGTTCTCGTCAAGCTACATTTGGTTGAACCCGATGATGTCGGCCTGGGTGACCTGGGACGCCGCGAAGCATTTCTGGACCGTCAGCTAAAGCGATGGACTGGACAATGGGAGGCCACAAAAACCCACGAAGAGCCGGAGATGGATGAGCTTCTTACACAGCTTCATCAGAACAAACCTGAACAGGTAGGCTCCGCTATCGTCCATGGGGATTATCGACCCGGTAATTTCATGCACAAGGATGGCAAGGTTGCAGCAATTTTCGATTGGGAGTTATGTACCCTTGGGGATCCCTTAGCCGATGTGGGTTATCTGCTAAATTCCTGGCAACCACCGGAGGATATCGAGGAAAGGTCAGGCGCTTCTCCTCCCACTGGATTGGGCGGATTTCCTAGCAGAAAGGAGATGACAAATTGGTATGCACGAGGTACCGGCCGTGATCTCTCTCAAATCAATTATTATCGCGCGTTTTCGCATTGGCGGTTGGCTTGCATTGCCCAGGGCGTCTATAAACGATTTCTTGTCGGTGCCATGGGCGATCAGGAAATGGATCTGGAAGAGTATCGTAGCGTCATTGGACGGTGGGCAATAACGGCACTAGAACTATTGGACAACGTCTAATATTGCACTCATCACCAAAAAAAACCGCTGATAAGTTATCAGCGGTTTTTTAGTCACTTCTCTTAGAACTCGATGGGGACACTATAAGAAATAACAAAGGTAGGGCTTGGCTCATCACCGGTGAATTTGACCCAGGAACTCAAGGTAACCGACAGGTTGTCATTGTACGCATAGCTGATGTCGAAATGCGTAGCATCGTCGCTATTTCCTGACCCAAAATCATGATCACCTAATGCAAGACTCCATTTGCCAAGGGCAAGTGATGCATTGACGTAGGTGTAATCTTCACTCGGTGCATATCCACCCGTGTCACCTGCAATATTGTCATAGTAGCTCACACTCACTGGGCCATAACCAAGCGTCAGGATCACTTCCATAAAATCGCCGATTGAACCGTCAGTCTTTTCAAAGTCACCCGTCGGATAGACATAGGACGTGACGTTAATATCGTAGGAAAAGCCTTCGATCTCACCGCCATAGCCAGCAAAAACATCAAACTCCGTTCCCGCAGCGTCATCGCCGGATGACACCCAGAGACCGGCATAGGCACCACTTTCGCTAAACACGATATCACCGGAGGCTGCTGGTGTACCTGACCCCAAATCATAACCGCGCCACAGGTATGAGGTGGCAACCGCTGCCGAGGCAGCAACTTCTGCGTTTGCTGCTGGTACTGTCGCACCTGCCAACGTGGCTATGGCAAACGCGCTGATAAAGAGTTTTTTCGTGAATATCATATTATGCTCCAAGATTAATTCGTTAGTATTTGCCGCTGGTGTCCAACTTGTGTAACCAGACTGATCCCTATAAAGCATTATCTGGGCCAAGATATAAACATATCTAATAATCAATGAGTTATAAGGTTTCAGAAATATTTCATACGCTAGATAAACGACGATCTGGCACCATAACAGTGCCTTTTTGCACCATTTTGGTGCGCTAAATAGTACTAATTTGCGGAATTGACGGCCTGTTTTTTTCATCGGCATTCTGATCGAGCAGGCTCTGAATGCCTTGCGCATCTTTGATAAGTTGTTGTTGATTGGCGAGCGGATTATTTACACCAGGCTTTGCGAAGGGCACCTCCTTCTGGGTTGTTGACTCTTTACTGTCCCCACAACTGGATAGCAGGAGGACGAGCGCACTGACTGCAACAAATTTAGTCATGGTGACATTCCTTGTATATGTGGGCCCGCTGGAAACCAACGACAGTGTTTGAACAAGCAGCATACTCGCATCAAAAGCGCTGTGCTATGCCCCGCCCTGTAGTGTCACAAATTCCCGATAGGCACTATCAGGGTCTGCCATCAACTCCTCGTGATTACCAACATCTTTGATCTGACCCTATTCCAGGAACACGATCTGATCAACCCGTCGAATGATCGATAGACGGTGCGCGATGACAACGACCAGGCGGTCTTCTCTCGCTTTAATGTCGCCACCATCGCACCGAGAAAAGTGTCTCGTTCATCAATCACCCAGTTCACCATAACGTACTCAGCAATGAACAATGTGGTACCACCCAGAAGTGCCACGAGAAGCATCAAGACCATTATTTCCATACGCAGCGTGAAAGCCGCATCCAATGCCCGGTGAGAGTCATGGTTAAAACGATCCAGAATTTGATCTTCTGCACGGTACAGTTTGACGACTTTGACGGCCGAGAAAGTTTCCTGGAGCTGGGATGTCAGATTGGCATTCGCTACACGGTTTTCTACCGACAGACGACGGATTCGCGGTGTGAATACCACGGTTATCCAGAGAATCGGGATAGCGATGAGCACCAGCATCAATACGACCCAGGGGTCGAAGAAAGCAATAACGACCATGCCCATGATCACGGTAAAAACCATACCGAGGGGAATAATCAGGCCCTCCTCCACCAATGAAATGATCATGGCACTGTCGCGATAGGCCCTGTACATGGCATCGCCAACCCGTGATTGACTATGATGGCGCAGAGATACCTGGCTGAGCTCCTCGCGATCCATGTCGTTTCCATCAGGTGCTGCGTTATCGTCTAGCCAGCCCACATACCCTTCGGTGACGTAGCTATCATCGACACCCAGCAGCCATCCCTGAACTGACTGTAGTTTGGCACCTACCAAGATCTTGTTGGAAAAGAGGTCAGTGCCTATCGCGAGCCCCCCAACGTAGATCACCATCAGCACCAGAAGAGAACCGAAATAGCACAACAGATGTTTAAACATCGGCCGGATAAACGGCTAGGTTTTCAGAATCAGCTCCAGCATGCGTCTACCAGACAGTTGTGTCATGTCCGAGACGGGGTTCCCGTTCTGTGGAGATTGAATCAGTCAAAGTGACTAAGCGAGTTTTCTGTAGTCAGCAAAGGAAATCAGTTGTTGTGACTTTTCATCCCAAAGCGCAAGCCACGAGGTCCCCAGACTCTCAAAGAAACCTAGCCGTCGCGCTTTCTGTAAAGCGGGATTGTTATCGAGACTTGTCAGCAATTTGTAGTTGGGTATACGCGGATTTTGATGGTGAATGTGATGATAACCAATGTTGCCCGTGGCAAA
>JAQWMV010000146.1 GCA_029246605.1 Pseudomonadales bacterium | reverse complement strand
TGTTCAACGAGTCATCACCAAATTGCACCAATATGGTGCAATATTCCATCCGAATAGTAGTAGCCCCCATGAATCTGTAGAATTTGCGCTACCCGGGGCGCTCCGGAACTAGTATAAGAATAATTGCGACTTATATACCCTATAGCGCATAATGGGCAGCTATCCTAGAAATAAAAGACAATTAAATCAAAGGGTTAAACACTTATTGAGATCATGATTGTAGTGGCAATCATTGGCGTTGTGGCATCCATTGCCTATCCAAGTTATCAGGGATATATATCTGATACCTATCGAACCCAGGCGGCATCTGATCTAAAGGCATGTGGTATGGCGCTGGAGCGTTTCTACTCCAATGATTTTACCTATATAGGCGCAGACACTAATACCATCTGCAATACCAACTCGCCCACTGATGGTGTGGCTCAGTACATCATAACCTATGAAAGTCTAACCGCTACGGCTTACAGTATTCGCGCGACACCGGTCGGCGAGTCCTGTTCTGGTGACAACTGCATCCAACTTAGCCAGACAGGTTATCAAACCACGTTGTAACCCATATAAACCGGGGTTCTACGTACGTTTTCCAGTAGTCGCTCGGGCAACTTCAAACGTGGTTCAGGGGTAAGTCTTGGGTCATAGAGTATTCGTTCTGCTGCATGGTTCATGAGTCGAGGTGATTCATCGTCCGAGATAACAACAACACCCGTGCACATCTGATCGATAATGAGATGGTTGATCTGCTCCAGCGTATAAACTTCAGTGCTTCTGCTTTGTAATCGACGGGATAATGTTTGAAACAGGATATTCGTTACAAAGTAGACAATGCCTAGAATCCCAGCCTGGAAAAACAACTGTGGGTCATCCCTTTCCAGCAAAAACGACAGATAAAACTCGTCGTAAAGAAGAAGTGTTGCTGCAATAGCCGGTAATACGGGGGATACCCGGCCTGTGATCAGAGCACCCCCGAAGGCTATTGGGAAAATAAGAAAATTGCCAAGCCCAGAGCTCACACCTCCGCTCGCCGAGAGCATAAACATCATAAAAAGGATGTCAGCGACAAGGATAAATAGTGATGGTGCTGGTTTCGATAGTGTTTCAACAGGGACAAATACCGTTAGCAGCAAGATAATCACGTTTGCACTAACGTAGCTAATGATGGTCGTCTGGAATAGCTCTGGATTGACGCTGCCTACCAGATCTTCGAAACCCAGGAAGACGTAAAGCAGTGCAAAGGACAGCCCGGCCCGATAATAGTTGTAAATCTTAAGGTTAGTCGCGCGCTGGCGACTCAGGAGATGCTCAAGATTGTCGTCCATTGCGGCGATCATGAACTATGGGCTACCCAAGGAAGCCGAAACTAATAATATTCACCCAGGATCGTTCGGTATTTCTGACTGACTTTCATTTTACAAAATTTCCGTCTGAATCCAGTGAATCATGTTCAGGGAAATTGCTCGATAGTATGAGCAGGGATTGTTCGGCAAGCTCGTCAAGATCTAAAAGTTGATAGGCTTCTACCATAATAGCCAGGGCATCTGGTACCGCGGTGGTGCCTTGAAAGTTCTCAAAAACGTATCTACCTCTGTTGGCTGCAGCGACGTAAGCACCTCGATAGATATAGTAACGCGCGACGTCAATTTCAGTTTCAGCAAGCAGGTTTTTCAGGTACTTCATTTTCCTCTGAGCATCGAGTGCATATTGGCTGTTGGGAAATTTTTGTAGCAGCAGTGCAAAATCATCAAATGAATCTCTCGCAGCCCCGGGATCACGTTTGGTTGGATCTGTAGACAATAAGGTTGCGAAAAAACTTCGGTTCTCGTCAAAGGAGGCCATGCCTTTTAGATAGTAGGCATAATCTACGCTGGGGTGCTGCGGATGTAGTCTGATGAAGCGATCGGCCGCGGATCGTGCCGCCTCGGGCTGCGCGCTTCTGTAGTATGCGTAGATAATTTCCAGCTGCGCCTGTTGTGCATAACGGCCGAATGGGAATCTCGATTCCAGAAGTTGCAGCTGGGAAACAGCGTCAGCGTAATTACCACTTCTCAGGTTTGATTGTGCGGCACGATAGTAAGAGAGTTCTGTTGACTCGCGGTCCGCCGGTTCATTTTTGCAACCCAGCAGGCCGATCGCGATGAAAATAAAAAATATCGTTGTTCGCATGTCTATTATTACCTTTCTGCCGCTTGTAAAAGCGATTATTTAACCATAGCCTCTAACTGGACCCAAATCGTCAGTTCCTTATGGAATCTCAAATCCATCGTCAAGCCATTGTTCCCGATGTTCTCGCCTATAAACGGTTGGATCAGATAGCGGCTGAGTTATTCCCCGAGTACTCTAGGAGCAGAATACAGGGCTGGATCAAAGGAGGCCAGTTGCTTGTTGATGGTGGGCAGCGTCGTTCCAGTGAACAGCTTGAGGGTGGGGAGCAAATTTTAATTGATGCCACACTACAAGATATAGAAGCCGTGGCTGAACCGGTCGAGCTTAATATTATCTATGAGGACGATGAACTTTTGGTCATCAACAAGCGCTCAGATCTTGTCGTTCATCTTGGCCCAGGGAACTACTCGGGTACTATACTGAATGGCCTTTTGCATCATGACCGGAGTCTGGCATTGCTACCGCGCGGTGGCATTGTGCATCGTCTGGATAAGGGCACGACTGGGTTGATGGTTGTAGCGAAGACGCTCTCGAGCCAAACGGATCTAATAGATCAGCTGCAGAAACGCACCGTCAAAAGAATTTATGAGGCAGTGGTGCACGGTAAGCCAGAACAACCCGGTAAAGTCGATGCGCCTATCGGTAGGCATCATGCCCAGCGTACAAGGATGGCAGTACGCAGTAATGGTAAACCCGCTATTACTCACTATGCGATCACAAACAGATTTGAGGCACACAGCCATCTCGAGTTGCGTCTGGAATCAGGTAGGACTCACCAGATCAGGGTCCATATGCAGCATCTTGGCTACCCTTTGGTTGGTGACCTGACCTATGGAGGACATCATCGAACCTTACGGGGGAGCAGCGAAAGTGTGCAGCAGGTGCTCGACTATTTTGATAGACCGGCGTTGCACGCAAAACGCTTATCGCTGGTGCACCCTGGCACAGGACGGGAGATGACCTGGAGAGCCGAGACGCCAGCAGATCTGGTTGTACTTATTGATGCGCTGGCCTCTCATGCATTATGACAATAGAGACGATTGTTCCCGACTGGCCTGCACCCCGTCATAT
>JAQWMV010000143.1 GCA_029246605.1 Pseudomonadales bacterium | reverse complement strand
GCACGAGTTTATAGAGTTGTTTGCGCCACACCTAACGACACAACTGGTCGAACAGGCCTTTGCTTCAAACAGTCGTATGGAGATGGAGGCATTGTTCTCTCAAATACAGCTACCGAAGCACTAGATAAAATCCAGGTCCGGATTATCGTTGAGGATTTCTTTACCCTGTTCTGCAACGGAGGTTTTTTTACCAAGGACCTCTTTGGCGAACTTAAAGTAGACAGTGTAGACCTTGGTCTCACCATCCTGCTCGACCACAAAAAAAGGTGCTCGATTAACCTCAAGCTCCCTGGCTAGCACCATACCGGGAGATTCTGGATTTCGCTCATCGGCGACAATCGTCTCATCAATTCTTTCCATCTGGCCAGTCGCCTGCAGACGTTGTTCGACGTCAGCACATTTCGGGCAAGGATCCCCGGAAGCGAGGATTTTCTTTACAAAAGTGATCTTCACTGGCTTTCTTCTTCGACATTGATGATGTGCAAACCACATTCTCGCTTGGTCGCTTCTTCCCACCACCATCGACCGACACGCTCGTGCTCATTAGGACCCACCGCGCGAGTACAGGGTTCACACCCTATACTCATGAAGCCCTGATCGTGTAGAGGGTTATAGGGAACATTGTTACTACGGATGTACTGCCAGACCTGTGCAGAGCTCCAGCTAGAGAGCGGGTTGTATTTCATCAGATCACGACGCTCATCGGAAAAAGCTATATCAATCTGCTGATGCGGCAACTCGGTTCTTGTTGGGCTTTGATCCTGGCGTTGACCGGTTATCCATGCATCGTAATGCGTTAGATGCTTTCCCAATGGTGCAACTTTGCGTATACCGCAACAGCTTTGATGACCATCCTGATAGAAATTAAACAGCCCATGCTCTTTAACGAACGCACTAAGGGCATCTGCATCAGGACTCAGGATATCAATGTCGATACCATAGTGGTTTCGTACCTGATCAATAAATCGATAAGTTTCGGGATGTAACCTTCCCGTATCAAGGCTAAATACGTTCACTTCCTCACTGATGTTGCAAGCCATATCGATTAACACCACGTCTTCAGCACCACTAAAGGAGATGGTGACCAATTCATGGGCATCAAATGCCTGTTTTAATACGTCCTGCGGTGTGGACTTTTGCTGACCTTCAGTCACTGCGTATACCAAGCCATAAAAACAAAGCGCAAGCCTACCAAATACCCGACGCCAATGTGAAATTGTATTCTGTGATAAGCAAATAACGAATCTAGTACAATCAGCTTTTTTTTATGGAAGTGGTGATATGAAGGTAGTTTGTCTTGACCTTGAGGGAGTGTTGATTCCTGAGATCTGGATCGATTTTGCCAAGAAGACCGGCATTGATGCACTCATGGCAACAACACGCGATATTCCTGATTACGATGTATTAATGAAACAACGCCTGCGTTTGCTTGATGAAAACCAGCTTACCATTGACGATATCCAAGCCGTTATCGCGACTATGCAACCGTTGGAGGGAGCAAAACACTTCTTGGATGAATTGCGCGAGCAGTACCAGGTTATCATCCTGTCGGACACGTTCTATGAATTTGCGGCACCATTTATGGTGCAATTTGGTCAGCCCACGTTGTTTTGTCATAAGCTTGCGCTCAGCGAATCGGGCAGGGTAGAGGATTATATTCTGCGCCAGGTAGATCCTAAGCGACACGCTGTCATGGCGTTTAAACAACTGAATTTTACGGTATATGCTGCGGGAGATTCTTATAACGACACATCGATGCTGACGGAAGCGGATGCGGGTTTTTTGTTTCGTTCACCCGAAAACGTAATCAATGAGTTTCCTCAGTTCCCGCACACTACTGAATATAATGTTCTGCGAAGCTATTTCGACTCGGTCTGAAGTACTACATCCCTAGGGTAGCAAGGTGCTCCTAGCTACCATATCTTAACTTCCGATAATGTGAGTGAAGATTCAATACTTTAGAGATATATCGTTTGATCTCCGGATAAGGCGGTACTCCGCGATGCTTGTCCACCGCGCCAGCCCCCGCGTTATAAGTAGCTAATACCAGCGTAATTTCACCGTCAAATCGATCAATCAGATGACGGAGATGCTGAACGCCCGCATTGATATTTTGTCTGGGATCGAATCGATCAAGAACAGCATAACGGGATGCTGTTGCCGACATCAGTTGCATTAAACCCGTTACACTTTTTTTAGAGACAGCGTTTGGATCAAAACCTGATTCAACCTGTATAACTGCTTCAATGAGCGCGGCATCGACACCGTACTGTTTGCTCGCTCGACGAATATGGTGTTTGAATTCGGTAGGACCATCAGTCTGGATACGTCGATTGGCGAGAGTATAACCCATATTGGTAATCGTATCTCGTTTGGTCACTGGCTGATAACCCACAACGGGGCGATCGGAGATCATTCGCTCTCCATTGGGTCCTTGATATATGTAGATGTCTGCAAAGGCGCTGTTGGCCGTAAGCAGAAACCCCAGAAGCAGTAACTTCATAAAAGCCGCTTAAGCAAACCTAATCATTCGACGGGCTAGTGAATATAGCGGTTTTCTACAGTTTTCACCTAATTTCGGCTTGTATACGTAGTGCTCTGAGATTGGGGTCGTGGATGCCAGGCTCCCAGGCTCTAACAAATTGCCGGGATAAACGATTAGCTTCGGTAACGTCCCTGAAATTTGCATAACCTTCATACACTTCATGATCGAGTCGATACACCAGTCCACAGACGTCAACAATAACAAATTCATGGTTCTGCTGACGCAGTTTCGGGTGAACAATTTAAAAACTAATTGAAGAAGGCAGTTTGCGACTGATTTCCAAAATAGCATGACTGTTCTTGACTACCTTATGGGAATCGTAAAGTAAGATTTCGATAAAGGTATTCTTGTTTCTTCGCGCCAGCGCTGAAAAAACCTCCTTCAGTTCTGTACTGTTGAATAACTTATGGTCATGAAAAAGGGATAAAATTCGAATTGTATGTGTTGCCTGCTGACACATTGCCAAAATGATATTTCGGAAATCATCTTCGTTACGCAACAGTATGTATTTTTTGTCTTCACCCAGGCGATAGGCAACATCCTCTAACTCGTTACCAACGGCCCTCTAATAGTGACGTCCTAGTCTTAATCATCAAGCATTTTGGTGAGTAGTTTATGTTTATGACCAAAAGCAGTATCTACTTGGGTTTCAGATGAGAACCCAAGATCGAGAAACATTGGCGCCATGTCCTCGAGTACCTCCGCATGTACTTTCTTTAAACCATATCGTCGGGCCTTTGTGACAGCGAGGTCAATCAAGGTGCGGCCAATACCTTTGTGGTGATGCTCCGGCAGGACTGCCAATCGCGACAGTTCACCCACTAGTACATTTTGTCGCACAACGCGGATGAGTTTTCCGAATATCTCCCACGTTATTTCCCGGGTATCAAATTCTTTAACATCGAGGACCGCCCGGTGTTCACCACAAGCCGTCGCTGCACATTATCATCGAGGGGTGTGAGCGCCAGAGTCATCTTTCTATGAATAATATCGGCCTCCATAAACTCATCACCCAGCTGTGAGAACCCAGCTGCCTCATAAAAAGGCAGGGCATGAAGCTGAGCATGCAGGAACAGATTGTGCATGCCCAGATGCCTTACTTTATCCACAGCCTGTTCAAGGAGGGCGCGACCAACA
>JAQWMV010000109.1 GCA_029246605.1 Pseudomonadales bacterium | reverse complement strand
ATGTAATAGGATTAAATTTTTGATTGCCAATCTCGTCTTGGCAAACTTTTGAATAGCGAGAGTTGGTTCCACTTGCTTTATAAAGTAAGACAAATCTATTTTTTCCTTCAGCTCCGCAACCCAAAGCCGCTACAAGCACCTCTGCATATGTTGTTATACAATAGAATGAGTATATTAATTTTTACAGTATTGGCTTTAACTTTTTCCTTCACGCTTCCAGTGCAGTCTAATACCGCCAGCAAGGAACAGCTATTGCGGTTTGCTAGAGCAAGTGGCATTTACGAGCAGATCGAAGAGCAAAAAGTAGCCATGCAATCCCAAGGAGGTCAGGCTGCCCAACAGTATGCCCAGCAGATCAAGGCATCAATCCCAGGGTTACCAGAGCAGTTTTCAAAGGATATGGCAGCCGAGATGGAAGTATATATGTCTAATCTTGCCGAGCTTATAGATACAAAATTCGCAGTAAATACCTATATCGAACTAATTTCAAAAAAGCTGTCTGCTACTGAAATAGACAAGTTGACTGCATTTTATGAATCGGAACTCGGCATAAAAGATACACGATCGAATACAGAGATTATGGGTGAGTGGACAACCGTATTTATGGGGGATCTTGACAAAAAGATGATGGTGCATTTACAGGATTTTGTAAAAAATCTTATGGCAAAAGCATCAAGCTATGGCAAGCAAGAATAAGTATAACCAAACACTGAACCAGACCTGGGGATTTTTGGTTCTTTTAAGTTAAGTGTTGCTGGCAGCTAAAAGATTATTAGGAGGTTGGCACCAAGTACATCATCCAGCCAAGTGGGGGTCACGTCACTGATGGTTTTTGGGATCATGTTCGATTTATAGTCCTGGTACCGGCAGACGATGCACTGACTGTCACCTAATTCCGGTAGTCCGCACCGGACCTGCTCCGATCGATACTCGCTTTCCACGCCCTGAGTTCTTTCATCATTCGGTTTGCGATGTCAGGTCGCTGGTTTATCAGATTATTGGATTCTGATGGGTCGCCAACCACATTGTAGAGTTCGAATGGGTCGTCCTCGCTACTCGTATAGTTGCGCACCAGCTTCCAGTCGTTATCCAAACAGGCTTGACCGGCGAAGACTTTGAAACCCATCGGTTTTTCGCGTCGTGGGGGTTCCTGGTCATTGAATACAGGCGCCAGGGAGACACCGTCGTTGACGGCATTAATCGAGTCCGGATCGAGACCTGCGATATCGATCAGTGTCAGAAACATGTCGATGGTACCCGACGGATAATGAGACACTCTGTTCTCGATGGTGCCCGGCCACTCGACGATGGTAGGCACGCGTAGACCCCCTTCATAGAGATCCTTCTTGAACCCGCGCAGGTGACCTGTGGTATCCGGATGCACGCCCGGAAGATCCGGTCGAACGGCGATATCTGGCAGGCCGCCGTTGTCGCTGGTGAACCAGACGAGCGTATTTTTTTCGATGCCGAGGTCTTTCAGTCCTTTGCGTAATGTGCCAAGAGAACGATCCATAGCAGTAAGTTCACCCAGCTGTAGCGCTGAACTGTCATCGGTACGGCCGAGGTACGGGGCGACATCCTCCTTGCTTGCTTCAAAGTCCCGGTGCGGTGTCGAATACCAGACTACAACGAAGAAAGGTTTCTTTTTTACGGTTTGCCCAGTGATGAATTTCAGGGCCTCATCAACGATTACCTCTGAACCGTCGCCTTTGAACTGTTCTATCACCCCGTTTCTACTCAGTATGGGGTTTAGATTGAACTGAATGGATTTACTCAGCCAGTAGTCGAAGCCATGCTCCCCGGGATTGTATGGGTTACTGGCCGGAACCGCAGTGTCCCGACGGTCCGTAGCGCCACTCAAATGCCACTTACCGAAATGTCCTGTGGCGTATCCCGCCTCCCTGAAGGCTGTGGCGAGTGTCTTTTCCTGTTTGTTCATCGCTCCACCTGGAAGCACACCGGTCCGTTCGTTGGTTCGACCGGTCAAAACAGTGGCGCGTGCAGGTACGCAAAAGGGTGCGCCGGCGTAAAACCGATCCATACGCAGGCCGCTTTTTGCCATGTCGTCCAGGTTAGGGGTGCTCGCGATGGGGTGTCCGTAGTAGCCTGTTTGCGTCCAACCCTGATCGTCAGACATAACGAGTATCACGTTGGGTTTGTCTGCCATGACCGGCATGAACATCATTATGCCCACAAGGAACGCCAGGGATGTAATTGAGGTGGTTTTCATATTATCAGTCTCAGGTAGTTACTTGTTTATGTCGGGGAGCAACATCCAAAGCTCGCCCAGACTTGCCATGGAAATAATATTCTTAGGTCTAGCATAGCAATCAGTTAAATCTTGTGGAACCGCTTTAGAAAAGTAATACACGCCACCTTTACGGTAGG
>JAQWMV010000173.1 GCA_029246605.1 Pseudomonadales bacterium | reverse complement strand
CTACGAAGTTAGCGATCGCATCCCTGCCGGGACCGTAGGTAAGCCACTAAAATCAGGCACGCTAGCAAGGATATTTACTGGTGCACCAATGCCTGAAGATGCGGACACCGTCGTCATTCAGGAGGATACTACTGACCTGGGTGATCACAAGGTACAGGTCAATGAAGTACCTGCAGTGACGGAAAACGTAAGACCTCAAGGTCAGGATATCGGTCAGGGTGAGGTTGTTCTGGCACGAGGACACCGTTTAAAGCCACAGGATCTGGCACTGATCGCATCGGTTGGGTTACCTGAAGTTGAAGTTTATCGGCCCTTGAGAATAGCCATTATGTCGACGGGAGATGAACTGGTGGAGCCGCCTGAGACGCTTCGTCCAGGCCAGATATACAACTCAAATCGCTATGCCCTTGCTGGATTGATTCGAGGTCTGGGGATGGAGGTCCTGGATCTTGGACTGGTTGCCGATACCCCGGAGGCGACGCGTGCAGCCTTACGACAGGGTGCTTCGACGAGTGATTGTATATTGAGTACCGGCGGTGTTTCCGTCGGTGAGGAGGACTACGTTCGAGCAGCGGTAGAAAGCATGGGATCGCTGGATATCTGGCGTTTAGCCATAAAGCCTGGCAAACCGCTGGCCTATGGTGCTGTTTCCGGAATTCCTTTTTTTGGTCTGCCTGGAAACCCCGTTTCCACCTTTGTGACATTTATGATGATTGCAAAGCCCTATCTAATTGCGACCCAGGGTGGCAATGCGCCAAGGGCTAGGCATTTTTATGGTGTTGCAGATTTTAGTTTTACTGCAGGCAAACGCCGGGAGTATCTGCGAGCCAGAATTCAGAGCGACGACACTGCGGAAGTTACTCTGAGAAAATATAGCAACCAGGGCTCGGGAGTTATGTCTTCGGTAAGTTGGGCAGATGCCTTGGTGGAAGTGGAAATTGGACAGCAAATTACACCAGGAGACAAAATCAAGTACTATCTAATTTAGTGACGCTAATGGAGCGCAGGGTGACATGGGATTGATTTTACTCAGTATCATGCTGTCGGTAATGCTGGGTTGTAGTGCCTGGCTGATCTTCGGCGAAAAATTTCCACTCAAAGAGGAAGATAAGTGGCCTGTCATAAACCATATCGTCTGCTATAGCGCTATGCTGGTGGTACCAGTCTACCTAGTGATCTTTTTTGCGTTCTGACTTTAATCGACGCCGCGGCGCCCTTTTTTACGTTTGTCCTGCTCACTGATTTCTTTAACTTTAAATATGGTCTCCAACTCCTCACGGCGGTCCTGGTATTCACGTCTCTCTGGGCCATATGCTGGCGCCTCATGTTCTTCTGCGAAGACGTTAGCGTAAAGATTAGCCGCCCCATTTGACCCTCCTGGGTGCGCCGCAGGAAACGAATGCCTTCTGTGATGAAAGGCGTAGCAACATTCCAGAAGAAACCAGGATAAGCTTGTCGTAGGTCAGCGGCAGCGATGTAGCCCATTTTCTCTGCCTGGCCGGTTTCTCTGAATTCCGCAAAAAGAGCGGATATTTTCCGCATATACTGAGGGGCAGCAAGTTGACCGATTAGATCTGCGGAACGAATTAGACCTGGGAAACCTGTGCTTTCCTGCGCATCTTCTTCGGTAGGCACTGGAAATCGGGTTCGCTCGATATTGTTTTGGATCATTTCTACATCAACAGCTTCATCGTGCTGAAAACGTTCCTGAATATACAGTTTCGCGCGATCCACATGATAGGGTGTAAGGGATGCATTCGTTGCACCAGCGGGTGGCGCAATCGTATCGTAGTCTAAGTGGGGATTTTTAGTATCGAAGTGCAGTCATTTAAGCCTATACATCATTTGGACATAGTGGCCATTTTAAATGAGCTGATTTAATATAGTTGAGCTAATGTATGAATTTTATTCATGGAGTTGGGCATTGCCTGATTTTTCGGTGACTAATGATGATTGAGTTACGACACTTACGTACCCTGGTTGCGTTACGTGACACTGGCAGTCTGGTCGATGCAGCAGAGCGACTCTTCCTGACCCAATCTGCACTGTCGCATCAGTTGAAAGACCTTGAAGATCGATTAGAATGTACGCTTTTTGTCCGCAAGACTCGACCACCGCGGTTTACCAGTACGGGTCGGCGTTTGCTGAAGCTAGCGGACGAAATGATTCCTATGGTGCGGACTGCTGAAAGGGATATTGTTCGGTTAGCCGGTGGTGAGGCTGGTCGCTTACACATTTGTATTGAATGCCATAGCTGCTTCCAATGGCTAATTCCAGCTATCGACAGATATCGCAGTCATTGGTCAGAAGTAGAGCTCGATCTTACGGCCGGATTCAATTTTGAACCGCTACCTGCGCTGGTCCGTGGTGATCTTGATCTGGTTATTACATCAGACCCCGTCGACGTGCCTGGTATACGTTATGTCCCACTATTTCGATATGAGGCGATGCTCGCTGTGTCCCGTGATCACGAGTGGGCGGGTAAACCTTATATAGAGCCGCTGGAGCTAATCCACGAAACATTGATTACGTATCCTGTGGACAGAAATCGCCTTGATGTTTTTACTCGTTTTCTAGATCCGGCGGATGTAGACCCGGCAGCGGTACGGACAGCAGAATTAACGCCGATGATGGTGCAACTCGTGGCTAGTGGGCGAGGCGTTGCCTGTCTACCGAATTGGGCGTTGACTGAATATTTGGAGAAGCAGACGATCGTCGTATTGAAGCTTGGTGCAACCGGTATTTGGGGAACTCTGTTCGCAGCCATCCGCGAAGATCAGTATGATTCTCCATTTATGGAAGACTTTATTCAGACTTCAATTGAAACCTGCTTTAACAACCTCAGCGATATCAAAACTGTTGATGCTGTTGGTGGGAAAAGCCTTTAGCGAAACAAAAAAGCCCTGGGAGGGGTCCCCCAGGGTTTCGTCACGTATGGGGAGCAAGCTCCGAGAAAAACGCTAGTTTAACTCGAAGGCTCCCCCTATAAACTGACTATTGATGGGATCACCTCCTTTACGTTCAGGGTACCAATGGCGTGCTAGGAAGTTCCCCCTGGTTAGAACAACCGGCACGATAAAATCTTGTGATCGGAACAGTCTGTTTATAAACCAGCAGCTTTGAGGAGTCAAAGACTTCAGCAAATCTCCATTTTCCGAAGCCTTCAATACCTGACCCCAGGTTTAATCAGACATAAATTTACGTCCTGCGGGCCCCCGCTACTAGGGGATCATGACGTTTGATTGCCAGCTGTTGCCTGTCCGGGTGAACAGCTGACGGTCATGGATACGGTCTTCCTTATTGAGGTCCAGCATGTCAATAGAGCTATAGTTGAGGCTCACCCCGGTCGCCGACGGCGGCACGGACAATTCATCTGAAGCGATGCTGGATCTCAGATCTGTAAGTTTGTTGGTCAGATCCTCGCGGGATTCGATAAAACTGGATTGGGCACCCAGTTCTTCATAGACGTGATCAAGATACTTACTACCGACAGGCCTGCGTTGCCAATTAGTTGCAATGGTATTTGCTGCAATTTCTGTGAGGGTACCTCTGATTCTGTATTGGTGCTGTGCGGAGGGATACCAGATCAGTAGTTCGGCATCACCACCCTGGTCGATGATGTGCCATTTAGGGCTAGTCTTATTGATGAACAGGGTGATGCATTTTTCGCTGATTTCCCTTAGTACCAGAGTTCGCACAGATGCGTGGCCAGCACTGTCTGCCAGTGCAAGGAAGCACAGGTCGGCATTTGGGTCATCAAGGCGCCTGGCTTGAGCTCTATCTGATTGAATACGTTCAATGGGGTTCATGACATGCTTTCAACAAATATTAACGAAGCGTATCTCGCCGAGGTTAGTAGGTAAACTTCTTTTCAGCTATCTGTACATTGTTCGCAAAGAGTACCATCTTTGTTCCACTTGAGTGGTTAGTTATGATGCCTTCGATATATTCATGCCACTCATAATCGGTTTGCACAGTCGATGACAAAAGTAGCACCTTTGACACAGGACTGCGTTGACGTACCAAACCATTGATCAGCAGTCGTGCTTCTGTCTCATCGAGCTCTATACTGAGTTCTGCACCCTGATAGTGAATTGCTAATTTATCCATGGCGCGCATGATCACCTAGTCCGGTCCGGCAATCAATACGGTCGGATGCGTAAGGTAAGTTCAGGTATCATGCCACGCCAACGTATGAGAGGTAATGACATGAGTCAAAAAGACGAAATTCAAGCAATTGCTGTCGAGTTAGCGAGCGGTTTAAAAAAATTAGGTCCTAATCGAACCGTTGCGCTATCGGTTCATGTCTCTAAAGAGCTGATTGCGGACCTTGAAACAAAGGCCAATATACTGATCCAGAAAGCTTCTGCGCTAAACAGCTGAAGTCGACCAGCGTGTCAGCAGCTGATCTAAGGCAGTAATGAAATCCTGGGGTTTATCGAGGAAGAGGTGGTGGTGTGCTTGTTCGATTTTCAAGATATTGTTTTCGAGAAAAATTTGTCTAACCAGTGCCACGGCCTCAGGTCCAAAAAACCGACTTCGATCACCATAGATCATGGCGATGGGGCAGGTCAGTGCACGAAGCATCGTTGCTGAATCGGGTATATTCTCAGGATCTTCAACCATTTTAGCGAACAACGCCTGATCCAACTTAAAGCAGAATCCTGCAGCGCTTTCCATCAAGGAGTGCGTTGCGATGTAGTCCACGAGGAATGCGTTCTCGCAGGGTTGCGGGGGACGTAACCTAAATCGCCTTACCCCCTCTGATAGATCCCGGTAGTATCTGATGTTGCCCCTTGGCGCCACCGGTAAGGCTCGCGTTCTGCGGTTCACCGAAATTGCGCTGTCTGCCAAGATTAGTCCAGAAACAAGCCTGGGATGTAGAAAGCAGAAAGTTCTTGCCAGGCTTCCCCCGAAGCTATGACCTAATAACAGGGGAGAGATCAGGTCCGCATCGTTGATGACGCTCGCAATTTCATCGCAAAACAGCGCTGTTGAGTACTGTGGACGATGACCGCTATCCCCGGCACCACTCAGGTCAATGGCAACAACCCTGTAATTCTCAATAAATGCCGGCGCGATAAAATCCCACCAATGTGTATGTGCACCGTGGCCGTGGATTAGCACCAGACTCCGTTCAACATTGGGCACCGCCCAGCTTTGATAGTGAATGTTGCAGCCTTGCACAGAGACAAAGTGATCGTCTCTGGGTGCTGAAATGTGTTTTTCGAACCAGGCTGGGGGCATGGTATTGCCGTACATCAATTCTTTCCATTATATGAAGTCCAGTGGTAAAGGCGAAACGCTGTAATTTGGCGCACTCGTGCTTATCGACGCATTAAAACAGTGCGTTGACAGGTACATGACCATTCTTCTGATGTATCCAAAACCCTGTGAGGCCAGTGTTGGCAGGGCTTCGGTACTAAATCCCAATAACTGGCATCAACTTTGCTATTTCTAGAGCGAAATTATTGAAATATGCACCGCGCGAAATCGCTCATACGCAAGCATGTTGCTAATAATAAAAATTTTTTTACAGGAGGAACGAAATGATCAAGAGTCTATTCAGACTGCTGGCTGTCGGTATAGTTTTATTTCCGGGGATTGCTTTTGCGGATGATCTAAATTCTGGTGACACCGCCTGGATGATTGTGGCAACGGTACTTGTGTTGTTTATGACTATCCCTGGGTTATCTTTGTTTTATGCGGGAATGGTACGTAGCAAAAACGTGCTGTCGGTTTTAATGCAATGCTTTGCGATTACCGGACTGATGTCCATTCTTTGGGCTTTGTATGGCTATAGCCTGGCCTTTGATGATTCCGGTTCGATGAACGCTTTCGTTGGCGGTCTGTCAAAGGCCTTTCTTGCGGGTGTGACGGTTGATGCCATGTCTGGAACGATTCCTGAGTCGGTGTTCATGACCTTCCAGATGACGTTCGCGATCATAACGCCTGCACTCATGGTGGGTGCATTTGCTGAGAGGATGAAGTTTTCAGCAATGTTGTTGTTTATGACAGCATGGTTGACGGTTTGCTACGCACCTATTTGTCACTGGGTATGGGGTGGTGGATGGCTTAGTGAATATGGTGTCCTGGATTTTGCCGGCGGTACAGTTGTGCATATCAATGCAGGTGTTGCGGGGTTGGTAGCCGCTATAGTCCTCGGTAAAAGGAGCGGATATCCCACTACTCAAATGCCACCACATAATCTTGGGCTGACTATTATTGGTGCTTCCATGTTGTGGGTCGGCTGGTTCGGATTCAATGCAGGAAGTGAACTTGCTGCCGACGGTGTAGCGGGTATGGCGATGGCTGTCACGCAACTCGCTACCGCTGCCGCCGCACTAGCCTGGATGTTTGCAGAGTGGATTAAGCACGGTAAGCCAAGTGTGCTTGGTATCGCCTCGGGTGCTGTTGCTGGACTTGTTGCTATCACCCCAGCTTGTGGCTCAGTGGGTCCCATGGGAGCGATTGTTCTTGGCCTGGTTGCTGGTATCGGTTGTTTCTTTGCGGCAACGACGCTGAAACGTACGTTTAAATACGACGATAGCCTTGATGTCTTTGGTGTCCATGCTGTTGGCGGCATCATCGGCGCACTGGGCGTTGGCATTCTGTGCGCCACGCAGTTTGGTGGAGCGGGTTTCGGCGACGGTAATGAAACCATTGCTGCCCAGGTGGGTGCACAGTCCATTGGTGTAATTGCGACCATTATATATACCGGTATCGTCAGCTATATCATTCTGAAGATCATCGATGTGCTGATTGGTCTCAGAGTTGATGAGGAACAAGAGGCTCAAGGTCTAGACCTCGCGCTACACAACGAGAGGGGTTATATCCTCTAGATAAATAGTTTCCCCCCGGAGCCCGTCTGGTGATGTTTGCCAGGCGGGCTTTTTTAGTCCCCTACAAAAAATATTTTTGATTGCGTTTCACACCCCGTAAACTTTGTCCCTATTGTAGATATGCTGGAAAATCAGCCTGGTAGGTAAACTTGACGAAAAATATTGAAGAGGACGCCTTTGTTGATCTGTTCGTTCCGGGACGACGGGTATACGTAGGAGGTAGTTCAAACGAACCTCAGGGATTGATTGATATCCTTGCCTATCGATCAGTTTCTGAGGTGACTTTTATTCAACAGCCCCTGGCTATTAATAAACGGGATTTGTCTTCACTCGGTAACGATTGCCACCAGATAACATTTTTCATGACACCAGCATTACGCGAGGGGCAAGCTGCAAGCAGGGTGCAATTTATTCCAATGCAAATGCGCACCATCTATGACTACATTGCCCGGGATAAAATCGATATCGCTTTACTTCAGGTGGCGCGAGACGTTAACGGTCAGTTGCGTTTCGGTCCGAATGTCGATTACGTCGGGGCGGCGCTGTCCAGTGCTTCGCAGGTTGTATTGCAGGTCAATCCCATGCTCACAGCACCGTTGAAGTGTCCGCTGGTCGACATGAAAGCACCGTACCTTCTGTTTGAAACAGCATCTCCCGAGCTAACTTATCCACTTACCCCTGTTGATGACACTTCTCAGGCTATAGGCAGCCTGGTTGCGACGCTGATCAACGATGGTGATTGCCTGCAAACGGGTATTGGTGCGGTCCCGGCTGCCATCCTTGAGAATCTCAAGGACCGAGCTGATCTTGGTTTTCATGGAGGATTAATTGACGATGGAGTCATGAAACTCGTGAAAAACGGGAACATGACGGGTGCTCGCAAGGTGATCGATAAGGGTTTGCATGTGTCGGGTATGGCGTTGGGTTCCGATGGGTTGTTAGATTGGATTACCCGAGAATCAAGTCTCGAGTTTCGTAGCGCGAATTACACTCATGAAGTCAGTGTGATTCGACAGTTGGACAATTTTGTGTCACTTAACTCGGCAGTTGAGGTTGATCTCTGGGGTCAGGTAAATGCCGAAATGGTCGGGGGACGCCAAATTTCCGGCACTGGTGGTTCCGTTGATTTTATGAGGGCAGCAAAGGCCAGTGAAGGGGGACGATCTATAGTCGCGATGTCTGCGACCGCGCGTAATGGCCAGGTGTCACGTATTGTTTCTGATGTGGAAATGGTTACGGCACTTAGGACCGATGTTGATATGGTGGTGACAGAATTTGGAGTCGCGAGGTTAAAAGATGCTTCCCTGCAAGAACGGGCGGAGCAGTTAATTGAGATCGCGCACCCGTCCTTTCGAGGTCAGTTAAGGGATGAATTTAAGCAACGCTAATCACCGTTAGGTTGTCGTGACCCAGCCTCCAGCAAAGGGGATGACCTGCCCCACGATAAAGTCACTTTTGTCTGAAGCGAGAAATAACGCCAGCTCAGCAGACTCTTCAGAGCGTGCCACGCGTCCGACTGGTACATTACGCTGCAGGTGTTTTTGGAAGCGTTCTGTTGCGACGAGATCATCGGGGAAGTAGGCAGGATTGCTCACATAGTTCTGAGCAACTGCATTGATTTGCACATTAGCTGGTCCAAATTCCAGACCCGTTGCACGAATAAAAGCATTTTGTGCGCCTCGAGCCGCGCAGTAGGCTGTAGAGCCTGGGAGGCCTTTCAGTGAAGCTGCACTTGTTATCGCCACAATTTTTCCCTCACCGCGTTCAGCCATGATGGGAGCGAAGTGCCGAATAAGGTGCATAAGGGGATGCACCATGGTGTCAAACAAACCCTGCCAGTTGTCATCGGTAATCTCCGCGACAGGTGAATTGCAGGGATCGTGGGCAAGATTTGCAACGAGAATGTCGATGTTCTCCTGCCCTGAAACATAGTCGGTGAACTTAGAGCCCATCGGCACAGGGTCTTTTTTGCTGGACACCTCAGCACCCTCTGCAGAAAAAAGAGATGAAATTGCCGGGCCCATATAGTCTGCGCTTTGGGTCACAAATACCCGCTTACCCTCGAGTCGGTTACTCATGTGGTTTAACTCCTTTTTTTAATTCACATTAACTGCAAACTCAGTGAGCAAGTCCAGCGGTATGATGTCGAGGGCCTTAATGTGTGTGTTATTGAGAAAAACCCTGGGTGCCATGCCTTTCTTGTGAGCTTCCAGCCACCGCGATGCACAAAGACACCATCGATCACCCTCCTGTAAACCTGGAAACGAAAGTTCAGGATGCGGCGTTGAAAGATCATTGCCAGCGAAGCGCGAGTATTGCAAAAAACCTTCAGTCACTTCAATGCAAACAGTATGAGATCCCACATCTTCCTTACAGGTGTTGCAACATCCATCGCGAAAGAATCCGGTGACGGGGTCTTGGCTGCAAGGTGCAAGTTTTGACCCCAGAACGTTAATCTCTTCGTTCATCACTAGTTCATTCATGTTATCTCCCGAAGATGCTTATTGATTAGACTCGAATTGTGTTGATGATAGGGCATTGCTGATTCTTGCGTCGTTCCAAAGGACAGGCTCCTGGGGACCCGAACCTGCGGTGACTTTGATACCATAATTGGGTTGGGTGACCTGACGCTCGCCACTTCTGTTGCTGACTTCCATCTCTGTGCCTTTGATCATAATGACATCGAGGGTTCTGTCGCCAAAGCTTGCCCAAAAATCATGGCTAAATGATCGTATCGTAGCGATTGGGGTGCTGAATAGAATTTCTATATTGTTATCAATGTCATGTTTCCGTGTCGCACGAATAGCACCTTTGGTAAGGGTTGCCTCAATTTTCACTGTGTCCGCCTTTTGCAGGTAGCGATGAATCACTACATGGCTATCTTTCGCGAGCGTGATAAGAGTGTTGTCAATCATACGGACCTGCAACATGGATTTTTCGTCAGTATCTAATACGTCGGTGGCGTAGATGCGGGACTCTCGAGCCAAAATGTAAGAGCGATTGTTGCGTACAACAGAGGGATAGCCGGCTGATTGGGTCACCAGACCGATTTCCGTAGTCACGGGGATGGCCTTATTGATACACCCTGTTAGTACTAGGGGCAGAAAACACAGAAGTCGATTGAATATAGTCAAGAGCGACATAAATTCTATCTACCGCGAGGGTATTTCCTCTTGGGCGGCGCACTACTAACCCGTTTTTTTCTGACTGGGTCGGGAAGCTCTTCGAGGTATTGATCTTCTGGCTGCAAACTCACAATTGGATCTCCGAGCAATGTTTCGATGGCAGGTAACATAAACACATCACTTTCACAGACAAGGCTGATCGACGTACCGAGCGCGCCGGCACGACCAGTTCGACCAATTCTATGTATATAGTCTTCCGGATCTTCCGGCAAATTATAGTTAATGACATGGCTGATATCATCGACGTGAATGCCCCTTCCTGCAACGTCAGTCGCAACAAGGATTTCAATTTCACCTCTCTTGAATTGATCCAACGTTTTAATACGTTTCTTTTGTGGTACTTCTCCGGTCAGTAGCCCAGTTGTAATGCCATGCCTATACAGCATTTCTTCCAGATCGCGGGTTTGATCTCGCCGATTGACAAATATAATAGCTCTTTGTACATCTTGTATTTTCAGTAGGTTATAGAGCGCCTTGAATTTGTCGGCTTCTGTTGTCAGGTAGACCAACTGTGTCACCGAATCCACGGCGACCTGTTCTGGCTCGATATCGATGTTCACTGGGTCAAGGGTCCAGCTTACCGACAGACGTCTAATATCTTCGCTAAACGTTGCGCTAAAAAGTTGTGTTTGTCTGCGGTCTTTCTTAGGCGTACGACTAACGATACTTTTGACATCCGGGATGAATCCCATGGACAACATCCGATCAGCTTCATCAATTACCAGGGACTCGACATGAGACAAATCGATAATGTTAGAGCGACAGAAATCCAACAGTCGACCTGGTGTGGCAACCACTATATCGACAGACGATTGCATACGCTTTTTTTGTTTCTCATAATCCATACCGCCAACGATAGAGACCGTGGTTATGTCAGTATAGGCAGACAGACCTTCTGCATCACTGGTTATCTGCATTACTAGTTCACGTGTCGGTGCGATAATAAGGGCAAAGGGAGTGCCAGGTTTGCGTGGGGTTATTTCTACATTTTCAAGGTGGTAGGTGATCATCGATATGAGGAAAGCTGCAGTCTTACCAGTACCAGTCTGAGCCTGTGCAATGATATCGCTACCATCGATGGAGTGGGGTAACACCTCTTTTTGTACAGGCGTACAACTGGTGAATTGCAGATCAGCAATTGCTTTCAACAGCTCTTCGGGAAGCTCAAGCTCTGTAAAGTCGTTATCGATTGTGTTGTCGATGTTATTTTCGTCTTCAGTTAACAATTTTTTCAGAAACGTCATTAGAAATTTCGCCCAATGAGCGACTTATCCTGGGCAAGAAGGAGATTCCCCTATCTTAGCATGACTGTGAAGCTCAGGTTGCAGTCATTTTTTTGAATGGAAACATAAGGCTTACACTAAAAGTAACCACAAACATCACGATATTGCCTATTAACCCCGTGTAGTACAAGTCGAAAGGATATGTGAGTGTATCTGGCATATACCCTCGAGATGAAAGAACGGTCCACAACGTAAACACCATGGTGCCCGCAATCCCTGCGATGACGTGTCGCGCGTCGCCGCGTTCAGAGAAAAAGCCGATTACGTAGATCGATAGCAGCCCACCTGCCAGTAGTGACGTTAATATCGTTGCAGTATCCTGGAGCGTTTTTGTCTCGGTTATATTAAGAACAATAGCCCCAAGGATCATCAACGCGCCAACGACAATGCCAATGCCTCGAGCAGCCCAAAGATAGTGGGAATCGTTAGCCTGTTTGTTGATGTGTCGGCGATATAGATCAGAAATGGATACGGTTGATATAGAGTTGATACTGCTATCGAGGGAGGACATAGCAGCTGCCAGCGCAGCAGCCAGGACCAGTCCAATCAGTCCATCCGGTAAATGGTGAATGATGAAATAAGGCAGAATTTCCTCTGCTTTTCGTGTTCCCTCGATAATTTCCGCCGCGGCGATTGCCGGAAAACTATCAAAGAAAACGAATAGCGCAGTACCAAGAAACATGAAGAAAGCCCAGGTCGGTAAGCTTACTGCAGCACAGATGTACATCGCTTTTCTTGCCTCATCCTCAGACTGTGCAGCATTGAAGCGCTGTATCGTGTTCTGATTGCTTGAGTATTCGGTAAGCCAGCTGATCAGCCCGATAAGTAGCATCATGGTTGCTGTTTTCTCACTCAAACTGAGGTGCCAGGAAACGTTGCTAAGTTCGCCGTTTGAGAACTCGGCAAAAGCCAATTTTCCCTCTTGACTGGCGACGTCAATAATCTGTGAAAACCCACCGGGTAATGCGGTGACAATAACCAAGAGGCAGACGATACCACCAAAAAGCAAAACGATTGTTTGCAAAACATCTGTCCAGATAACAGCGTCGATACCACCGATGATGGTATAGATCACAACGATGCAACCTGCACCTACTATGCACCAGTATTCGGAAAGGCCTGTTACCTGTTGTAGTACTAGTGAGATCAAATAAAGAATAAGACTAACTCTTACAACTTGCGCGATTATAAATGCGCTGGCGCCATAGACTCTGATCGATGGTCCGAAACGAGTTTCCAGAAATTCGTATGCTGTGATGGAATCGCCTCGGCGAAGCCTGGGAAGAAAGTAGGACGCCGCCAGAATGACAGCTACCGGTAACATGAGATTGGGTAAAAATCTTAACCAGGCAGTTTTAAAAGCATCGCCCGGATATGCCAGAAAGGTAATCGAGCTGATTGATGTGCCCACAAGGGACAGGCCCACTACCCAACCCTTGAAGCGCCTGCCGCCCAGAAAGTACTCTTCGGTCGAATTGTTTTTAGTGGAGAAGTAGATCCCCATGGCAAACAGCAAACCAAAGTAGGTCGTTAGAAAAAAGGCATCAAGGACGCTTAAGTTCATCGGTTAAGCAGGTGTGTCACACAGGCGAGTTCAAGGCAAAGCACAAAAACATCCATTGCCTGCGCCAGCTCATCCATTGGTGGGTAGGTAGGTGCAATTCGGATGTTGTTGTTATTGGGATCGTTCCTATAGGGAAATGTCGCTCCGGCAGGTGTCAGTTTGACACCGGCGTCTCCACTCAATTTCACCACGGTATCGGCAAGTCCCAACGACATATCCAAAGATACGAAGTAGCCACCGTGAGGTTTAGTCCATGTGGCGATTCCCTTGGACCCTAACGATGATTCAAGCTTTTCTTCAACCAGCGTAAACTTTGGCTTGATGATGTCTTTGTGTTTCGCCATGTGAGCAGCGATACCGTCCATGTCTTTTAGAAAACGCACGTGCCGCAGCTGGTTCACTTTGTCGAAACCTATGGTCTGTGCAGACAGATATCCTTCGAATTCAGCCAAGTTCGCGTTGGATGCGCCCAAAAAAGATATGCCTGCACCAGCAAAAGTTACTTTAGACGTGCTAGCTAATAGTACAATGCTGTCTGCTGTTTGCTCCTCAACCGCAGCCGACATAATGTTTGCAAGCTGATCGGGTGTGTCACTCAAATGATGTACGGTATAGGCGTTATCCCACATGATTCGAAAATCTGGGCCAGCGACTTTCCCTAGTTGCGCGAAGCGTTTGACAGTTTGATCGCTATACGTGTGCCCGGTCGGGTTTGAATACATTGGTACGCACCAGATCCCTTTGATCGTATCGTCATTCTCAACGAGGGAAAAAATCTCATCCATGTCAGGGCCGTCGTCGTTCAGCGCCACGTTGATCATCTCGATACCGAGTTGTTCGCAAATGGTAAAGTGTCGATCATAGCCAGGCGCCGGGCATAGGAATTTCACCGTGTGTGATTCCCAGCGCTGCATCATGGAAACTACGTAGTGATACATTAAAGTAAGGCTGCTGTTTCCGCCTACCAGCACATTACTACTGTCTACTCCAAACAGTGCAGCACCTAGTTCACGGGCTTCTGGAATCCCTAGAATATTTCCGTAATTGCGCACGTCAGTACCATCCTGGAGAAGATAGAACCCCTCCAAAATGCCATCCAATTCGTTAGCGAGATCAAGTTGCGCAGCAGCGGGTTTGCCCCGCGTTAGGTCAAGATTCAGCTTGGCGGCCCTTATCTTGTCATATTGGGCTTGCAACTCGTGATGCTTTGCCTGAAGTTCATCTTGACTAAGCTGAATGATGTTCATGTAGTTACCTAAATAGTTAAGCCGGTGAACTCGGGCATGCCGAGCATCAGATTCAAGTTTTGTACTGCTGCGCCAGAGGCACCTTTGCCCAGATTATCCAACACGGATATCAGTAGTATCTGTCGCTCATGGCCGAATACGAAAATGTCCAGACGGTTGGTATGGTTGTTTAACTGAGGGTCAAGAAAACCATCCTGCAGGGCATCCTGATCATTCGGTTTATGGATGTTCACGCAAGCTTCTTGTGAAAATCTTTCCTGCAGGCAGTCGTAGATATTATTAATAGTCACGGTGCTTTCAAACTGATCCGTAAATACCGGAATTGAAACAAGCATGCCCTGGTGATAATGCCCAACGCTGGGTTGAAACAGTGGCTCATTTTCCAGTTTCGCGAATTTTGTCATTTCGGGTAAGTGTTTGTGAGTCAGGCCGAGGGCATAGGGCCTGGTAAACCACAGGTCGTCCTGATGTTCGCTTTTTTGTTTCTCGTATTGCTCAATCATGCTTCGACCACCACCACTATATCCAGAGACACCATTGGCGGTAAGTTGGCTAGTTTCTGGTAGTAGGCCGGCCTCGATAAGTGGCGATATGGGTAGCAAAAATCCTGTGGCCCAGCAACCAGGATTGGAAATGTATTTTGATGTTGAGATGCTATCCCTCTGTGAGGCATTTAGTTCTGGCAAGCCATAGGTCCACTTCGCATCAACGCGGTGCGCGGTGCTGGCATCGATGAATCGCGTTGAATTGGATTCAAAATTGACTGACTGCCTGGCGGCATCGTCGGGTAGGCATAGGATGACGAGATCTGCATTGCCTATAACCTCCTGCTTGATCTCCGCCACTTTTCGATCTGCATCAGAGATGTCTAACAACTCAATGTCATTTCTCGTTTGTAGACGTCGATGGATCTTTAGGCCCGTTGTGCCATTGTGTCCATCAATGAAAACCTTGTGCATTTTTTAAGTCCAAAGGGTTCCGAGGGCTGGCGATTTTAACACGTTCAATGGGATATCTTGGTCTTTTTTGGCCCATTGAAACACTGAGATGCAAGCATCTCTCTGGTGTCAGGAAGTGATAATAGGTTGTGGACGAACGGTGCACGGTGGATTTCCTCAAAAGACACTGAAGGATAGTATTGCCGAAGATGATGCACAAACTTCAGTGTTCGGAAACCATCGAACCAGTCTTCGAGAAATTTAAGGAACACGGTTTCAGATTTGATGTCATCTTTGCCTTTTTTTACCAGGGAACCGAATCCCTGTGCCTCGCAAAAGTCGGCTACCGAGTCTGTGTAGATAACCGCTGGGTCAGTCGCTGTCCATAATTTGTGAAATCCGGCGAGGAATTGTTGCAGGTGTACAAATATCTGAGGGTTATAGAAGCCGTACTCTTCAATAGGGTTGTCAAGCGCCATGATTTTCCTTAACCCCGGACCAGTACCAAACGGAACGCGGTCGGACAGGCGCGCTTCAATTGTGAGGCGAGGGGCCTCAAGACAGGTGATCGCGCCCACTTTTGCGAGCTTATTTAACAGGTAAAAGTCTTCTCCCGCGTTACGTTTTGGAAAACCCCGGACTTGAGCATAATGAAGCGGGCTTATGGTGATGATTGATCCGATAGACGGGAAACCATAGCGAGAACCACTCCATTTTAAACCCGCGGCATAGTAGAGCATTGAGACCTCGTAGAGCAGCGATGCTTGTGTAAGTGCTTCACTGGCCTGATGTGTAAATGGGTAAATGAGAGCGGCCTCCCCGGGGGCCATGACTCGGGAGAAGTAACTCTCAGGTAACGCTGTGTCAGCGTCAGTAGAGGAAATTTTTGCTTCGCTGACAACGCCAGTGGCTATTAGCGCCAAAGCGAGATCAGCACCGATTTTTCGAGCCAGGCCTACACCCTGGTGTGTGGGAATCAGTCGGTGCACGGCGTAGCGATCCACAAGCAGAATGTCGTTCAAGTTTTCCGCCTGCAGTAGTGAAAGGTTGGCGCTATGTTGCGTGCGCTGATAGCTTGTGTGAATTCTGGCGGCAAGCGCTAATGTCTTCGGGTCCTTATGTGGTGCATTAATCACGAGGATGATCAGGGTACTGACGGGCAGCTGCTGCCAGACATTAGTAAGATCCTCATAGGATTCCTGGAATGCAGGAACGACTAGGCAGTGCTCGTGGCTCTGGAACGTGAATGCAGGTAGAACCGTTACCTCAAGCTCTGCATAGCGGGTGAGGTATTTTTCGATCGTCCCATCCATTAGTGCAATCTAGGACGAATAGGCAATTGTTCAATGATGATCTTTTCAATTTGTAGCCATTCGAGCAGTCTCTGATCCACAGCTTGTTCCGGAAAATAGCTATGTGCCATATCCAGAAAGAGGCAATGATGCTTGTTCTCTGATTGTGCAAGCGTGTTATAAAAAGCTTTCAGCCTGGAATCTGCTAAGGCCTCGGCGAGTATTGAAAAACGTTCTGCACCCCTGGCTTCAATGACGGCCGCTGATAATAGTCGATCCAGGAAATAGTTGTCTGATCCGCCTCTCACGAAACCACGTAGTTGGTTCACATAGGGGTCCTTTTTATCACTGGCTATCACCAAACCTCGCTGATGAATAATCTTAACAACCTGACGAAAGTGGTTTAGCTCTTCGAGCGCAAGTTCGATCATCGCTTCCATGAGCAGTTTGCGGTCCGGATAGTGGGCGACTAGCGTCATTGCCATCGTTGATGCTTTGCGTTCATTAGCAGCATGGTCAAGAATGAATTCATCGAAGTTATCAATTATACATTCTGCCCAGGCATCAGCTGTGTCAATTTGCAGAGACAGTTCCCTCACGCAAAGACCTCGTCCAAAAATCGTCCGATTTCTTCAATCTCTTCAAGACACACCTGATGCGCTATGGGATAGTCAAACCAGCGAACGTCGTAACCTAACCGGATCAGGTTTTCCCGTGAAGTGGCGGCGCGCATGATTGGGATCATTGCGTCCTGCGTACCATGGGCCATCATGACAGGTATCGCGAGGTTCACGTCGGAGCGCTGCTCCTCTACGCTTGTAACGTCGTGTAGGTAAGTACTAAGTGCAAGGATTCCGGCAATTCTCTGCTCAAATCGCAATCCGGTATGCAGAGCAATGACGCCACCCTGTGAAAAACCGGCTAGAAGTATACGGTTTGCAGGGATTCCCCTGTCCAGTTCACGGTTAATGAATTCCATAGCTGCAAGGGACGACGCTGTAATATCTTCTTCGCCGCCGTGTTCTGAATGAGGAATAAAGTCGTACCAGGCCCGCATTTTCTCACCGTTATTGATTGTGATGGCCCTTTCTGGTGCATGAGGAAAAATAAAACGCACTGGTGTCTGTAGCGTTAGCTCTTCCACAATCGGTTCGAAATCATGTCCATCTGCACCAAGACCATGAAGAAGAATAACCGTAGCCGTAGCCGGTGTTTTCGGCTCAATTTCTATATGTTCTAGCAAATGTCAGTTCTCTGCATGCGTGTAGGCGAATCTTAAGGTAACCGTGATTCTCTGCATAGGAGGTTTGGTTGCTTGAGTTCGGGACTTATGGGTAAATGGTGGAAATTAACTATTCGGATTAGAAACATGGGTCCACTGGCAGGAATAAAGATTATTGAGTTAGCGGGCATTGGACCAGGTCCATTCTGCGGCATGATGCTTGCTGACATGGGTGCTGAGGTGATTCGAGTTGATCGAAGCGGCGGCAGTCGCAAGCGAGGTCGAGATGTATTGAGTCGCGGGAGAAAGTCTATTGCGGTGGATCTAAAGTCGACGGAGGGTAGGGACGTCGTCCTCAAACTTTGTGAGTCCGCAGATGCACTGTTTGAAGGATTTCGCCCAGGAGTAACGGAGCGCCTGGGTGTTGGGCCGGATGAATGCATGGCAAGGAATCCGAAATTGGTTTATGGAAGAATGACTGGGTGGGGGCAGGAAGGGCCGATGTCACAAGCGGCCGGACATGACATTAATTACATTTCCCTTATCGGTGCATTGCATTCAATTGGTCCCAAAGG
>JAQWMV010000171.1 GCA_029246605.1 Pseudomonadales bacterium | reverse complement strand
CACAGGTTCAAGCTCGCCCAACTCCGATAGGTCTAAAGCTGTTATTCTCATAGTTTCCTCAAATAATAAGGGTCCAAAAAACAGACGATAAGTTAGTGTTATAAAACTCTATTTAGTGCTCGCAGCCTCTAATGGTTTTTCTACGGGACACTTAACCTTCACATAAATGGCAAATATCACAACTAGACCATTAGCTATGCCCATAAACAAATATGGGCCTGTATAGGTCCAGTGGTCAAAAAGATATCCGCCTACCCCGGTAGCAATCAGCATCCCTATTGCACCGCAGGCGGCAAAAGTACCAATCACAGACCCGCGAGTTTTCTCAGGAGCATTTTGTCCGACCAATGCAATCGATGACATGATGCAAGCCCCCTCGCCAACGCCAACCAAGATGGCAGCAAATACCGTAGCATTAGAATAAGGATTTTCAATCATGCCCATAAATGTGTAACCAATGCCGGCCAAACCAAAGGCAATAATGATGGCGCTAACCCTGTCTATTTTGTCAAAGATCACCCCCATAACTGGAGCACTCAACATTATCATTAGTGTAATCAGCGGCACTATCAGTTGGCCTCGAGCATAGGCCCCCTCAATGCCCATACCCATATCAGAGGAATAACGCACCATCCATAGAAAAGTGAAAGCCCCTATCACCACCATGTCACCGCGGGCAGCCATACTTGCGGTAAAAGACAATGCCGTTCTTGGATTAGCTCGCGCCTCACGGAAACCCACCGCGAATAGTTGTGAGAGGGGTTGCTTATTTGGCCTATTACGTTGCGCTGTTGCCGGCTTAAGTCCCACAGCAGCAACGACAGCTCCAACTACAGCGATCACTGCAGCAATAAAAAACACAACAGCACCAGCCGAAACAGGGTCTACATCATAATGCTGCTGTAAAAAGCCAGGCACTTTAGTTAAAGCAAAAGAAGCCGTTATTGCGCCTAGCCCCTGCATCACATTCATTCCTGCCAGCCACTTGCCTCGGGTCTTTTCCTGAGAATAATCTCCCGTAAAGACCAACAACACTGTGGAGGCGCACGCTATACCAACGCCAAAAAATGCTCGTGCTAAATAAAGTGTACTCGGGCCTTCGGCTAGTGGATACAGAGAGTACGCAACGCCAATAAAGAGTGTCCCGACAACAAACACTGGCCGCCGACCAAACCTATCCGCGAGCGCCCCGGCAATGCCGGTCATTGCGATAACAATAAGCTCCTGCATCACAGTCAAATTTCCCACCAAAACACCTTGCTGATCGGCAGGGATATTCAACTGCACCTCAAAAATATACGGCTGCATATAATGTACTAGCGAAAAAATAATATTATTAATCAACGCTACCGCAAAAAAACTTACTGCATTGATGCGTCCAACTCCAGGCATCAATAACAGCGGCCCAAATGTCTTAGAACCACTCACAGGGTCATGACCAGAATTTCTATTTACCATTTTTATTCCTTCATCTTCGTTAAGATCGAGACGTTTGCACACCAACGAGAAGCATAATACATTTTTTTTGTATATTATATGTATACTTTATGCATTTTTATCGTGTACACTTCGTCATATCAACCATTATAGGAATAGAAGCCAAAAATGAAGGCATGTATAATCCACGAGTTTGGCAATACCGATGTCATTAAATACGAAGACATTCCCACGCCCGAGCCAGCTTTGGGAGAAGTTCTGGTTCGTGTCGGAGCCGTCTCGGTTAACAGGGGCTTTGATGTCAGCGCACGAGCAGGCAACTCAGTCCATGGTGCTACCCTGCCACTAATTATGGGTGTTGACCCTTCCGGAGAAATTACTGCGGTAGGTGCTGGGGTTGATCCTGGGCGCGTCGGTGAGCACGTCAATATCCGCGGTATGGCCCGTTGCGGAATATGTGACAACTGCCTCTCCAGGCAAAAATGCAGCGTCAGCCGCCCAATAGGTATTACCGCTCCAGGCGGCTATGCTGAATATATAGTGGTTCCCGATTTCCAGGCCCGTCAGATCCCGAAAAATATCTCGTTCGCCGATGCTACAGTAATTTGTCGTCATGCCTCAGCCGCCTTTTCACAGGTCTACACCTCCGAGCTGAAAGAAGGAGAATGGGCGTTGGTAATGGGAGCCGCTGGCGCCCTGTCCAGCTTTATAATACAGATGGCTAAACTAAAAGGGGCCAAAGTTATTGCCGCAGCTGGAGGTGAAGATCGATTGGAAATCGCCCGTCAACTCGGCGCTGATCACGGCATTAATTACCGCAGCCAAAACCTGACAGAAGAAATCATGAAAATCACTGGGGATTTCGGTGTCGATGTTGTATTTGAGAATATTGGTGACCCCGAATTATGGACCCCGGCATTTAATAGCCTCGCAATGAATGGACGCCTAGTGACCGTTGGGTATCACGGTGGCGGTATCGTTCCTATCGACATCAAACGCCTGCATATGAAACGATTGAGAGTCCTTTCAAGCGTGATGGACGCGGGAGCAAAAGATGTTCTTGGCGAATGCTTGCAAATGGCCGCAGAAGGTAAAATCCGCGCGCTTATCGGTAAAGTCCTACCTTTGTCTGAGGCAGCCGAAGGCCACCGCTTAGTAGAAGGCAACGAGGTGATAGGTAAGGTAATCCTAGAACCTTGATTTATCAATCTATACTTGACCTAAGTACGTCATAGTCGAGTACATAAAGGGTTTAACTAATGCAGGGAACAGAGTTTCAAGCCGGCCACTGCATTAGACCGGCAATACTTTCAAGCAAGTTTTAAAAAATGATAACGATTTTATGGAGACGAACAATGAATATTTCAACACTGATTAAAGCAAAAATAACGCTAAGTACTTTAATGCCAAGCCACAGATATATTATTCCACTTCTTGCATGCATGCTTCCAGTGTTAACTGCCGAGCAAGCAATCGCTCAAAGCAACTCCCACTCACTGGAAGAGATTATCGTCACCGCAGAACGGCGCGAGCAGAATCTGCAAAAAATCGGCATTTCTGTTTCTGCTTTTAACGGAGATCAACTGAATGCACTGGGCTCCGCCGATATCGCGTCCCTTTCGAATTTTGTTCCAAACCTGCAGATCGGCTCCGAGTCATCAGATTTAAAAATCATGTTACGTGGCGTAGGCAGCGATAACCTTGAGGCCTTCAGTGACCCAGGTGTCGCCCTTCACATTGACGGTGTTTACCAAGCCCGCCCCAGTGGCGGCAGTGCATTGTTTTACGACATGCAACGAGTAGAAGTTCTTCGTGGTCCGCAAGGAACACTCTATGGGCGCAACGCTACGGGCGGTGCAATTAACTTCATTTCCAATAAACCGGACCAAGACTTCGATGCAACCATCGACGTTAGCCTAGGCGAGAATGATTGGCAACGCGTGCGAGGCATGGTCAACACCCCCCTTATCGAAGACGAATTGATGCTCCGAGTGGTCGCTACCGATGAGCAGCGCGACGGCCTCCAGGAAAACCTATTCCCCGGTGGCACCGAAGGCAATGATATCGACGACACCTCCTTTCGCGCCCAACTACTTTGGGAGCCCTCTGAAGCGGCAAGCATCCTATTAAGTGCACGTAGTCAAGAAAAAGGTGGTGTAGGCCCCGCGAGAAAGCGAACTTCATCACCCGGCCCAGAGACTACCAGCCCTGATGGCACTCCTGCCAACTGTGGCGACTGTGGCTACATCGCCGATCCCGACGACCTACGGAAAGTCTACAAAGACACGGCTGAATCCTTTGACCTCGAAACCAGCGGTTTCAGCTTGACAGCGGATTACGATTTTGGCCCTGTAATACTAACTGTCCTCGGCGCCAATCAGACGACGGACATGGATCTAATACAAGACTCTGATCAAGGCATGAGCCCTAATGGTGTGCCTTTCGGCTCGACAGACGCTGTTACTGTCGCTCAAGAATCAGACCAAACCACCTTTGAGCTTCGCCTGGCTTCAAACGATGATAGCGACTTCACCTGGATCGTAGGTGCGTTCTATTTGAGCGAAGACGCCTTGCAACACACAATGGTTAATCGTGACCGAAGCGACCCAGTCTCCCCGTTCGCGCCCCAAATTCCCGACGTCAATATCAATATTATGCATGATGTGGAAATTGAATCTACCGCCCTATTCGGCCAAACCTCTTACCAAATCAACGACAGCCTCAAGCTGACCGCTGGTATACGTTTTACCGAAGATAAAAAATCCGCTGTTGGCGGTACCATCTCCACCCTCAATTTCCCTAATTTACCTTTCCCCATCGCAGACGGCGCTCAGGATTACACACCCGAAGATGAATGGTCTAAAACCACTGGTAAACTGGGACTAGACTGGGATCTAAACGAAGACAGCATGGTCTACGCCACTATTTCCACTGGTTTTAAAGCAGGTGGGTTTAACTTCGGTGTGGCAGGTTCTGATAGTTATGACCCCGAGGAAGTAACCGCTTACGAGATCGGCAGTAAGAATCGTTTCCTAGACAACACGCTGCAATTAAACGCAACCGCCTTTTATTACGACTACGAAGAGCTGCAGGTTTTTCAGGTTGTAGATCAGACAGTGATCGTGCGAAACGCCGCCAGTGCAGAAATTTACGGTGCCGAATTTGAGGTGGTGTATGCTCCTACTGAAGCGCTTAAAATCGATGTATCGCTGGGCTTACTAGAAGCTAAGTATGAAGACTTTGTTCTTCCCAGTAACTTGTTCCTAGATGGCGCTGGAGACCCCACGCTGATCGACGTTTCCGGCAATCAGCTGATTAATGCTCCCGAATGGTCTGGACACATTGGCGTACAATACACCTTCGATCTTAATAATCTCGGCAAGCTCACTGTCAGAGTGCAGAGTTACCTCACAGATGATATCTATTTACGGGCACTGAACCTAGACCCCTACGATAAACAGGACGGCTACTCGATAGTGGATGCCAAACTGATTTGGGAATCGGCCAATGGCAACTGGCATGCAGAAGCCTTCGTCAACAATATTGGCGATGAAGATGTCATCAGTAACCAGGAAGTCACCGACTCAGGGATTTACTTCGCCAATATTAAAGAACCTAGCTTATGGGGCGTAGCGGTTGGCTATCAGTTCTGATCACCACTAGGCTTGTTGCCCTGCCACTAAAAAATAGGCAGAGGCAACAAGCCACCAAGTAATACCCCTACATGGTAAAAGGGCCGTTATACATCTGTTTAATGTTACCATTTGCCAAGAACTTAACTCAGGGGAGCTATTGCATGGCGAAGACAGCAGTCAAAACAAATAAATCACGGCAAGGGAGCAAATCTACCGGAGGCTTCCGAACTTACGACGCTTTGAAAGAACTAATTTTATCGGGGGGGTTACCTCCAGGTACAGATTTGGACGAAAGTGACCTAGTACAGCGTTTTGAAGTATCACGCACCCCTGTGAGGGAAGCCCTAATTCGGCTCTCGACCCAGGGACTGGTTACCATGCTGCCAAACCGAGGCGCCAAAGTTTCCAATCTGAATTTTTCAGATATTACTGATCACCTAGAGATCATGGATATTTTGACACCTTCAATCTGTTACTTGGCGGCGCTACGGCGCACCCCCGCAGATCTTGAAGCAATACACCATCAAGTTGATCGCCTTAACACCGGTGGCCATGATGACGTAAGAGAACGCCTTGATGCTATTTTTGAGCTTTATACCGCTCTAGGGGTGGCATCTCACAATGAAGCCCTAGCGAATCTCTATCGGCTAACTCTCTATACCAAGTTACGACTTGCTTGGGTCAGCGCAGCTAGACCAGAGACCGAGACTCAGTGGAAACGACACACTGCCGAACTTCAAGCGGTGTATAGCAGTATTTATGACGCCATAACTCGTCGAGATGCCAGCACAGCTCAATCAATTGCAAAAGAGTGGATGAATATTATTCGCAATCGTTTATCAACGGCAGTATCAACTTCCATATCACAGGATCTGGAGATCAAATTGTATGATGGCTAATCAACTCGAGCAACGGCACGCACAACTCCGACCATCCTTAATCATTAAATACTTAGCTTTGGCAACTACCCTTTTCCTCTGTTTCACCTCTAATCTAAAGGCAGCTACTTGCCCAGAACTAACCGAAAACATCCGCTCAGATGGAAAAAAAACTATCATCGAGATCTACGTCCAGGGGCTAATCGAGATGAAACCGCCCAGTTGGATTCTCGCCCGCCCTCCCTATACTAGCCCGGAAGAGGCGCTAATAAACCGCTGTTCTAGCAACAAATCGGCCACCACCATCAGTGACCCACTGCCAGAGCGCTTGAATATCTTTGCCCATAAATCTAAAGCCGAACGCAGTGGAGCTTTTATCGCTGTTTCAGCAGTCGACCAGAAAATGGCAATACAACGTATCGGCCCTTATTGGCATGCCTACTCAACAACCTTCCCGGACTTGCGCTTTGTCGGCAGTAGCGTACGAATAGCCTATGGACTAGTCACATTAAATCCGAATATTAGAACGAGCCGTGATCTGGTAGGTAAACGCATAGGGCTGGTCATGCGGCCCAGCTCCATTCGGGCATTACAGGAAATAGTGTTACTAAAATCCTGGGATATCTACGATCAAATAACAATCAAAGAGTATTCACCAACTGCAATGGCTTCAGCACTTGACCGCAACGAAGTCGACGTAATGTTCATGCCTGTTGCGCGAATGAGTAACGACCAACTGCGCCCTATGCAGCTAGATCTCGAACGTTCAGACTTGAATTGGATTTCCCTTAGCGTTCAGGATGTTGTTGAAGCTACAGACAATTCGCCAGTGCTAACCGAGCGGGTAACGCTGCCTGCATCTTCCCGCAACCCGAATCACGACGGTATAGGTCTGATAACATTTGATGTGGCATGGTTTACCTTTGCCTCTACCCCCGATGACATTGTTACCGAGTTTGTCAGTACCGCCCAGCACGCCTGCTCACCGCGGCATCCTAATTGCAAGGTAAAAACAATAACTAGCCTGCTACGCTGGCCCCAACTCAAAGCCGAACAAATCCACCCCGGCGCTCTAAAATTCTATCGAGACAAGGGCGTGGAATTCAGTCAATAGTAAGCCTTATAGATTCAATTAGATAACAACTACAAACAGGGAAATCGCTTCATGCTAGAGCTTTACAATCACGATATGTCAGTTTGTGCCGCCAAAGTCCGTTTTGCATTAGCAGAAAAAGGTCTCGAATATACCAATAAGCTGGTCAACCTGATGGCAAGAGAGCATAAAACTCCTCAATATATGGCCTTAAACCCTAATGGGGTTGTGCCAACACTGGTTCACGACGGGCAGGTTATCTACGAATCAACCATCATCAATGAACACATCGAAGATGCCTTTCCGGGGGTATCACTAATGCCCGAAGGTGCAGTAGGTAAAGCGCGAGTTAGAAAATGGACCTTGCAGCTGGACACGGGCATTCATGCAGCCACGAGTGTACTCAGTACCTGCATCGCTTTTCGCGACTTACATCTTGCCAAGTCACCCAAAGATCTGGAATTACACTTTCAAGTTCAACCCGGTGCGGACCCACTCAAAGTAGAGCGGCACAATGACAATATCCGCAATGGCGTGAAATCCAAATATTTCGCCCATGCTGTAAACCGTTTTGAAAAGCTGCTATCGGATATGGAAGCGGAGCTGGAAAATAGCGGCCCATGGCTAGCCGGTGAAACCTTTAGCTTGGCCGATATTGGATTTGCATCTTATATACGCCGCCTTGAGCAATTAAAAATGGACTTCATGTGGGAAGATCGTCCCTATGTTACAAGCTGGTATGAACGTATCCAGGAACGCGAAGGCTTTAAAATTGCAATCCGAGACTGGGACAATAAAGGCTATATCGCCAATATGAATAAAAAGGGTGCCGCCGCCCAACCGCTGGTCAGGAAAATTGTGGCTCAGGCACGCCTGGCAATATCTCAAGCAGAGGTTTCTTGATCTGAGTATTCTCCTTAACACCAACCCAACCGGTGACAAAACCCCTCTACGCCGTTGGTTGGCGCTGCTGAGTATTTCCCTGGTTTCCTTCTTAAACTCTCTACTGAATTCAGCCACCAATGTCGCCATACCAGAAATTGCCAATGACCTTGGAATTGTTGCCGCTGCTGTCTCCTGGATACCTGCCGCCTTTTTATTAAGCAATACGGTCATGCTACAGCCTGCAGGTCGCTTAGCTGATATTTATGGGCGCAAACGAATCTATATCACAGGGCTAAGCCTGTTAACAGGCGCTACCTTAGGTGGCTACCTGATAAACAATATTGGCTGGCTGTTGCTTGTTCGCTCTCTGCAAGGTATTGGGGCTGCAATGGCCTTTGCCACTGGAATGGCACTAGTGATGTCGCTGTTCGATAAAAATAATCGCGGTGTTGCTCTAGGTATCTCTTCTGCCTTCATGTACCTTGGGCTTTCTTGCGGGCCATTAATTGGTGGCTGGTGGACTCAGGAATTCGGTTGGAGAAGTGTATTTTTATTTCCCGTGCCATTAATGGTCTTAGCTTTGTTTCTAGTTGCACTTTCAATCAAGGCCGAATGGAAAAGTTCCGAGTTTCAATCTTTTGACTGGGCGGGCAGCCTATTATTTGCAGCCGGTATTAGCACGCTGTTTTTAGGAGTTTCCGACCTCCCTTCACCGAAAGCATTACTGCTTCTTATCGTGGCCCTTACGCTGATGATCCTTTTTGTTCGACAGCAGTCCCAGGCAGCGCAACCAATGGTCAATTTTAAAGCATTAGGCAAGAACAAAATATTCTCCCGATCCTTGCTGGCCAGCACCTGTATTTTCTCCAGTAACTACCCACTGGTATTCCTCTTCAGTCTGTTCCTGCAATATATAAAAGGCCTCTCTCCCTTTGAAACTGGACAAGTCATGATGGCGCAAGCCATTATGATGGCTATAGTCGCACCCCTATCCGGACGCCTTGCGGATCAATATAATCCGGGGAAAATTGCCACCGTGGGTTGTTTGATTATGACCATAGCGTTCATGTCTTTATTGGGAGTCGATCTGCAGACACCAATCTGGCTAATCACAGCTTCACTGATGCTGTTAGGCATCGGCCTAGGGCTATTTAGCACGTCCAATAACAGCTCAGCCTTGAGCTCCATTGACATCACCAGACTAAGCAGCGGCTCAGCATTACTCAGTTTATCACGGGTAGCGGGAAACCTGCTGGGTACGGCTATGGTACTGGTGCTCATGTCTATAAACCTCGGTGATAACCAGATAACCCCAATATATTACTCCAACTTAGTCACGGTTATTCAGTGGGGACTGGGACTGTCCTGTTGCTATACGCTGGCAGCGGGCTACTTTTCGTTTACACGAGCTACAAAATAATGAGTAAAAGAAACAGAAAGGACAAAGATTAAAAAAGGCGATGGCTCTCGGCGCCGCCAAAACCTTTTATCTAACAGGAGACAGACGGTCAACTCTCGCTGTCAATTCATCGTCCAACCGCAGCAGGCTAATTAAATACCGG
>JAQWMV010000056.1 GCA_029246605.1 Pseudomonadales bacterium | reverse complement strand
CGGGCGGTGCCTTGTTGGTATTGAGCAGTTGTTCGACGAGCCTCGCGGCTTCGCCAACATAAGTTTCCGGGCGTAGTGCCCGAATCTGTGTTTTGACTGACTCCGGCACCTCGAGTTGGTCTATCAGTCTGGCAATGCCTTCCTGGGTCAGCTGTTCGCCGCGTGTCATTTCTTTCAACTTTTCATAGGGCTCGGCAATTCCATGCTTACGCATAATCGTTTGAATAGGCTCCGCCAGGACTTCCCAGCTAGCTGAAAGGTCTTCTGCGGGGCGGTTTTCATCTAGTTGCAGCTTGCCTATGCCCTTTTGACAGGACTGGTAGGCAATCAGACTGTACGCCATACCAGCGCCCAGATTTCGTAACACCGTCGAATCAGTAAGATCGCGTTGCCACCTGGAGATAGGTAACTTTTCCGCAAGATGTCCAAATATCGCGTTGGCAATACCCAGATTACCTTCTGAATTTTCAAAATCGATCGGGTTTACCTTGTGAGGCATGGTCGAGGACCCGGTTTCACCCGCAATTTTCTTCTGCTTGAAATAACCGATCGAGATGTAAGACCAGATATCTCTGTTGAAATCGAGCAATATCGTGTTTCCCCGCATCATTGCGTGAAACAACGCACCAATGTAATCATGCGGCTCGATTTGGGTGGTATAGGGGTTGAAGGTTAATCCCAAGGACTCTACAAATGTCTGACTTAGAGCAATCCAGTCCACGTCTGGATATGCTGACACGTGGGCATTGTAGTTGCCTACAGCGCCATTAATTTTACCCAGCAGTGGTGCCTCATGGATATCTACTACCTGTCTGCTGAGCCGCGCAACGACGTTCGCCAGTTCTTTGCCCATGGTTGTGGGGGAAGCGACCTGACCGTGTGTTCTGGATAACATAGGAACCGCGGCATATTTTTTGGCAAGTTCACAGAGCGCATCGCGAATCGCGATCAATTCAGGCAGCAACACTTCATCACGGGCGTGTGACAGCATCAATGCGTGCGACAGATTATTAATATCCTCAGAAGTACATGCAAAATGGACAAACTCCAGCGCATCAATCAAGGCTTGTTCGCCACTGGCTCGAAGTTTGTTCTTCAGAAAGTACTCTACTGCCTTAACATCGTGATTGGTGGTCGCTTCTAACGTTTTGACTTGGTTTGCATCGTCCAGACTGAACTCGCTGAGGATCGCGTCCAGCACTTCATCACTGCGTTCATTAAGCATGGGGCACTCTGGAATGTCGTCCACGGCGCAGAGAAAACGAAACCAGTGAACTTCGACATAGATGCGGAAGTAAATGAGTGCATATTCGCTGGTGTATTCTCGCAGAGCGGCTGTTTTTGAAGCGTATCTACCATCAATTGGTGATACCGCAGTGAGTGAGGAAAGGCTGTCTTCTGTACGAGTTTTCATATAATAAATTACTTAATATTAGTTATGTATAGTATTGAAATATATGTATAAATTAAATATTTTCTAACGCCGAGACAATTGCGCCATAGGAAAAGAGCAGTTGTCGTCCACGTCCCCCGAGTTGCCGCCAAAGGACCGCCGATCGTATGCCGGCCAACAGTAACGCACGTATCCGATTAACATTCGAGGTGTTCTCCAAGTGCAGCCGTTTGCCCACTATCTGAATTTTTGGGCCTATTTGTCCAATCGTATCTTGATACAAATCCGCAAGTTCTGCGATGACCGATGCATTAAGCAATGGTGGCTCTACGACCGGTCTATGATAATCAATGTAGCTGATTTTACGACTAAGTTCCTGCAGTACTCCCTGCTGGCCAGCTAACTTTCGCTCTAAACCAAGCAATGCCATGCTGTAGCGTAATAACTCGGCATGCTCGAGCAAGCGCAGTTCAATCAAGATTTCACGCAGAAGTTTAACACCCAGCGATACACCCTCCGTA
>JAQWMV010000037.1 GCA_029246605.1 Pseudomonadales bacterium | reverse complement strand
TTGTGTAACCGAGTATCCCTGGGCATTGAGCACACGTTCAAGATTATCAGCGAGATTAACGACATTATTTAGGCTAGGTTTAAATACTCTGGAAAGCATGCCCTTCATTACGGGTAAATCTAATAATCGCGTAGCCTCCACAGCTTGATTTACTAGTGATTGCGGTCCGCGGAATACCAGCGCATTACGCGTCATGTCTTCCTCGACAATAAGCTCCTTCGTGTTAAACATTCCTGTTATTAAGCTTCTTACCGTCGGCGTCCTGACAGCCTGCAACGGATAGATATAAAAAATTGGCCGATTAGTCGAGGGTACAGTTGGAAGGGCTCTTCCAGTTAATAGTAGCGGAATTTCTTCGCTGGAGGTTTCCCCTGAATAACTAAAAAATAGGACGTCATCTCTGAGAGCGGTAGTTACACCATAAGCTCGTAATGTGCGAGATGCGAGGCTATAAAGGTCTGCATGGCTAACTTTATTATTAAGGCGCATAGTTACCAGATCTGTTATGTCTCCGATGCTGGGTCCAAGGACATAGTCAAGACTAAGTTGATTGCTGAAGATTTCATTAATGAAGGCAGAAACAGGCATGTTATTGAAATTTAATCTACTGACTAGCGTATTGGGTAACTTGGGTGTTACAAGTAGTGGAGCACTTTCTGCAGTGCCTTTTACTGCTAGCACAGGAGCCAGCTTAATATTAGTGCCCGTCTCGGCTGAGGATACTGTGGTTGTTGTTTCCGTGATGACATCCTGGAAAATTTTGGGGTCCCGCATAGGGCTCGTAAATATGTTGTCATCATTTTCTGACACTTGCTCTAGTGGTGTTTCAAGCAAACTACAGCTTGATAGTAAGAGTGTTGTCAGACCAAATAGTATTGGAGTTTTTATTGTCGCTTGTTTATACATAAGCTCACTTAATTTCCATTTAATGAAGATAGGAATGATTTGTCTTCACGGCTACTTTTAAAGAGGGCTTGGATGTACTGCTCATCCGTCTGCTCGTTGCGCCATATTACGTGATCTGCTTCTATTTTTTCTAGCACCCAGTTATCGATCCAGTCTTCTCCAAGACCAATTCGATGCACCTTATTTGAGATTGGGTCCGTGACAATAGCAAGCATTCGTGTGTCCAGCACAATACCTATAAGCCGGGCATGTTGCATTCCTTGCTCAACGACCACTTCTGTTTTTGGCTTTGCTTGTGCGTGGGGTTTAAATTGTGGGCGCGTTTTCAGTTGTGTAATCCAGTCCATTGAATTGTGTGACATCGTTGCTATATTCGCCATGCTATGTTGCTTTTGGCTGATGATCCCAGGAAATTGATAGTGCGCAGCAATCGAGAGTACTAAGCATAATATGCTGAACCCGCAGAAAAGTATTAAGAATTTTTTATTCATCATCAGCTCCAAGATATAGGAGGTCCGCTACTAAGTTGATAGTATTTGATCTATTTAGCTGATAGCTAAATGCGTTTAGTCTTCGATGAGTTTGCGCTGAATCAAAATAAGAAAGGAGATCGATTAGGTTTGCGCTTTGTAACTGCCCGCTAATTTCAAGCCTGACCTGCCAAAAAAAAGTAGCATCAGTATTTAATTGTTCTGAGCCCAGCAAGTTAAATCTTTTCTTGGTGATTAGTGGACCAAGGGCCTCTTCCAATTCTTTTAAAGCTTGTGCCTCGGCAACACTTCCCGAACTGGCTACTGGGAACAGAATCATTTGCTGATTTACTTCTTTTTTTACTTCATTTAAAGCGGCTGTATCGAATTCCTGATCCGATATTTGTTGCAACCTTGAGGAAAAGTTGACTGCTTGTGCGGTATTCGTACGCATTTGAGTTATCAAGTCAGAAAACCAGGAAATTGTTGAAAAAAAGATCAGCACTAGTGCCGCCAAAGTCATCCATCTCAGTCGGGGATTATTCCGAAATTCCGAAATGGAAATCTTTGATGGTGATATGGGGTTAATCATTGAAGGATGCTTCTAACAGAAAATTATCTGTGCCGCCATGAGGCTTGATACCCGCTGATGTGATGGAAGGAATTGATTCTATCTCGGTCACTAATGCAGCAATATCCATTTCACCGGTATTTAATTGAAGTACGAGTCGATTCTCTTGCCAGGAGATTTCCTTAATTTCCCAATCCCCCAGAGGGTTTATTGCTACCGCGATGAGCGCCAGTGACTCGGGCAAGTAGCCATGACCTGATCGCCAAGTCTGCAAAAGATTAAGGATTTGTTCGTGTTCCTCAAATTCTTTCCTCTGCGTTAGCTGTCCTTTGACGAGGGGATCCAACCTTTGATTCTGCATGGCTGCATATTCGTTTTGAGCAAATAGGGTAATAGCGGCACCGGCGTACCATATAATTGCCAAAAGAAAGATGAATGTGGTGATCAGAATCCAAGCTTGGGGAGATTTAAGTTTACTTTGTAAATAACTTTGCATTGCCCAGGGTCGCTTAGTATCGATCTTTCGCTCGGTATCAGTAGTATTGCTTTCAGACGATCTAACAATGCATTCGAGCATTACCTCGTCTTGCCATATTTGCTGGTATAGGTGCTGTTCGCCCGCCACAATATGCGTGCCATCTTCCAGGGAGGTCTGTGCAGCGGTTTCTGGTATGCCAGTTAATGCTATCTGAGAGACCCACAAGTGTAAGCCTTGTGCGCTGACATAATAGTATCTGTCTCCAGATTCGAATGGAGAAAGTGATTGAGATTGAAGCGCTGCCCAGCTTTTCTTTTGTTTCGGGCTAATATTTCCCGGGAATGGCTTGAATACATAGAAGCACAAATTAGTGCTATCTATCGTTTCCTCGTTGGACCAAAAGTATTGTTCTATGCGCGCCAACAAGCGATTAGGCTTGTTGCTAAGGAACTGGTTTATGCCGTTTCGCGGAACATTAGCCAATGCAATGACTTCTTTACAATGAAAATTATCCTGTACTATAGCAAAATACTTCGACCAACTCTTAAAGATCTCATTAGAGGAGCGTAGAAAGCTTTTGAATTCTCAGTTGATTATTGATAAGACATCGATAGACGATAAACTTTGCGATGCATTTAAAAGCTCAGGCCTTTTAAATGCCGAAGATATCTTGCGCGTGTTGTCTGCGATAGAGGAAACTGGGATCTCTGCATTGACGGCTGTCACTCGTCTCGGCTTCTGCGGGGAAGAAATGGCGTACGAAATAATGAGTACGGTAATTGACTGGCCCTTAGTTAGAAATAATGCAGAATGTCCTCAATCATCTGATGTCATAGCTTCTGCTGAACAGCTCGAATTAAGTATTGATTGGTGTATCGATCAACATATATTCCCAATTATGCGAGACAAATATCTGGCTATTTACACCGATGATCCATTGGCAAGATTTCCTCTAAGTATAATAGATTCATTGCAAACAGCTGAGTCAAAAACACCCTATCTTTTGACTCCGGCAATGGCAGTAACCGTTATCGATGGAGTGGGTCAGGAGCGAGCTGTATCAGAATTATTTGGTGAATCGAGAAGCGATATCGGGGCTCTTGCGGAAGAAGCTCCTGTCATCAATCTCGTAAATAGTATTCTCGAACGAGCGATTCAGGCTGATGCCTCAGATATTCATATTGAAGCTGGAGCCGATTCCATGGCGGTGCGATTTCGTGTTGACGGAAGGTTGAATGAATTCATGCAGCAGCCAAGTAGTCGATTTCCAGCTATCGCTTCACGTATAAAACTATTATCTCAGCTCGATATTGCTGAAAAAAGATTACCACAGGACGGCAGGTTCTCTACTCGTTCGGGTAAGCGAGAATTTGATGTCCGAGTATCCACGGCCCCTGATGTATACGGCGAATCCATTGTTATGCGGCTTCTCCCGAGGCAACGAGAAGATTTGGCGCTTGAGTCGCTCGGCTTTGAAGATGACCATCTGGATTTGATCAGGTCATGGGGGAAGCTTAATAATGGCATTGTCCTAGTTACTGGGCCTACAGGTTCTGGCAAGTCCACGACGCTGTATAGTTTGCTTGAGGAAATAAATACTGGCGAAGAAAAAATTCTGACAGTAGAGGACCCTGTCGAATATCAACTTGATGGTGTCACTCAGGTCCAGGCGAGAGATGATATCGGCTATACCTTTGCTCGTGCTTTACGTACTTTTTTGCGGCAAGATCCCGACGTCATTATGGTCGGCGAAATTCGGGACAAAGAGACTGCTGATATCGCCGTGCAGTCTTCTCTTACAGGTCATCTTGTCTTGTCAACTATACATACTAACGATGCCTGTTCGGTATTTCCGCGATTAAATGATATTGGCGTAGAGCCTTACATGGTCGCGGCAACAATCCAGGGGGTCGAGGCGCAGCGTCTGTTAAGAAAATTGTGTGGGGCTTGCGCTAAATCTGTAGCGCCCCCGTCATTTCTAAAGAAAAATGACGGCAAGGGTGATTGGCAAGAGGCAGTTGGTTGCCCCGAATGCCACGGTAAGGGTTATCGTGGTCGTGTCGGTGTATACGAGTTAGTGTCTGTCACTGCAGAGCTTAGGGATTTGATTATCAAGAAAGCACCGTTAGATGAGTTGCGCGATCAGGCGCGCAAAGATGGCAGTCGCTCCCTAATGGACGGTGGGTTGCTTAAGGCATCGAAAGGGATCACTAGTGTAAACGAAGTTCTTAGAGCTTGTGTCGTAAAAGAGTCGGATACGTGAACTTCTACTATGAGGGTATAGATTTAGTAACCAGGCAGTCAGTGCATGGGGAATATGATGCCGTCAGTGAACAAGGAGTCGTGCGCTGGTTGGAAGAACAGCATATTGAGGCACTGAGTGTTCACTTGTCTGAAAAAAAAGAGAAAAATGGTCGTGCTGTTAGGAATAGCGATCTCGTGCTTCCGTTACAGGAGCTAGCTACCTTAACGGAGCAAGGTGTGACGCTAATAGATTCGTTGAAGGCGTTGTCTGAGAATGATGAGAATCCGGTATTGGCCCGCGGTTTTGTGGGAATTGCTAGCGAAATTGAGGGAGGGCAAAGTTTTTCGGCCGCGTTGTCTGAATCGTCATTACCATTCCCTAAGTATGTGGCACACCTTATTAGTGCGGGGGAGTCAGCTGGTCAGCTAACTGTAGCGCTTAGTAATGCTTCGCAACAGCTCAGTTACGATGAATCCATTCGCGAAGACTTGAGAGGTGCTCTTACTTATCCGTTAGTGCTGATGAGTGCTGGCCTTATTGCAATGCTCATTATATTTATTTCTGTAGTGCCGAAATTTACCCATCTTCTAGATTCTGATGGAGATCTGCCAATGCTGGCAGCGTTTGTGCTTAATGCTGGGCGAGTTGCTAATGATTCGCCTTGGTTATTATTGGCGGTGGGGGCGTTGTTTTTTGTTGTTTCAATGTTAATAGTTACTAGTAAGGCTGTACGTCATGCACTCATGAATGTAGTTATTGAAGTGCCCGTTTTTGGGCCTTGGCTCGCCGAGCAGGATTCGGCCAGGTGGGCTTCGCTTTGTTCTTCAATGTTAAAAGCCAGAGTCAATTTGCTCACGGCTTTAACCTTGGCTGCAGATTCTTGTGAGTACACTCGACGTCGTCACCGAGCGAGTCAAATGATTAAAGACGTGCAAGAAGGTGAATCTTTTTCTGATGCACTAAAGAAGGCCAGATTGATTCCGGCAACGTCTCTTAGTCTGGTCGCTTCAGGCGATAAGACTGGCCAGCTTGCAGATATGCTGGCCGCTGTTGCCAAGCTCCATGACGCGTCATGTAAAAGACGAATGAAACAGGTTTTGCAACTGGTTGAGCCGTTAGCGATATTAGTGGTGGGTGCATTGATTGGGGTCATGATTCTTGGCATCGTCCAAGCAATTACCGCTTCGACTGATTTGGCGATATAGAAAAATGGGAGGTATTTATAATGAGAACCGGTAAGCAAGCCGGATTCACTCTTATTGAGCTTTTGGTCACACTTGTGATTTTGGGACTACTCGTGGGTCTCGTTGGTCCGCAATTTTTTGGTAAGGTTGATTCATCAAAGGTAAAAACGAGTCAAATTCAAGTGAGCATGCTGAAAGTCGCGTTACAGACCTATCGATTAGACATGGGGAACTATCCGGATGCGCTTATTAAACTTTGGCAACGTCCTACAGATGCAAATGCTTACTGGAACGGGCCTTATATTAATGGTCAAGTTCCACTTGATAATTGGGGCCGTGAATATCAGTATCAGGTTGACTCGAAGAGTGACCTTGGTTTTTCTCTTTATAGTTTTGGCGCCGACGGTGTTTCTGGTGGAGAGGGGTTGAATGCTGATATTGGCTATCTTCCCCGACAAGGATTGAGCGGTTCTCAAGAGAACCTCCAATAGGGCTGGGCTTATGCGGTGCCTCACTCAAAGTGGCTTTACACTTATTGAGCTTCTGGTCACTCTCGTTCTCCTTGGATTGGTGGCAATGCTAGCATTCCCGGCCGTTGATTCCTGGTTTTTGTCCAGACAGTTAGCGGCAGAGCGAAACGCGTTGGCAAATGAGCTGGCAGGTCTGCCGTTAAAAGCTAACATTTCGGGTAACTTGATAACTATCACGACCCCAGATCAACTTGCCAGTGTAGATAACGCGTTTGTCATAAAAGAACCCATTTCTGTTTTATCTAACGGGTATTGTCTTGGCGGTTCATTTCATTTGGTGCAAGACGATGTAATCAATCGCTATACGGTAACTTCCCCCTTTTGTGATGTTAAACGTGAACCATAAATCTCTTAGAATCGCGGGCTTCACTCTGCTTGAAGCATTGGTGGCTTTAGTCGTTCTTTCTTTTGTGTTTACTAGTGTCTGGGATTGGTTTGGTACTGCCTTGCGAACTACTAGCCGTATTGAGGAGTCGGTCGCTCTTCCCCATGTTTTTGAGCAGTATCTTGATTATATGAGTTTAGAGTCACTAAAGGACGAGATGTCAGGTAAGGTTCAAATTGATAATTTTATTTTTCATTGGCAAGCCACGGTGAACCGTCAATCAGATCAAGAGATTTATCGGCGTCAACGTAACAGGGTTGTGACGCTATTTGATTTGCATGTGCGTATTTTTGAGGGACAGCGTTTTGTTGATGATATTTCAACTCAGCTAGTGAGGCATTGGCGTGCGCCGAACGATTGATTCTTGTCGACCACCTCAGATGCATCGGATCAATATCGGATTCACGTTGCTTGAGATGTTAGTTGTGCTCGTGATTCTAGGCATGACGACTACTCTCTTGTCTCAAGGTCTGGCAACGACTTGGCAAAATTTTGAGCGGTTAGGTACAAAGCATTTATCTCTTTCTGCTGCAGAGCTGCCGCGTCAATGGTTTCGTGATAGCGTAAAACATGCGCTGCTGTACCATCCTTCCCAAGCGGTAGTTCAGGGCGCACCGGCAAGTTTTCGTTTGGTTAGCGCTGCCGTTCCAAATGATCCGGATCATGTCCCTAAGTCTATGGAATGGACGATAAAAGAAGAGGTTGGGATTTGGTCTTTAGGTTTTTTTTCCCAGGATATAGATCCAGTTTTCATTAAGGATTCGATTCAACCTATGCAATTTCAGTATTTAGTCCAGAATGAGTGGGGGGCGCTATTTTCTCCTGAAGATGCAAGATTGCCGAATGCGGTGCGAGTGATAGAGGGCGTTGATACTTGGATTATGGTTGTCCCTGGACGGCCGGTGGAGGCCGATGTGCCTGGTGAGCTGGCTTTATTCGGGGAGTATGATTTCTGATGAGGAGAACTCAGCAAGTCGGAGCTGTAATGATAGCTGTGTTGGTTATTTCAGCTATCCTTGCTGTTTTGCTGGGGTACGCAACGCTCGCCATAAACCAGCGTCTTGATCTTGCAGAACAATCCAATCTGAAACTTCTCGAGAAAGCTGAGGTATACGGAAAAGTCAGCGAGATCACTTACCTGATTGCTACTCAACGTATCACGTCAGCGGGAGTAAGTAGGGGGCTTAATCAATCTGGGTTAATGAGAGATGATAGCGGGTTGTGGTTGCACCCGTTGGTCGGTGATGAAATTCGAACAGACGGATATGTTTACAATTCTTCCGGTATTAAATTTTCAATTCAAAATCAAGCGGGTTTGATTCCAATCAATAGCGCGAATCAATATTGGTTGAAACGCTGGTTATCAGCGCACAAATACACTCCGGCAGAACAGAATCGGCTTGCAGCGGTCCTGGCCGATTATTTAGATGGTGATGATCGTCAGCGACCAGGGGGGCATGAAGAATCTCTTAACTCCCCAGGCAACTATCTGGCTCAGAGTTGCAAGGAGTTGCGAAGGATAGATGAATGGAAAATAGTACTCGAGGAATACTCGTATTTTTTTGATATATGCGGTTTGGATCGAAATCCAGCGCTTAATTTGAATAGTGTGCCAGAAGCATTGTGGCAGAGACTATGGCCAAATAGCGTTGATCAAGTCTCTGCTGCGAGAGAGAGGGGAGAATGGATTACCAGGGATAACCCCGCGTCGCAATTTGAACCCACTATGATTAACATAAGCGAAGACCTTCAGGCTCGGCTTGGCGGAAAGGCCCATATTGTAAGGGTCTGGGGAAGGTACAGCTCTATTTTTGTGCGAATTAATCCCGTGACCGGAGCGATGCGCTCGTATGATTCAAAGAGCCAAATTTAACCCTGCGAGACCACAGGAAGTAAAATTGGGTCGGTTTGTGTCTAAAATCCATTCTTCGATTAACATCAGAAAATAGTGAGGAAATAGCAAGGGCTTACAGATGTTTGATAATAAACTAGATTATGTTGGTATTCTTTAATACAATGCCTTTCGTCGCGGTAAGTCCGCTAGGCGCCTGGTGGGTTAGCCGGCAGAAACGACAAAAACTAAAAAACTAATACACTCTTGCAGGAGTAAGAAGTATGAACTTGAATAAACTACAGACAGTGACGTTAGCCTCGGTCCTTACCGCGGTGGCTTCAATGCCAGTAATGTCAGCAATTGATATTGATGTTACGACAGATCAAAAGCTGGATTATGCAACAGAATTAAAGGGTACAGCTGATGCAAACGGACGTGTTGCTATAGCAAAAAATGGAACCAATTTATCAGTCAGTGGTTCCACTGATATTGCAGCTGCTATTGGGGCGGCCAGATACGTTAGGTTTGACCTAACCAATGGTGTTTTTGACGGAGCTCCAACCGTTAACATGAAAACCAAAGCGGATTGTTCCGTTGACCTAGCCGGTGTGCTCGAAGGTGGTGGTGACGGCCAGTCATTTGCTACGTATAGAATGACCCCCGTTCAGGCGCTTGTAGCGACGTGTGACTGGACTATAACTTCTGGCACAGGTTTCAAGATGGATCCGACAACAGACCTGTCCGTGTCGTATGGGATCTACGAAACAGTTGGTCAGTCAACGCAGACTGTCTACGCGCTAGCAGCCATCAAGACTGTGGCTATGGCTAATTTCGTAGCTGGATCAGTTCCGGCAGATGTTGTCGTGGCATCAAACGCAACGGCTACAGTCGCTAGTGACTTCCGTTCATTTGACAACGCGGCGAATGGTGTGGCTAATGGTACGTTGACTAGTTTAGGGCAGTTGGATGCGAGTAAAGTTGTATCTACGACTCAAGCGACTCTCACCCTAGCAGGTGTGGTGGCAGCTGCGACTGATTTCTTGACGGCAGCTCAGACCGTTACGATCACTGGTGACGTTTCACAAGCTGTATACACTTCGCAAACAGGGGCAGATTGTACCGGTGGTACAATTGCGTGTACTGCGAATACAGCTAAGACGTCTTGTGCTATAACTGCAACAGCTGCAAATGCGGATATGTATATTTGTGCAAATTATGCAGCTTTGGGAGCAGGCCTCAAAGCCAATAAGGGCTCATACAGCATAGGCCTGAGCACCGATACTGGTGTAACTGGCTCGTTGGGTTCAGTTGTGTATGACACGATTTCAGTTGAAATTCCTTATGTCACCACGTATGCAGACTATAACCAGCGTATCTTCATTGATAATAGAGGAACAGTTGCTGCAGATTACACTACTTCCTTTACAACAGAAGATGGTGTAACCGCTGTAGCGGGTACTGGAGGTGCTGGAACGTTAGCCGCAGGAGACATCACAGTCATTAGAGCATCAGACTTAGTAACGTTTACCGGTGGTACTCGAGGTTCAGCAACGTTGGAACTTGAGGCTAATTCCAGTAATCTTAAGATCACGACGCAGATCGTAGATCTCGGAACTGGCATGACTGATACGATTCTTCTTCATCCTTCTACACAGCAGTAATGGAAGGAATGCTAGGTTGCTAGCATGAATAGTTGTTAGTACAGTTCGTTAAAAACCCCCGCTTTGCGGGGGTTTTTTTTTGCTAGTAATTTGTGACTGGATATCCATTATGGCTAAGCGATCCGTATTATTTTACCGCGACTTTGAAAGATACAGTGGTGGACACCAGAAGGTTTTTGATTACTTTTCCCATCTAAATGCTTCAGATGATTATCGACCTGAGATAAGTTTTTCTCGGAGAAGTCAGGAAAATAGTCTTAATCCGTGGCTCCCTGACTATGTAGGTGTTGATTTTAGGCCGAGAGAATACGATTACCTTTTCCTTGCAGGCATGGGTTGGAATGTATACTCCAAGGAGTGTATCGACCCAGAAAAACCAGTGATAAATCTTATTCAGCATGTTCGTCATGCGCTAGAAGGTGAGAATGTCTACCCCTTTTTAAAAAACCGGGCGATTCGAATTTGTGTTAGTCCGGAAGTGGAGTCAGCAATCAAAACGCTCGCCAATGGTCCAGTAATCACGATTGCCAATGGCATCGATATCCCACAGGTCAAAGCCGAAAAGATCCATGAAGTGTATATTGCAGGGCAGAAGAACCTGGAGATGGCAAAAGCGTTAAAGGATAGGGTCGATGCGGTTATCCAGACCGAATTTCTATCTAGAAGCGAGTTTATTATGCAGCTCGCTGCAGCGAAAATAGCTGTGGTGCTGCCGCATCCGACCGAAGGTTTTTTCTTACCTGCGCTTGAGGCCATGAAACTTGCACATATTGTTATTGTACCGGATTGTATTGGTAATCGAAGTTTTTGTAAGGATGCTGAAAAGAAGGATGGTAATTGTTTGATGCCATCTTACGACATAGAAGGAATCGTTAGCGCGATTCAAACAGCTAAAGAGATTCTCTCTGATAAAAGCAGGCTGAGTCAGCTCCAAAATAATGCACTCAAAACGGTAAAGTATCATTCTATAAGCCGGGAGCGACGGGAATTTCTGAATCTAATGTCTCAGATTGATGAGTTGTGGTATGCAGCATAAACGCACGATTCTATTAACAGGCATTCCTCGTTCGGGTACTACCCTTTGTTGTCATCTACTTAATCAGCAACCGAATACGGTTGCGCTGCACGAACCGATATCAAGCGAATCCTTTAATAACTCCGATAGGCAATTAGCAATCAAGGTGATCAACGAGTTTGTTAATTCGAGTCGTACTGAAGTGTTATCTTCTGGTTTAGTACAATCAAAACAATTAGCCGGTTCGATACCATCGAACCCGGTCAAGTCTGATGATGGGCACCTCCGAAAAGAGCAGGTAAGTCCTGGGCAGATGAGTGTTAATGAAACTTTGTCTGAGGATTTTCTTTTAGTGGTCAAACACAATGCGCTCTTTACCGCGCTAGTGAATGATCTCGTAAAAGACTTTACGTGTTACGCGGTTGTCAGAAACCCACTCGCGACACTCCTGTCCTGGCAGACGGTGGATCTCCCAATTCATCAGGGGTATGTCCCGATGGGAGAGTTGTTTGACCCAATCCTGCAAAAGGATTTAAACGAACGAGAGACGATTATTGACCGACAGCTTTATATCTTGCGCTGGTTTTATCGAAGTTTTAGCGAAAACCTCGATCGAAAGAAGATTATTCGTTATGAAGATATTGTTGATACTAACGGGG
>JAQWMV010000023.1 GCA_029246605.1 Pseudomonadales bacterium | reverse complement strand
CGAACTCTGCCAGCTGATTCATAAGCCACTCATCGATTCTGTCAGTCAAGACAAGTACTTCGATATCTTTTTTTCGAAACACTTCAAGGTGCGGGCTATTTTTAGCGGTGTGGTAATTCTCAGCGGCTACAAAATAGATTTTATCCTGACCTTCCTTCATGCGATCTACGTAGTCGGTCAAAGATTGGTTTTGAACTTCTGAGTCACTTGTGGTGGTTGTGAACCGAAGTAACTTCGAAATTTTTTCCTTATTCGCAAAGTCCTCTGCAGGGCCTTCTTTCAATACCTGGCCAAACTCTTCCCAAAATGACTGGTAGGTCGCAGCATCATTCTTTGCCAACTTCGCTAGTGAGTCCAGTGCACGTTTGGTCAATGCAGTTCGCATCGAATCTATTGCGGGGTCTTTCTGAAGGATTTCTCTAGAAACGTTTAAAGACAAATCGTTTGAATCAACAACACCTTTGATAAAACGTAGATACAAAGGCAGAAATTGTTCCGCCTCGTCCATAATGAAAACCCGTTGCACGTAAAGCTTTAAACCCCTTGGCGCTTCTCGCTGCCAGAGATCAAACGGCGCCTTGGAGGGTATGTAAACGAGACTGGTATATTCCAACTTACCCTCAACTTTATTGTGCGACCAGGAGAAAGGATCCTGAAAATCGTGGGCGATCAATTTATAAAATTCCTGGTACTCCTCATCCGTTACATCACTACGTGATCGCGTCCACAACGCCTTGGCTGTATTGATTGTCTCGTCTTCGTCCTCAGAATCAGCTTCATCCTCATCTTTGGCCGCATCATCGTCTGACAAGGACTCTTTCTTCATGATGACCGGAATTGAAACGTGATCAGCATATTTTTTTACAATATTTCTGAGACGCCAGCTATCAAGAAACTCCTCTTCATCTTTCTTAAGATGAAGCGTGACGGTAGTACCGGTTTCGGTTTTCTCAACGGTTTCGACGTCGAATTCTGCAGCACCTGCGGACGACCAACGCACACCCTCAGAATCAGAGGCAGCCCTACTCTCGACCACAACTTCATCTGCGACAATAAATGAAGAATAGAAACCCACGCCAAACTGACCAATCAATTGCGAGTCTTTTTGCTCGTCGCCCGTCAGGGTTTCCAGAAAATGTGCAGTCCCTGATTTTGCGATTGTTCCAAGGTGGTCAATGGCTTCTTGCCGCGTCATGCCAATACCATTGTCACTGACCGAAACAGTTCGTGCCTCTTTGTCGATATCGATGCGAATGTGCAACTCACCCTGCCCCTCAAGCAATTCAGAGTTAGACAGCCCAGCAAAGCGCAATTTATCAATTGCATCGGATGCATTGGCGATGAGTTCGCGCAAGAATATTTCTTTGTTGGAATACAAGGAATGAATCATCAGTTGCAGAAGCTGTTTGGCCTCTGACTGAAAACCCATAGTTTCTTTATGGCTTTCCATTAGCTAAGTCCAGTAATTACGAATAGTTGGTGTGTTCGAAGTGGGGGCTTTTATGAAAATTTCAACCCTCTTACCAACCAGTCACTTCCTGAAGTGCCTCACCAATTTGCGCCAGGCTTTTAACGGTCTGAACACCGGCAGCCCCCAGCGCGGCAAATTTATCGTCCGCCGTACCCTTACTACCAGCGATAATTGCACCGGCGTGCCCCATACGCTTGCCAGGGGGTGCTGTCACTCCTGCGATATAACCCACCACCGGCTTACTGACATAGTGTTTGATAAACTCGGCGGCTTCTTCTTCCGCGTTGCCGCCAATCTCGCCAACCATGACGATCGCTTCGGTAGCGTCATCCTTCTCAAACATCTCAAGAATATCGACGAAGTTACTGCCAGGAATTGGATCACCACCAATGCCAACACAGGTGCTTTGGCCATAACCCAGATCAGTAGTTTGTTTCACGGCTTCATAGGTCAACGTTCCAGATCTCGAAACTATCCCGACCCGGCCTGGCAAATGAATTTCACCGGGCATAATGCCAATTTTGCACTCCCCTGGCGTAATAACACCCGGACAATTTGGACCAATGAGCCTAACACCCTGCTGATCCAGACTTGCTTTGACATGCAACATGTCCAGCGTGGGTACACCTTCTGTAATACAGACGACCAGTTTTATTCCTGCGGCTGCAGCTTCTAAAATACCGTCTTTAGCGAAAGGAGCAGGCACATAGATTACCGATGCGACTGCACCGGTAGCATCGACGGCTTCCCTTACGGTATTAAACACTGGTAGGCCCAGATGGGTCTGACCACCCTTGCCTGGCGTTATTCCACCCACCATCTGTGTTCCATAGGCAATAGCCTGCTCCGAATGCAATGTACCCTGCGAGCCTGTGAAACCCTGACAAATAACCTTGGTTTCCTTATTGATCAATACACTCATGCTGCACCTCCTGCTGCTTTTACTACCTGCTCTACAGCATCAGTCAAACTTGTTGCAGCAATGATATCTACGTCACTTTCTGCCAATATCTTAACACCTATAGCTGCGTTGTTACCTTCAAAGCGCACGACCACCGGCACTTCCACGCCAACTTCTCGCACCGCACCAATGATGCCATCTGCAATAATATTGCACTGTACGATGCCACCAAAAATATTAATCAACACCGCCTGAACATTACCGTCAGAAAGAATGATCTTGAATGCTTCACTAACCGCTTCCTTCGTAGCACCACCGCCTACGTCAAGGAAGTTTGCAGGTTGTCCGCCATGCAACTTAACAAGGTCCATGGTACCCATCGCAAGCCCGGCTCCATTCACCATGCAGCCGATGTTACCTTCTAACGCTACATAGTTAAGACCATACTCTGAAGCTTCGTTTTCACGTTCATCTTCCTGGCTGGGATCTCTAATCTCTGTGAGCTTTGGTTGCCGATATAAGGCATTGCTGTCGATTGATACTTTGGCATCCAGGCAATGAATATCGCCATTAGCGGTGACAACCAATGGATTGATCTCAAGCAGGGATAAATCCTGTTCTTCGAATAACCGTGCCAGCGCCATAAACACATTGGCGAATTGATTTACCTGCTTGCCTTCAAGGCCTAATCGAAAAGCCAGGTCTCTACCATGGTAGGGGGATGCTCCTGTCCCAGGATCAATAGTTGCCTTAAGGATTAAGTCAGGCGTCTCTTCAGCGACTTTTTCAATCTCTACGCCACCTTCAGTTGAGGCCATAAAGACAATACGCCTACTGGATCGATCGATAACGGCGCCCAAATAGAGCTCAGTTTCAATATCCATACATGATTCAACATATATCTTGCTGACTGGCTGTCCATTTTCATCTGTTTGGAAGGTCACAAGATTTGTTCCAACGTGAGCATCCGCAAATTCACGAATTTCATCATCTGTTGAAACCAGCTTGACGCCACCGGCTTTACCGCGCCCTCCAGCATGTACCTGAGCCTTAACAACCCAGCGATCACCGCCCAGTTCTTTGGCCGCTGCAATGGCCTGATCCGCTGTATCGACCGCAATTCCCTTGGAAACCGGCAACCCATATTCGACAAAGAGTTGCTTTGCCTGATACTCATGAAGATTCATAACTTTCCTTAAATCAATGCTTAAAAACTAGTGATTAACTTCTTTTACGTCGACGATTGGCGACGTGAATCGAATGGCCTGAAACTGCTAGCGCTGCCTCATGCAACCCTTCCGAAAGCGTGGGGTGCGCAAACATCGTCAGGCCTAAATCTTCTGCACTTGAGCCGAATTCCATCGCGATCACCGCTTCAGCGATTATTTCTGAGGCATGTGCACCAATCATATGCACGCCCAAAATTCGATCAGTCGCTTCATCTGCGATGACTTTGATCAGACCGACGGTATCGTTACTCGCCATCGCTCTGCCACTTGCCCCCATCGGAAAGTTGCCAACTTTATATTTGTCGCCGCTCGCTTTCAATTCTTCTTCTGTTTTTCCTACCCAGGCGATTTCAGGATGCGTATAAATAACAGCAGGTACACAGTCGTAGTTAACCTGTGGTTTAAAGCCAGCGATTCGCTCCGCCACCATAACGCCCTCTTCCATACCCTTGTGCGCCAGCATAGGACCGCGGACCACATCCCCAACCGCATAAACCCCCGGCAAGTCGGTACTGCAATAGTCGTCCACGAAAACAAAGCCGCGCTCGTCCAGGTTGATGCCGCTATCCGTCGCCATCAATTCTTCCGTATAAGGTCGTCTGCCAACGGCAACAATCAACTTGTCAAAGGTTTCAGTCTTATCTCCATCACTGTCGGTATAGGACACCTCAACTTTTTTCTTTTTAACTTCGCTACCCGTGACACGAGTGCCCAGTCGAATATCTATACCCTGCTTTTTAAATTGTTTGGCAGCTTCACGGGCAATGTTTTTGTCTGC
>JAQWMV010000240.1 GCA_029246605.1 Pseudomonadales bacterium | reverse complement strand
AGAATATCTTTTTTTTCTTTTTAGATAGTAAACTGACCCACCATGCTGAAAACCAAGCTCTTCGATTTCGCATTATCGCTCCTTGCCATGCTACCGCTTATATGGCTGCAAAAAATTGGTCATTTGCTGGGACTAAGCTTTTGGTACTTCAAAGGTCGAATGGCTCGGGTCACAATGGAAAATATTGAGCTGTGTTTTCCGAACATGTCTCCTGAAGACAAAATTCGTTTAGCTAGAAACAGCCTTGTTAACACCGGCAAGACGACACTTGAAACGATTTTTATGTGGAAAGCATCCCACAGAGGCTGTCTTGGTAAAATAGCTGCTATAGAAAATGAGGAAATTGTCAGCAGTGCCCTGGCAAAGGGTAATGGTCTGGTCTTCATCATCCCCCATTTAGGTAACTGGGAACTGATCAATCATTATCTTGGGTCAAAGTATAGCTTGACCCATATGTCTCTGCCATTTCGCCACCCAGGGATCAATGAGTTAATTACCCAGTACCGTGCCCGCTCGGGAACGAACTTTGTAGAAGCAAATCAGTCGGGCATCAAAGCTCAATTACAGGTTTTGCGGAGCGGTGGCGCCGTTGGCACAATGCCTGATCAGGAGCCCGCAGTACACACTGGTTCTTTCTCAACTTTTTTTGGGAACGATGCATTAACCAGTGAGTTGATTAGTGGTTACGTGAATAAGACAGATGCCAAAACAGTTCTGGCCTACTGTCAAAGAAACGGTGAACACTTCCAGGTCATATTTCACGAAATAGACATGACCGCTGACGTAAGCCAAAGCATGAACAAAGCAATCGAAAATGTCATTCTGAAGGTTCCAGAACAGTACCTGTGGTCCTATAAGCGATTTCGCACTCGCCAAGCAGGCGAACCGGAACGTTACCAACTTCCTCAGGGTGCCATACGCCGGGCTGTGGAAAATATCGTAAACCGACTTCTTTTGCATTTAAGCAGGTGCTTTCGCTCAGGTGCCAGAGCACTGATCGCATCGCCCATTGCAAGGTTGATGATCCTGTTAAACCTTAAACCTGCACGGGTATCAGGCGTCAATATTGCCCTTTGTTTTCCTGAAAAATCAGACGAACAGAGAAAGGAATTACTACATAGTTCACTGACTGAATTTACTAAGACAGGACTAGAGCTTGGAACCATCTGGAATAGTTCCGAGGGCCAACTTACGAATTCACAACTCTCTGTAGAAGGTTTGGAACACATGTCGGCAGGCTCCACCCTGGTGCTGACCCCACCACTGGGGGCCAGGGAAATGGTTTTCAGATATTTAGGCGGACACTACCATTGTACAGAGTATTACCACCATGCACCGTCAACGACTATTGATAATCTAATCAGAGAACAAAGAACACGCATGGGAATAAAGCTGGTCGAACACGATCACAACGGCGTTGCAACGCTTCGACAAGAGCTCACACGCGGACATGTAGTGACACTCTGCCCTGACCAGCAGCCGCGTCTACGTACCGGTGAGTTTGTACCTTTTTTTGGGGTGCCAGCACTAACAGCAACCGTCCTGGCCGAACTATTGCAATCCCACAAGCCACAAGTGGTGTTTGGTGTCAGCATACGCGAGGGACATCGCTTCAGGATTCACTTTCATCCTCTGAATTATGAGAACACCAATAACGTTGACACCTTGCTAAGGCAAATGACCTCTCAACTGGAACACATAATCACACCGCATATTGAACAATATCGATGGTCTGACAAACGTCTAAACATTAGACCTGTGGGACAGAGAAAACTTTATTGATTCTTATAGAAAATGCCGAATGGCATGAATGTGTCACATAGTAGCTGTTGAGTTTGATGATCCTAATGATCCAGCGAGTTAAGTTTCAATTTTACCTCTTGCAATATTTTCTGGATCGCTAAATTGAATACCAACACCAGGAGTATGTGGGCGTTTAACACTTTTTGTTGCGATCCAGATGACCTTCCCCGCAACAGGGATCTTCTCAGCTTCATCCATAAGATTAAGCAAGATAAAGACATCATCGCCTAGCTCATATTCAGTACGGTTGGCTATAAACTAACCACCGTTTTTTATGAAGGGCATGTAGTAGTTATGCAAGACGACCTTATCTTTGATCGTCAACGCGATCATCGTCTTCTTGGCACCACCTCTTAATTTACCCATCTTGTTTGCCTACCTATATACTTGTGTTCAATCTGCTCAATCGATCATGTTCATCTGATATCAACGTTTGGAATTCTGCACTATGCCGAAGCAATCTAAAAGCTGCCCTTAAACCGAGAGCTTGATAAGGATTGACTCGATTAGCAACTGAGAATTGGGGTTCGCACTGCTTTCTATCTCGCGTACCGTCGTCAACAGTTGGTCACAGGCGCCAAATAGAAAGGATTCACCAGGCTCTGCCAAGCGCCTGACAACTTCCAGGTGATCTTGATTAATGATGTCTTGAACATCGCTGCCCAAGCATATTTTCGTCGCGTCATTGATCAAACTGAGCACTATTTGAATCACTTCACGTGTATCCTGCTTTTGCAGTCCTGCAGCGGCAGCCAACGCAGGGATTTTATGTGCTACAAGGCTGTCTAACATCGTTACCACTTCAGCACGACGGTTTAGAAAATCGTCATTGATATCCCGCTTAACCTTTAGAGGAGAACCACCGGCAAGACTGAGTGCCAGGTGAAGGTCAAGATGAATTTCAGCATTCTGTTCCAACCATGAAACAGCAGTTGCCACATCGGGCGGGGTGAATTGAAAACTCTGGCAACGACTACGAATCGTCGGCAACAGTCTCGATGGCTGATCCGACACAAGAACAAACAATGTATTCGGTGTCGGCTCTTCCAGACTCTTCAACAAGGCATTCGCTGACTGGTTATTCATTTTTTCAGCTGGATAAATAACAACAACTTTCTCACCACCCTGCTGCGATGTTTGCACTAACCAACCATTCAGATCTCTAATCTGTTCAATTTTTATAAGCTTCGAGTCTTCAGGATCGACGTATCGATAATCCGGGTGCGTGCCTGCCTGCAAGAGATGGCATTGCGCACAATTGTGACACTGCTCCTGTTCTGATGGATGGCTACACAATAAAAAGGCCGCGAGCTTGATTGCAAACTCACGTTTCCCAAGATCTGCCGGGCCTGTTAACAACATCGAATGCGGACGACGATCATTGGCAAACTGTTTGCGCACCAGCGACCACTGTGTGGAATGCCAAGGGAATGCTGTATTGGTCACGTAGAGGTCTCACGAATGACAGATACGATCCACTGTGCGATATCTTCCTGCACACTGGCGACTTCTCTGGCTGCATCTATTACATAAAAGCGATCGTGCGCTTCTGATCGTTTAAGAAATACCTGCCGTGCCCTTTCAAAAAAAGCGACCTCTTCCTGCTCGAATCGATCAAGGCTAGAGTGCCTACCTGCTCGCGCTAACCCTTCCTCAACTGGCACATCAAGCATCAACGTGTAATCTGGTTTTATATCCGGGATTAGAATGCTCTCTAATGTCGCAATGTCCTCTAGTGCAAGTCCTCGACCACCACCTTGATAAGCATAGCTGGAGTCAGTAAATCTATCGCAAATCACCCAACGACCCGCTTCAATCGCAGGCGTAATAATCTTATCTACATGCTCTACTCTGGCTGCGAACATCAGCAGCAGTTCCGTCATTGCGTGCATTGGTATATCGGCATGGGCCAGTAAAATCTTTCTTACGTTTTCACCAAGATCAGTTCCGCCCGGTTCTCGCGTGGTTATAAAAGGAACGCCATGATCGTTCAGCTGCGTTGCAATTGTATCAATGCTGGTTGACTTACCGGCGCCTTCCAGACCCTCTATTGTGATGAGTCGCCCTCTAAGCATGACTGATCACTCTATTGTGGATTGCTTTGATAATCCGCCCTCCTACCTGACCTTTGGTACTGCTCTACCGCTGCATTATGCTCCTCAAGATTATCAGAGAAATAACTAGTGCCATCGCCTTTGGCCACAAAGAACAAAAATTCACCGGGGTCCGGATGCAGTGCAGCGCGTATAGA
>JAQWMV010000236.1 GCA_029246605.1 Pseudomonadales bacterium | reverse complement strand
TTATCGATATCCGCATAACTTGCACCACGGCCAACGAACGACGCGCCCTCGAGCGGTGCTTCGGCAAGTAAATATTGGCGAACACAATCGGTGCCACAGTTCCAAAATAGCTGCAGCGGCTGCGCATAGTGCTGGCTGCTCTGTACTCGATTGATCTCCGGTTCGACGTGACCATTGGCCGCCAGCAGATCAAGCCTGCCATCAAGATCAACATCCAGGAAAATGAGACCGAATGTCAGTGCGCGCCGGCTTGCTGCACCGATACCGGTGACCACCGCATCGTCGCTAAAAGCGCCGCTGCGTGACACGTAGAAAGAGGACATCTCATTCGCGAAATTACCAATAACAATACCGAGGCGCTCATCATTGGCGTAATAGGCTGCATCAATACCCATCGCGCCGGTTGCAAGGCCTCCGTTGTCGAAAGCAAGCCCAGAAGATACGCCGGACTCGACAAACCCACTACCCTGCTGGTTGATATAAACGAAGTTCTGCACCGTGTCGTTGGCGACCACAATATCGAGCCAACCGTCAGCGTTGAGATCAACAGGATGCACTGCGAGGCCCTTACCAACGGGTGTTGCTGTGGCCTCACTTTGCACGTGAATCCCGGCCGCCAATGAAACATCCGTAAACACACCGTCATCATTTCGATAGAGGTAGGCATTCGTTCCTGCAAAATCTGACGGAGGACCGTAGGCAGGCCCCAGACCCGTCAGGCGATAATCCACAGACTCGTTGATGGCCCTCGACCAGGTGACATAGTTGCAGACAAACAAATCCAGATCACCGTCATTGTCATAGTCGAAGAACGCCGCACTGGTGCTCCAGGCATCGCTGCTACCTGCGACATTTTGTGCTGCGGTCACATCCTCAAAACCAGCTCCTTTATTGTTCCTAAGCAGTTTGTTTTCACCAACTGCGGTGATGAATACGTCCGACCAACCATCACCGTCATAATCACCCACGGCGACGCCCATGCCATACATTGCAAATGCCAGACCCATGGCCTCGGTGACATCTTCGAACGTACCGTCTCCATTTCCACGGTAAAGACGGGAATGCCCGTCACTATTAGACGACCGCCATGGCCATGGCGAAGAATTAATCAATAGCAAATCCTGCAAACCATCCAGATCATAATCAAAAAATGCCACGCCGCCACCCATGGTTTCCGGCAGCATGCGTGCACCGTAGGCGCCATTTTTATGTATGAAATCTATGCCCGACGCGGCTGTAATATCAGTGAACGCCAGAGCAGGTATCGATGGTTGAGGCACAGCAATCGGTGTCATGACATCACTTTCGATGACAACCGCCACAGGTACCTCTTTGCTTCGGAGCATAAAAAACCCCGCCACCAGAAACAACAGCACGACACTAACGAAGAACGAGATGAGTAAAGCGCGACGAATCGTTGTCTCGTCTTGATTGTTGCTCACAGGACGCCTATCCTAGCGATTAATATCATAGATCACGATGTCTTCAGCGGCGTGATTCGCAGCCGGATCATTGCCGCGGGCTATGATGATAGCCTGATCGTGAGCATTATCATCAACTCGATAGGTCGCGTGCAGGTCTCGATGTTTGGCTGCGCCATCAGCTTCCCCAAGCCTTGCATAGACCTGAGACAGTCCGTAGTGAGCCGGAACATTCTCCGGGTCGAGCGCCAGCGTGATCTTAAAATGCTGTTCAGCGAGAGCAAGCCAATCACGCTCAGTGGTCGAATTTTTAGATTTCTCAAAATACACCTGGGCCAGCGTATTCTGCAATCGATAGTCTTTAGAAAAATCAAATCCTCGGCGTTGCGCCTCTTTATACTCTGTACCTATCAATTGCCTAAAGTTCACAATTGCCGCATCAAACTCACCATTTTGCATATTGACCAGACCCGAGAACCAGGCCACTGACCAAGGATAGGCAGCCATTTCAGTAGCCTGTTCAAGCGCGCTTACAGCTTCATCCAACCTGCCCTCCTGAATATAGACACGCGCCAAATTCAATGGTCCCTCACCACGACCCAAACTTGCCACCTGTTGAAATGCAAACTCTGCCTGACGTAAAGCACGTTTACGTAACATGCCGATGCCATAATCATTCCAGCGCTCCCAGTCACTTACTGACGAGGTCTCGGAAGATGGTGCGAGCGCGACAGAATCCTTTGCAATAGTTGTAATTGGCAGATCATTAATACGAAAGTTCTCACCCTGAAATGCCTGCATAAAACTGGTATCAAATTTTCGATAACGCAATCGGGCGGTCACCTTGATATCACCCGCTTCTCCATCAGGTACTTTAAATCTGTAATGCACAGTATCTGCAGCGCCCGGAGGAATCTGATGGTCATAGAGTTTGGTGAAAATGTCTTCTGCGTTACGGCGATCGATACGATTGCCCTGGCGATCCAGCACATAAGCGTTCACCATGTGTGACCATGGGTCGAGCGAGCCATCTGATGAATTCAACAGACCACTCGAGCCTATGATCTGACCGTTCTGTTCGATCAGTAATTCCAGCCAGACTTCGTTGGAATCTGCGGTCCCTTCGGTGAACAGATGACCCACACGCAGAGATCTGATCACAACATCCACCAGGTAGGTTGCTCCAGGTTTAAGTGCAGGCACAACAGAACCTATAGGCGCGATAAGTGGCGCATCAATGTCACTACCTTCCCGCACACCAAATATATCCAGACGCAAGGCACCCTCAAGCATCTCCCGGTGAGCCTTATTAACATCATCGGGAAGACCAAATAAATGCGGCAACGCTGTGTTGGCAGCAGGAAAATGATGACCGTGCACGCTCAGCGAGCCATCGCTTGGTATCGCACCGAAATCTTCAGACTCGATAAGCGGCATGTGACAGGCCGAACAGTTTTCGACGGCTTCCGGGGGATAATAAAAACTCTGCACGCCGTGCCCGGAAACACCACTCAACAAAAAGGAATCGTAGTGATTTTGACCCCTTAGCCATTTATATTTATTTAGCGCTTCAGGTAGATGCACCTTGTGGCAGGTGCCACAGAACTCTGCAGAACTGTGTATAGGCTTAAGGAAGGTCCGTTTATGAAATGACGGCTTTCCTTTGATAAGCATACCATTAACCCAGGTCAGCAGTGCGCTGTCCGAGAATGCAAATGGATAATGCTCTGGTGCCGCTATCACATAGTCACTATTGCCCCGCGGACTACCCAGACTCTCAATGGCATGACACGCAACACAGGTAATCCCGACATGAGCTGTGGGATGATTTTCGTCATCAAAATCAACGTCATCGAATGCACCACTGAATAGTGGAACCGGGTCATGGCAACCGGCACAGAACCGTGCGGCACGCACGTCTCCGTCTCGTTCAAACGCAACCTTGCGGGTGTTTCTGACAGAAAATAAATATGCCGGATTATTAAATGACGAAAATCGATGCGCACTAACCTCCCACTGCGCATGAATATCCTCGTGGCACCCGGCACAATAACTGTCGCGCATCAACGCTTCGGCGGGGATCAGCTGGCCGGTGTCAGTGGTTGCTAGCGAGGGTAGAAAATTGCCTATAGGCGTTTCTGGATTGTCAGACTCTGCGAACCAGTAGACCCCAGCACTAATTATCAGGCTCAAACCTACAATAACGGCGCCTGCCTGCCAGTGGATTCGTGGACCGGCGAGGCGATGCATCACAAAAAGCCATCCCGCCACTAGCGGTGTAATCACATGAAGCCAATAAATCAGGAGGCGTGTCGTGGGCTGTTTAATTTCGATGCCCGGCAGACCACGGGTCAAAAGAATCCCAGAGATCAGTAGTAGAAGAACGACTATAAATAGGATCAAGCCAAGTCGCACGGCTATTTTGTTTGGACGGTCTATCGCCCGACGCAGGTGCATCGCACAGAAGACAATAATAGGGATGGTTACGAGGAAACCGAGCACAAGATGTATCAAAAACGCATACTGATAAGAAGCATCCTGTAGCTGTTCTTCCTGAATCCACTCCAGTAGTGTGACTGAGCTGAGGTAAACAGAATCCAGCACCAACACTGCCAAAGCCACAAACAATGCGATAAGCAACTTCCGCATCGCTGGTGTCATTACTTCCTGTTGTGTGCTCATATCTTGCAGCTACATTCCCTCTTGGAAGCGCACATTGTAACGTGCATGTAGCAAATCGCGCTTCGATTTGTCGACAAAATCTGGGGTTGGAATTGGGCCCACAGTTTCGCCGTGTTCAGTATATAAATCCATATCTTTTGCCCAGCCTCTAAAATCAAGAACAAAGTAACGTTTCATATCACCGCTGGTTGGTGGCAAGGCTGCAAACTCAAGATGTATTTCTTCGCCTCCACCGATAATAGCGACTGCACCATCCGTGTCGGCGACCAATGGCGTTGCTTCCCCAAGCGCCGTATAGAAACCACGCTGGAATTTGGTGTCCCAAAACGGCGAGCGATCCTCATAGTCATACTCTGGTAACTTCTGAGCAGCGTTGGTCCGTTTTGGGAACCCTGGGCTTGATACTCTGGCGATCTCCGGCTTAATGACTTCATGTCCGAAGTGGTCTGGTTCAGATTCATAAACCACTTGCAATCGATCCCAGTATATTTCCAAATTTGATGATAACCGCAACGCAGTGCTGCCTGCTGGCAAGGATGGTAATGGCAGCGCCATTTTTCTGGGCATCCCTGCGGGATAACCGAACTCGCTCGCTACGGTATGCCATCGCCCCTCCTTATCCCTAGCGGAGAGTGTTACTGATCGATATGCGATGTCAGCCTGCCAGGCGGCAAAGACAGTCTGTGAATAGGGATACTCCACCCAGCCATCCGCTACCAGCGTTGCTCCTGGCCGATCAATAGCTGTCTCGAACTCAACGGTCAACGACTGATCTTCTGCCAACAGCCCAATAAACCGGTGATCCTGAGCACCTGGATCAGGGGCTCTAAGATCGGCAAGCAACACCAGCGGCGTAACAATCGCGCCTGAGGCATCGGTCACACGTATAGGATCAACACTTTCTTGATAGGTGATCGGCCGACCGGTGACGTCTTTACCCATGCGTTCATCAAGCACCATCGACCAGCCATCCGGCAGTTCGTAGACGTGTATTGACGCCGCATCCAGATAAGCATTCTCTTCCATGGGCTCAGTCAGTTTAACGTGGTAACGACCATCCTTTGGCTGCAGTACATTATCGTCCAGAAGAAAACCTTCAAAAGGTCTGGGTACCGCTGATTCTCCCGGCGCCGTAAAGAACCCCATTCCCGCAACGCCCAGCACGTCGGAGACAAATCGATAGGATTCTCCATCCCAGACAAATATGACAGGACAGCTGGCTAATTGTCGCTGGGTTTCTGAAATCACATGTAGTTCACCACCGGCTAAATCAATTTCGGTCTGTGATACGCCGTCCGACCAGGCAAGTGCTATATAGTCCGCCGATGATTGACCACCGAGGCCAATACTGAGCGGCATCAGGCTTTGACCGGGTCCCGAGTGGGAGTCCATGACCCAATCTACAGCCCAACGCCCTCCAGTTCGTATCTTGGCAAAGGTACCGATCCCCGATGTGTTCGTACGCATTTGATCCGATTCGCTGCGCCCGCTGAGCGATACCCCTAAAAATTCGTATCTACCGGGGCCTGGCGGCCACAGATTGACGCCGGTCGTATGTGCAGTGATGACCGAGGGGCCCCTTCCCGGATCAATATTAGCAACGATAGCGCTCCTCAAATCGTCCACCTCCTGCTGCAAAACAACCTGGTCGGTCCGCGGGTCCAATATGACAAAACCACTAGGATGACTACGCAACAGTTCCGGTCGACCATCCCCATCGAAATCTGCAACCGCCAACTCAGCTACACTTGTTGGCAAAACTCCTGCTATGACGCGCCGGGTCCAACCGGTGCCATCAAATCGCCATGCCAGAACGTCACCCGCAGCCGCAATGCCATAGATTTCCTGATGGCCATCTGCATCAGTGTCTGCAACCGTGGCGGCAACCAGTGGTGTTGAACGCAGATCCTCGAGTCCCGGGAATGGCTGATAACGCCAGGTTCGATCGTTCTGCCAGATGCCATTAACCTGACCGATGACCGCAATATCAAGATCCCGGTCAGCATCAAGGTCAGCAACCAGCAACTGGCGCCCGGACATGCTATCGAGTCCCATGTCAGGCGCGATATCGCGAAACGTCCCGTCACGGTTATTGCTCAGTAACTCGCTGCCATCGACGCCGGTAATCAGAATATCCAGGTCTCCATCATGGTCAGCATCAAACATCGCTCCCGCACTACATGTTGAGCTCGACAACGTTTCCTGTAATTGCCAGCCGACATCCGACTGATACCGAACATGCACGCCCAATGCGTTACAAATCGCCAGATCAATGCGGCCATCATCATCAACATCGCCCCAAATATACGCACCCTGTGCGCTATCGCGGAGCGCGCGGTTAATGCCAGCATTAGCAATGCTATTTGATATCACAACGGTACTGTCATTGCCGGTTAATATAAAATCAAGTTGCTTATCACCATTAATATCCGCTGCGGTGATTGCTGTGGTAGTCGACTGATCATGCAAATGACGAGGTGCAGCAAACAAAGTGCCCTCAGGAAGTTTCGCAGTCCGGGCGGTTGTCGTTGTAAACGACTGCGCATTCGCTTTTAGACCCATATTTGTATAAGAGAATCCCGCCAGGTGTGCAGCCGGGTTAGGTGCAAAGCGCTGATAATCTGCCAATAGTGCTGCGCTTTCATCGACGCGGTCAATACGTCGGTATGCCTGCGCACCAGCCCAGTAGGCGCTACGGAAATAAGGGTCGAGCTCGATTGCTTTAATAAACCATTTGGCGGCCGAATCGTTGTTGGCTAGCTGTTGGAACGACTGACCAAGAAAGTAGGCTGCGTAAGCATCCTTATCATCCATGCTGGTCACCGTTTCTAAAAATGTAACGGCTTTTTCTGGGTTGCCGAGGTAAAGGTGAATAATACCTGTCAGGTAGAGGGCTCTAATGTGCTTAGGCTGTTCCCTTAAAACCGCCGCGACAATCTCTAGTGCCACCAGTTCATCACCTTCTTTCTGCCGGTTCAGCGTTGCCACTGACAGATTAACTCGCGCATCCAGCCATCCCGGTGCCTGCTTGACTAGGCCAGTAAACGTCTCGACTGCTTCCGAATATTCATAACGACCCATTTCCGCCACACCACGATCATTAAGTGAAACGTGATCCTCGCTAGGGGGTTGATCCATACAACCTGCCATGAAGAGTAATAACAGACAGCATAGCGATTGTTTTATCTTCATTTCTTCTAATTTCAAAGTGTGTTCAGACTAGTTTCAGTATCACCAAGGGATTTCTCGATTGCGGAAGCCATATGTCGCCTTTAATTGTTAGTTGTACCACCTTATACGCAGCGGCGCCGCTTATGGATCAAAAACGAATAATATATTGCGATACCGTCTTAGCGTGGCTGAGCGACTTGGTACGAAGTGATTTAACTATCCTAGGTCTAGCATAGAAATCAGTTAAATCTTGTGGAACCGCTTTAGAAAAGTAATACACGCTACGTTGGCGATAGGTGTAAGAGGGGTTTTTCAGTGTCTTCAATTTTGTCTACTCCAATTGACCAGTTTCGGAAAATTCCTAGACCTTTCAAGGCAGTAAACATCTTTAACAACGTTTGGTTGGTGGGCCCACCAGGACTCGAACCTGGGACCAATGGATTATGAGTCCAGTGCTCTAACCAACTGAGCTATAGGCCCTAATTTCTTAACTATTATCATGCCAAGCATCCGTCCCTGGACTGCCGCTTCTCTCTTCCTTCCGTGGACAACGGAGAATAATACCAGAACTCTACTCAAATATTGCGCTCGAAATCCTTATTATTGACAAATTACATTTGAGTCATTTCTTGCTCAAAAGAGGTTTGACTGTCCCTGATAAACCACCTATATTTTGCGCCACTTGCATCTATCCATTGGAAGGTGACAAGTAGGTTAGTTTTACATTGTAAACAGCAGGACTTGATCTTAAGGACAGGTACCGACGCTTAGTCATCCGAACAACCGGACCCTACCTGATACTTCAATCATGTCCTCGAAATATGAGGTGATCACATGGTTAATGTGCAAACTTTTAGTAAACGTAAGCAACAGAATCGTAAGATTTCCATGGTGACTTGTTACGACTTCTGGACTGCGAAAATCATCAACCAGTCCGGCATTGATTGTATTCTAGTTGGAGATTCACTGGCTGTGGTTATGCATGGTTTTGATTCTACTGTTCACGCGACCCTAGACATGATGAAAATGCATGTCGCTGCAGTCGTTCGAGGTGCACCGGATAAATTTGTTATTGCAGACATGCCATTTTTATCCTGTAGTAAGGGTATTCCGGCAGGCATGGATGCGGTACAGGAACTGATGCAGACAGGTGCGTCAGCGGTGAAGATTGAAGGCGCAGCCCATCAGGCAGAGCTAATTTCACACATCGTTGAGGCAGGTGTACCGGTGATGGGGCATATCGGGCTAACACCACAATCCATTCATAATCTCGGCGGCCATAAAGTCCAGGGTAAGGCTGAGGGTGATGCGATGAAACTCATAGATGATGCCAAGCGTCTTGAGCAGGCAGGCTGTTTCTCTATTGTGCTGGAATGTATACCGAACAAACTGGGCGATTGCGTGTCACGTGCGGTTTCCGTCCCAACTATTGGTATCGGTGCGGGTCCTTTGACAGATGGTCAGGTTCTCGTGTTACACGATCTGTTAGGCGCAGATCCTGATTTTTGTCCAAAATTTTTGCGTCGCTATGCAAATGTGAATCAATTGGTTGATCAGGCGCTTGAAGGGTTCCACGAAGATGTCGTCAGCAGGTCATTCCCGGCTATCGAGGAATCATACGGATGAAAGTTTTCAATTCCGTATCTGACTATATCAGTAGCAGGTCAGGTTTTGAGGGACCTGTTGGGTTCGTTCCGACGATGGGCGCGCTTCACAGCGGTCATCGGTCGCTGATTGTAAGAAGCATAGAAGAAAATCAGACAACGGTAGTCAGCATTTACGTAAATCCTATGCAATTCGACAATGAGAACGACCTGGTGGCCTATCCGGAGACCTTGGTGGAAGATCAGGCAACCCTAGAGGCGCTGGGTGTGGATGTGTTGGTTCTGCCGACTTACGACCAGATTTATGGGGATGGCTTTCGTTATCAGGTGTTAGAGAACCTGTTTTCTCACGAGTTGTGCGGTGCACACCGTGATGGTCACTTTACAGGTGTACTTACTGTCGTGATGAAGTTGCTAAACATCGTTCGCCCCCAGAAAGCCTATTTTGGCGAAAAAGACTATCAACAGTATCAGTTGATCAGCGATATGGTTGACGCGTTTTTCATGGATGTAGAGATTGTTCCTTGTACAATCGTGCGCGAATCAGATGGGCTTGCGCTTAGTTCCCGCAACCTAAATTTGGACAGTTGTGCTCGAGCGAAAGCACCATTGATTCACGAGTTAATCAGTAATGTTTCTAGTGATATAGAAGTAGCTCAAGCTCTGTCTGAGGCAGGTTTTGATGTAGATTATGTGGAGACACACGATGGCCGTCGTTTTGTTGCAGCTAAAATTGGAGAGAACCCAGTGGTTCGATTGATCGATAACATTCCGGTTGCAATGCCATGATTCTATGTCTTGATGTCGGTAATACGCAGATTTATGGCGGCATATTCGAAGGTGATCAGTTAATTCTTCAGTTCCGCAGAACATCTCAGTTAAAGAGTTCGTCGGATGAGCTGGGGGTTTTTTTCCGTACCGTCATCCGGGAAAACGACATTGATCCAAAATTCATCGATCAGATTGCGATCTGTTGTGTGGTACCTGATCTATTGTACTCATTGCGGGCGACCTGCCAGAAGTATTTTAACATCAATCCTTTGGTGCTAAAACCTGGTACCAAGACTGGTTTGAAAATTCTGTACCGTGATCCTAAGGAAGTTGGCGCAGACCGAATTGCAGATGCTGTAGGTGCTGTTCAACTCTATCCGGATAAAAACATCATTGTTGCTGATTTTGGTACTGCGACAACGCTGTGTGCGATCAGTAGCCGCAAGGAGTTTCTTGGTGGCAATATCGTGCCAGGTGTGAATCTTTCGATGCAGGCGCTTGAAGAGAGAACTGCTCAGTTACCATCCGTTGAGATTGTCCCCCCAACCACAGCGATTGGTCGATCGACGATCGAAAGTATTCAGGCCGGCTTGTATTGGTCCAGTGTGGGTATGGTTCGAGAGTTGATAACCAGAATTACAGAGGAGGAGTTTGCGAACGAGCCGCCAGTGGTTATTGGTACCGGTGGGTTTGCACAACTATTTAATCGCGAGAACTTGTTCGATATTGTAATACCAGACCTTATACTGACAGGCTTAAGAGAAGTTATTCGCCTAAACAGTCAGGTATAGGGCTTGCTCGAAAACCACATCCCCGTGGGTAATTTCCCCAACGCTAATTGGGTGTTTCCAGAAACCAGGCAGCGGCCTTTTTTCTCCTGCGTATTTAAGGAAGCATAATGACCAGTATCAGCATTGTGGTGCCAACCTATAAGGAAGCCGAAAACCTGGCGGCCTTGTGCAAGCGCCTCGATGAGGTTATGGCAGAAACAGAACTGTCCTATGAACTGTTGATTGTCGATGATCAATCACCTGATGACACGATCGCTATAGCGAATAGCTTAGCTGAGCAGTATCCACTGAGGCTGATTCAACCGGATGGGAGAGAGAGAGATTTGTCGTTATCGGTACTCGACGGTCTCCGTGAAGCGGCATCGGATATTGTGGTTGTTATGGATGCTGATCTGTCTCACCCCATTGAGAAGGTACCTGAATTGGTTGGGGTGCTAGCGAGTGGTGACAAAATTTTCGTGGCGGGAAGTCGATATGTTGCAGGCGGTCAGTTTGACAGGGATTGGAGTTTTTGGCGGTTTTTGAATTCCTGGTTTGCAACACTGTTAGCACTGCCGTTGACACGATGCAGTGATCCGATGACTGGTTTTTTCGCGGTTCGAAAACACGATTTACCTGATTTGGAAAAATTACTCCCAATCGGTTACAAGATCGCGCTTGAACTTATGGTCAGAGGAGAGTTCGGCAACATCAAAGAGGTGCCAATTGCATTTAAGGATCGTGCGGTCGGGGACAGTAAAATGAACTTCAGACAGCAATTGAATTACATCCGGCATCTTCGACGTTTGTACCTTTATAAGTTTCGTGGATGGGCCGAGTTTGTTCATTATGGCGCGGTAGGCGCCAGCGGCTTCACCATTGATATCTTTTTCTACTACGCACTGCAATTGTTTGGTGTCGAACATATGGTGGCCCGGGCCTTGTCGTTCTGGCCAGCGGTGAGTTGGAATTGGGCGCTGAATCGTGTGACTACTTTTGGTGAAAGGGCGCGCAGACCCAGGGCGCGCCAATGGGTGGAATTTGTCGCGACTAGCCTTGTGGGATTCTCTATGAATTGGGGAATATATGCACTACTTACGGCAAAGGTAGCGTTCTTTGACGAGTACAGAATACTGGCTTTGATATCCGGAATAATTGGTGCCAGCGTATTTAATTTCACAGTGTCCACCTTATTTGTTTACAGCGAAAAGCGCGGCGAGTGACTGCATTTAAAAATCTAAAAATTTGGGATGGGCTAGGTAATGATTTTAGTCCTGAAGTCAAGACGATTGCGTTTGATCAAAATGGCATTTCTGGTCTAGGTCTAGGTGGTGCAAATGCCGATGCCCGGGATTCGCTCGGCCCTTTTTGACCCTATCCAACGCAGTGCCTGCAACTCTTCAGCTGTTGCCTCGTTGATGGGAATGAGAGAATATGCCAAGGCGCTTTCCAAAAACTTCAATACGACCGCAAAGGCCCTGTAATGGAACAAAGCAAAACATCGACACGAGTGTTGTTAACCAGCACTGTAATCCTAATTATTGTGCTGATCACGGGACCGTTAGGTCATAAATATCAATTGACGGACCTTGGGGCCTCAATGACAAGTGTGCTTATAGCTGTTGTCGGGGGGGTACTGGTGCTTTTGGTATCGCTAGTGATGCTGGCAATGGCAATACGCCGTCAACAGATCCACGATAGAAACCTTTTGTTAACAGCAATAGTACTGAGTTTGATGCCACTCGCGCTGATGGCGCCACATATCATTACTGCGGGAGCTGTACCTCAGATCCATGATATTTCAACTGATACCGACAATCCACCAACATTTGATGCGGTAGTTGCCTTGCGGGAAGGTGCCACAAATGATTTGATCTATGGAACAGCAACATTGAGTTCCGTACAGCATGCTGAACTTCAGCGGGCGGCTTACCCACAGATAGCAACGAAATTATCACCATTGACGGTTCCGGCTGCTGTTTCTCGTGCAGAGTCAGTTTTGATGGAGCAGGGACTTCAAATTGTCTCGGTGAATCCAGAGGCAGGTTTGGTTGAGGCCACGGCGAGTACTTTCTGGTTCGGATTCAAAGATGATCTTGTGGTTCGGATTGGTAAATCGGATAACGGTACAGAGATTGATGTGCGGTCTGTGTCGCGGGTCGGTGGAAGTGATCTTAGCGCCAATGCGGCTCGTATCGAACGGTTTCTGTTGGCGTTCTAACCTTATGAAAGTTTTGTACGCACGAGCTCATTGACCTGTTGTGGGTTTGCTTTCCCAGCAGTTTCTTTCATTACCTGTCCGACAAAAAAGCCGAGTAACTTAGTTTTTCCTTGACGATATTGCTCAGCTTGCTTGGGGTTATCAGCGATAATTTTTTCGATGAGAGGCGCAAGGGATCCACTATCCGAAACTTGTTTGAGGTCATTTTTCTCAATATATTCGTCTACCGATTGAGCTTCGCCCTGCCAGAGCGCATCAAGTATATCCTTGGCAATCTTACCGCTGATGGTCTTGTCACTGATTCTGGAAAGCAGGATGCCGAATTGTTCTGCACTCAAGGCTAAGTCCGTGATATGGATGTCGTCTCTGTTCAATCGCGCGAGGAGTTCGACGCGTACCCAATTCCCAGTAGTCTTGGCATCATGGCAATGCTGGACCGTGTCTTCGAAATAGTTTGCAAGATCAGGATCGGCAGCCAGAACCTGGGCATCAGCCTGGGTAAGTTGGTATTGGTTCGCAAAGCGGGCGGCTTTTTCCCGCGGCAGCTCCGGCATGCTGTTTTTGACTTCAGCGATAAAGGCCTCATCAATTTTGACGGGTAGCAGGTCAGGTTCGGGAAAATACCGATAGTCCATCGCAGTTTCTTTGCTACGCATCGGTCGAGTTTCATCACGATCTGGATCAAAGAGGCGGGTTTCCTGAACAATGCGTCCACCAGATTCCAGTACCTGTTGTTGCCGTTGCACCTCGAAATTGATTGCGCGTTCCAGGAAGCGGAATGAGTTGACGTTTTTTGTTTCAGTTCGTGTTCCCATTTCAGTTGTACCTGATGGGCGAATTGACACATTTGCGTCGCAACGCAGGGAACCTTCGGCCATATTACCGTCGGATACGCCGAGATAGGTGACTAGCTGATGAATGTATTTAGCATAGGCGACGGCTTCTTTGGCGGAACGCATGTCCGGTTCGGAAACGATCTCTAAGAGCGGTGTTCCAGCGCGGTTTAGGTCAATGCCGGTGCTTTGTTGAAACTCTTCGTGTAATGATTTTCCAGCATCTTCTTCCAGGTGTGCCCGGGTAATATTTACCTGCTTTAGCGTGCCGTCTGCAAGAGGAATATCAACTGATCCACCTAGGACAATGGGTTTGTCCATTTGAGTAATCTGGTAGCCTTTGGGCAAATCAGGGTAGAAATAGTTTTTCCGGTCGAAAGCCGAAATCTTAGAAATGCTCGCACCAACACCCAGTCCAAATGCAACAGCCTTTGGATATACCTCAGCGTTTACTACCGGCAGGACTCCGGGGAGGCCAAGGTCGACAGCACAGGCCTGAGTGTTCGGTTCTGCTCCAAATTCAGTGCTCGCACCGGAAAAAATCTTGGACTTTGTGTTTAGCTGGACGTGTATTTCTAGTCCGATAACTGTTTCCCAGGCCATCCTTTAGTCTCCCGCACCGACAGCGCCCGGCGATCTCAGATGCCAGTCGGTCTGTTGCTGAAATTGATGAGCCGCATTCAAGATTCTGCCTTCCTGCATGTAGTTGCCGATAAGTTGTACACCGACTGGTAGCTTAGAGGAGAATCCCGCGGGTATCGACATGGCGGGTAGACCCGCAAGGTTACCGGCGATGGTGTAGATGTCCTGTAAATACATGGCGACCTGGTCATCGGTTTTTTCACCCTGTTTAAAAGCAGGTTGTGGAGAAGTTGGACCGAGAAGAATGTCCACCTGTTCAAAAGCAGTTTGAAAATCGATTTTGATCAACCGCCGTATCTGCTGTGCTTTGCGGTAGTACGCATCGTAGTAACCTGTTGAGAGGGTGAATGCACCGATCATAATGCGTCTTTTGACTTCTTCGCCGAATCCCTCACTACGGGATCGACTGTATAGATCTTCTAGGTTGCTAGGGTTCTCGCAGCGATATCCAAAACGTATGCCGTCAAAGCGCGAGAGGTTTGCTGATGCTTCAGCCGGTGCGATGACATAATAAGCAGGTATTGATTGAGCGATGTGGGGAAGGGCAACTCTGGAAATTTTCGCGCCAAGTTGTTCAAAGACCGTAATGGCTTCCTGAATCACCTGTTCTGAGTCTGCTTCTAACCCGGTCGCAAAAAAATCTTCACATAGCCCAATACGTAGGCCTTCAAGCGATCGCGTAAGGTCAGCTCGGTAGTCTGGTACAGGCTCATCCAGAGACGTGGAGTCGAGACTGTCGCTCCCTGACATAACCTGTAACAACAGGGCTGCATCTTCAGCCGTTCTGGCCATGGGGCCGGCCTGATCGAGACTTGATGCGAAAGCTATCATGCCCCAGCGCGAAATACGTCCATAGGTTGGTTTCAGACCCGTAATGCCGCAGTGTGCTGATGGTTGTCTGATAGAACCACCGGTATCTGTTCCTGTGGCAGCAGAACATAGACCCGCGGCCACGGCCGCTGCTGAACCCCCGGATGAACCGCCGGGAACGCGGGTAGTGTCCCAAGGATTCCGTACCGGCCCATAGAATGATGTTTCGTTGCTCGATCCCATCGCGAACTCATCCATGTTTGTTTTACCGAGGGTAACGACACCTGCCGCGGCCAGCTTGGCAACAACGGTTGCGTCATACGGTGCGATGAAGCTGTCCAGCATTTTGCTTCCGGCTGAAGTCTTGATGCCCTCTGTGCAGAATATGTCCTTATGTGCAATTGGAATACCACCCAGCAGGTGGTTCTGTCCTTCTGCTCTGGCGCTATCGGCAGCATTTGCCCCTGCAAGGGCTTTTTCTTCCAGAACAGTGATATAGCAGTTGAGTGCTTCGTGTCGCTGTATTCGGTCCAGGTAGTGTCTGGTTAACTCCACAGCGCTATATTTACCGCTATGCAGGTCATCCAGTTGCTGAACGATGCTTCTCTCATGCATGGTCATTCGATAACCTTCGGTACCAGATATATGCCATCTTCGGTCTCTGGTGCAATGCCTTGATAGGTTTCACGTTGATTTTCTTCCGTCACGACATCTTCGCGTAGTCTTTGGGTAGCATCTAATGGGTTGGACATTGGTTCTACGCCGGTCGTATCTACCTGCTGCATTTGCTCGACCAACTCCAGAATTTCGGACATGCTGGTGCTAAAAGACGCCAATTCACGTTTATCGAACGTCAATTGGGTTAAATCGGCAATATTTTTAACTACAGTGTCAGTGATTTTCAAATGTCGTCTCCGGTCGGCGTCGCATCCTAATGAGGTTTGGCCGAATCTGCAAATGGACAGCTTGGTCGTTGTATTTCAGCCACACGGTGAGAAAAGCATAGCTTGTATAAAAACCTCATGAAATGATAGAGTTACAGAAGTTTTTGAAACTAAAAAATAAGGTCTGGCGGAAAAATGAATGGCATTTTCCATAGACAGCGGAATAGGAGCATCACTCGGTTATGTTAAAGAAACTACGGGGGTTGTTTTCAAACGATCTGTCTATTGATCTAGGTACAGCAAATACGTTGATTTACGTCCGTGACCAGGGAATCGTTCTGAACGAGCCCTCGTTTGTCGCGATCCGTAACAATAACAATCAACAAAAAACTGTAGCAGCAGTTGGTATAGACGCCAAGAGAATGCTGGGCCGTACCCCGGGAAACATTACCGCTATTCGTCCGCTCAAAGATGGCGTCATCGCAGACTTTCAAGTAACGGAAAAAATGCTGCAACACTTCATTAAGAAAGTGCATGAGAATAGTTTCATTCGACCCAGTCCAAGAGTGCTTGTGTGTGTGCCATGTCAGTCAACTGAAGTTGAACGTCGCGCCATAAGAGAGTCGGTAATCAGTGCTGGCGCGCGGGATGTCATGTTGATTGAAGAGCCCATGGCGGCGGCGATAGGTGCAGGGTTGCCCGTGCACGATGCAGTGGGCACGATGGTTGTCGACATCGGTGGAGGGACGACTGAAATAGCAGTAATTTCATTAAACGGTGTTGTGTATTCGCAGTCAGTTCGGGTCGGTGGCGATAGATTTGACGAGTCAATTACGGCATACGTGCGTAGAACTCAGGGTAGCCTAATTGGAGATGCTACCGCCGAGAGAATTAAGCAGGAAATTGGTATGGCATTTCCCTGTAATGAGGTTCGAGAGATTGATGTCCGAGGACGAAATCTTGCTGAAGGAGTTCCGCGGAGCTTTACGTTAAACAGTAACGAAATACTTGAAGCTTTACAGGAACCCTTGTCAGTAATCGTGCAATCAGTCAAGGCTGCGCTTGAGCAGACGCCCCCAGAGCTCGCATCAGACATTGCTGAGTGTGGTTTGGTCCTAACGGGTGGTGGCTCATTGTTGCTGGGCCTGGATCGACTTCTTTCTAATGAAACTGGACTTCCAGTTATTGTGGCAGAAGATCCATTAACTTGCGTTGCTCGAGGTGGGGGCCAAGTTTTGGAAATACTTAAAGATAGTGGAGATTCAGACCTGCTGTCGATCCAATAAGTTAGATAGGCTGGGATAGCTAAGACACGGGACAAGACCCATTAAATCACTCTTTCTCGAAGAATCGACTACAGGTTACAAGGCGCTTGGTTTCGCTATACTATCCCTCGTTCTTTTGTTGGTTGACCACTGGTCAGATTTGCTCGATTCGGTTCGATCAGGACTGTCGGTTGCGGTGACACCGGTTGTGGTTGTAGCGGACCTCCCGTCGAGAGGTATCGAGGGTATTGGTCAAATTTTCTCGACCCGAGAATCCTTACGGGAAGAGGTTTACCGGCTTAGACAGGATCTTTTGTTGCTGCAGGTAAAGACAGAGAAAATGGCAGCCTTGACCGCTGAAAACAATCGGCTAAGGGATTTGTTGGGGTCGGCGGCAAAGCTTCAGGACAACGTCGTTGTCGCGGAGCTTGTTGGGGTTGACCCTGATCCTGAAAAACAGAAGGTCATCATTGATAAGGGCAGCAGCGACGGTGTCTTTATTGGGCAGCCTCTGCTGGATGCACAGGGCCTCATGGGTCAGGTAATAGCGACTAGCCGATTCACCTCTCGTGTTTTGTTAATTAGTGATCCTTCCCATTCAGTTCCGGTACAGGTTGCCCGAAGTAATTTACGACTGGTAGCACAGGGAACCGGTGTAAATCATAGATTGGATCTTATCTACGTGCAGAACACTGCAGATGTTCGCACCGGTGATTTGTTAATTAGTTCGGGTCTAGGTGGAAAGTTTCCCGTCGGCTATCCAGTTGGTGTCGTTAACAAAGTGCAGCATAACCCTGGTCAGCCTTTTGCTGAAGTCACTGCGATACCGAGTGCATTAATGGATAGAAGTCGTCATGTACTTTTAGTCTTTACCGAGGATAGGTTGACCAATCATCAGGATTCGAAGCGCAATGGAAATGGTGGTTGAAGATAGAATGAACGGTTTGTGGGTCATTATGCTTAGTTTCTTTCTAGCGATGACGCTTGCCGTAGTCAGTTTGCCCGAGTCGCTACCGATGGCGCTCGGATACTTGCGGCCTGATTGGGTCGCGCTCGTATTAATTTATTGGGTAATTGCACTTCCCCATAGAGTTGGAATTGTTGTTGCCTGGTCCACCGGTCTCGTCATGGATGTTTTGTTAGGTAGTCTGCTGGGTCAGCACGCTATCGCCTTCATGATCATTGCCTATGTTGCTTATTCCCTTTACCAGCAGCTGCGCATGTTTGCGATATGGCAGCAAAGCTTGGTTGTTTTTGGGATCGTTGGACTGAACCAGTTAATTAACTTCTGGATAGAGAGTATTGCAGGAATAACAGAGTGGACCATGTGGTATCTGCTGCCATCTGTGATTAGTGCACTGGTGTGGCCATGGATATTTTTGTTTCTCAGGTTCACGCGTAGGAGCTTTAATGTTACTTAATAATTTGTGGATTTTTCGTGTGCGAATATTTAGTGCCATTAAAAATTCTCGCTGTTTTCGGGCATGTGAATTCTAATGCACATTGAAATTATGTATTCCCTGTAAAAAACCTTCCAGATCACATTCGAGGATACTCGATGTCTGATCTGTTTAAACGAAGCAATGACTGATCTGGTCCTTGCGTCAAAATCGCCGCGGCGCGCCGAGCTGTTAAAGCAGCTGGGCCTGTCATTTTCTACTGTTAAGCCAGAGGTAGAAGAGGTGTTGCTGCGTGGTGAATCACCTGAAGAGTTTGTGCTAAGGCTCGCTCGAGACAAAAACAACGAGGTAAGAGCTAAGTTTAAGGGAGCTCAAATTGTGATTGCCGCTGATACCGTGGTCGTGATTGACGACAGTATTATCGGTAAGCCTAAAAGTCATGAGGATGGCATCAGAATACTGGAAATGCTTTCTGGACGAGAGCACAAAGTCTACACCGGGGTCGTAATTTCGACAGAATCACATCAGTATCCGATCCTATCGGAAACGAAAGTCCGTTTTCGCACACTAAGTAAAGAAGAAGCTGAAAAATACTGGCTCACGGGTGAGCCCGCTGACAAAGCCGGGGCCTATGGCATCCAGGGCAAAGGCGCGTTATTTGTGAGCGGGATTGACGGCAGTTACAGCAATGTTGTTGGGTTGCCACTGATGGAGACTGCGCACATATTGAATCAGTTAGGCATCGATTGTCTGGCGCTAAATAAGGGAGCCTAAGTCCGCATGGCCGAAGAAATTATCATAAATGTGTCCCCGCACGAAAGTCGTGTTGCAGTCGTTGAACAAGGGCTGCTGCAGGAGATTTTCATCGAACGTACGCATTCACCTGGAACGGTAGGCAATATCTACAAGGGTAAGGTGTTGCGTGTATTACCGGGGATGCAAAGTGCATTCGTCGATATTGGCCAGGATAGAGCGGCGTTTATGCACGTCAGCGATCTGGTCGATTCCCATGAGGCGATGATGGAAGAACGTGGGCCTGGATATAAGTTTCCCCCTATTTCAAGTCTGATTCATGAGGGTAAAGAAGTCTTGGTACAGGTATCCAAGGAGCAAATAGGTACAAAAGGTGCGCGTATCACAACGAGCATTTCATTAGCCTCACGATATTTAGTTTATTTGCCAAAAACCGATCATGTGGGTATCTCGGGGCGCATAGAGGATGACGTTGAGCGGGAGAGGCTAAAGCAAGCTGTTGCTGGATTACAGGAGGGCGGTGATGGGTTTATTGTGCGTACCGCTGCTGAGGAGATCGCGGCGCCGGACATATGTCAGGATGCAAAACTGTTAAGAAGCCGATGGCAAAAAATCATGATGGACAATACGCAGGTAAAAGCACCGGCAGTGGTCTACGAGGATTTGCCTTTGCCACTACGTGTGATGCGCGACATTATCACCGCAAAAACCATTAGAATTTTGGTGGATCAGGAAGAAACCGAAAGTTCGCTCGCGCGTTTCCTCAATGATTTTATTCCCGAGAAGGCTGAATACCTCGAGCTTAGTCATGAACGAAAGCCATTGTTTGATGGGCACAACTTAGAGGATCAGATAGAAGCCGCATTGGACCGTCGCGTATCTTTAAAATCCGGGGGTTATCTTATTATTGATCAAACGGAGGCCATGACTACCGTCGATGTTAATACGGGTGCTTTTGTCGGCCGCAAGGATCTGGAAGACACGATCTATCGGACGAATCTGGAGGCCGCATCATCGATACCCAGACAGCTTAGGCTTAGAAATATGGGGGGTATTGTCATTATCGACTTCATCGATATGGAAGACGACGAACATCGGAGGCAGGTACTTCGGGTTTTGGAAAAGGGTCAGCATGCCGATCGTGTGAAGTGGAAAATAACACAGATGTCTGAATTAGGGTTGGTTGAAATGACTCGTAAGCGGACCCGGGAGAGCTTGTTAAGGATGCTCTGTGAACCTTGTGATCACTGTGATGGTCGGGGTTTTATTAAGGCCGCAGAGTCCGTTTGTCTGGAAATATTCAAAGAGATTCAGCGCCAGGCACGCAACCTTCACAAGGTCTTTATTGTTACGGCGTCCCAATCCGTGGTCGATCGTTTGCTCGACGAGGATGCCGCCTGTGTACAGGAAATTTCTGATGTTCTCGCCCTGGATATCCGCTTCCAAGTGGAGACAAGTTACAGTCAGGAACAATTTGATGTTGTCGAAGTAGTCGATTAGCAGGCGACGATACGATGAAGTTACGCGACACAGGAAATATAGCGATCCGCACCGTCCAGGTGCTGGTGCTGGTGTTGCTTATTGCCGCTGCGTCGTTTGTCAGTGTTGGACGATTCCTGGTGAGCATCTCAGATTGGTACCGGGAGGACCTATCGAGTGTGCTAGTAGAGCGCATTGGTGTTCCGGTAACCGTAGGAGAAATCACAGGAGGCTGGAGCTATTTTGATCCGCGCTTTTCTGTAGCAACCATATCTTTCGGGAACAGTATCCGTATTCACGGCGCGACGTTACAAATTGGTGTTCTTGACAGTCTGCAGGAAGGGGAGTTGGTAGTGACCGCCGTAGAGATCGATGATCTTTCGATCGAGGTAGAGGAGCGAATGCCGCAACGATGGCACGTCGGGGGGTTCCCTGATTCACAAGAGCCTGTGAGTCTGGAGATTTTATTCAATTCATTGCCGCATTTGAGTGTAGTGACAATTGGAAGTTTATCCCTGTCGTTAGAGGGCTTACGCGCCAGCTACATCGTCAAGGATGTTAAGGGTGATCAGATTCAATTCTTGTCCAGTCGTGGCAAAAGGACCTTTACAGCCCCGGTTCGTATAACGCGATTAGGGGAGGAAGAAGCATCCAGCGATATTCATTTGATAGGGGATTACCGAGGAGATTTCAGAAGCTCAGATTTCTCTGGACAGTTTTACATGCATGCTCCCCAGATCAATCTTGCGGATTTTTTGTACGATTCCAGTTCTTTCCTAAAACGTTTAGACCTGGCTGGAGAAATTTGGCTGACTATCGATTCTGGCGAGTTGGACTTGGTGAGCGAGATTGAAATCAATGCGTTGCTGGCGCGTGGCACAGAATCCGATCTAGCTGTTCAAGGTTCGCTCACCCTTGGCATGCTAGGACTGTCTGACCGGTATGAAATATCGGGACACAAGTTAAATATGGTTGTCGGTGAAAAAGAAATTCATCTTGATGGTCTGCAGGGCGTCGTGTCGAATCTTCATGATAATTTTCAAATTGGTTTGGTGGTGCCGACAGTTGACCTAAGTGAGATATCTGCTGTTATAGACGGTTTTGAGCAAACATTTGTACCAGAAAGACTACTTGAAAATATAAGCGCAATTTCTCCGAGAGGACACCTTGAACAGACAGTTGTGTACTTAGACATAGGTGACCGTATTGAAGATGCTCGCATTGCTAGCAAGTTAAACGATGCCAGTATTGAAGCTCATTTAGGGTCGCCAGCGATAAAAAGGTTAAATGGATTGCTTTCCCTGGGGCTGGAAAGTGGTTACGTTGATATTGATAACGGTCGATTCGATATGCACTTTAAGTCGATGTTCAATGAGTTGTGGCCCTTTGACTCGGCCCGTGGTCGGATAAATTATAGAAATGATGGAAATTTAATTCGCATAAGTAGTGGATTGATCGAGCTGGTACATAAAGAGCTGACTGCCTATGGAAAACTACAGATCAATTTGGCAGCAGACAGGGAAGCGCATACCTGGGGATTGGCTATTGGTGTTAAAAACGGCACTCTTACCGAAGCGAATCGTTACCTACCCAATACACTTTCACCGAATCTTATTTCCTGGCTTGAAGGTGCTCTTCAGGATGGTATAGCTACAGAAACTGCTCTCGTTTTTCATGGGTCTCTCTACCGAGGCTCGCCAAAAATCAGGAAGGCATTCGAAACATCCTTTAGAGTCAGTGGGGCAACGCTCCATTATCATGAGGACTGGCCCACTATTTATGACTTGGAAAGTACAATTTTCATTGGTAACGACGGTGTTAGGTCCGAGGAGATTAAGGGTCGCGTGTTAAATAGTCAGATATCGTCTGCGCTAATCAATATCCCGTTCCCTCATCAAGGCCAGGCTGAACGTGTTTTCGTTGATGCAGTCATTCGGGGGCCGATGACTGACGGCATTAGTGTTCTAAACGATACGCCAATTGCTCAGCAAATTTCACGTGTCGCTAAAAACTGGTCGGGAAGTGGTGAGATTGAAGGTTATTTGAAGTTGGATGTACCTATTAGTGGCCGTGAGCAGGCCTATAGTGATGTAGATGTGATATTTAAGGGAAACCAAATTAGCTTCCCCAATTACGATCTTGAGGTGTCGAATTTAAATGGGGTGATCCGTTATGAGAACAAGACAGGTCTGACATCAAGAGGATTCACTGCCAATTTATTCAACGAGCCGATCACGGGTTTTATCGGTAGTGAGCTGCGAGGTGAAGATGGTGAAGTTATTGTTAATTTGGCGGGAACGGTTGGTGCAGAGTATCTCTACCAATGGTCAGGGCAAAGTTTGTTTAGTCGCGCAATTGGAGAACTCCAATATGAATCATCTGTGCATATACCATTCGGTGTTAACGCGGGAAACAGTTACGTAGAAGCAACGTCTAACCTAAGGGGGACTACGTTAAAGTTTCCCTCTCCTTTGGGGAAGGATGGACAGGAAGAACGGCTGCTATATTACAAGCAAGAGTTTTTGGAACCCGGGTTTTTAATAGAAATGTCTCTCGGGGATTTACAAGGCTCACTGATGGTGAAGAATGAATTAGTGGAAGGCGGTGCCTTACACTTCGGTAATGAGTTGCTTGGTGATGTCTCCTACGATGCAATAAGGGTGTCCGGTAATTTATCGCAGGTTGACGTTGATGCCTGGGATCAGTTTTTTTTGGAGATGGAGTCACTGTCAGATGTGTCGTTGGAATCGGAGCTGGCGGACCGTGTTGATTTGATCAAGCTGCATATTGACGAGCTCAATGTCTATGCATTGGCGTTGCAGGACGTAGTGACTAAGATCACGCGTATCGATGATGCTTGGCGTGCGGAGCTACAGAATGCAGAGCTGGCAGGCGTCGTCGTACTCAATGATGATGAGAAGCCCTTGGTGGTGAATCTCGATTTCCTGCGCTTCGCTGAGGAGCCAGAGGCTACCGATCCCCTGTTAGAGGTCCAGCCACAGGCGTTAGGAGATATCGATTTTTCGACTGCTGAGCTTACCTATGGTGATGAGAACTACGGCAATTGGTCCTTTCAATTGCGCCCGAATTCCGAAGGTGCAACGCTTCAGAATCTGAGCGCTGAACTGAAGGGGATCTCCATAGTTGAAGGTGCAAAGGTTAATTGGTTTTTTGATGGGGCCCACAGTTCAACATTTGAAGGTAATGTAGCTACGGATAATCTAGCGCTGGCTCTTAAAGAATGGGGTTTTGCATCGAGTATCGAAGGAACAGGTTTCGAGTTTGGCGCTGACTTTTCATGGCAGGGATCACCCTCTGCCATTGATGTGGAGATTGTCTCCGGTGAACTCGAAATTTTTGGCGGTCAAGGAAGATTTGTTCAGGCTGAAACGGGAACGGGTGCGCTGAAACTCCTTGGCATCTTTGATTTCGACCAGATCGCCCGAAGATTTCGGTTTGATTTTTCCGATGTCGTGCAGAAGGGATGGAGCTTTAATGATGTCACGGGGAGCGTCAGTTTCGACAGAAATGTGATGACGATACTTAATCCGCTGGCGATTGAAGGGTCAAGTAGTAACTTTACAATCGGTGGTGTCGTAGATCTTGCAACCGGTACATTGAATAACGACATGATTGTCACGTTACCGGTTAGCAGAAACTTACCCTGGTATGCGGCCTACAGTGCTATTGTCACTGGACCGCTATTTGGGGCAGCAGTGATGCTGGCACAAAAGGTACTAGGTGCACAGATCGATTTGATCAGCAGTGCAAAGTACCAGGTCAGTGGTACGATTGAAGAGCCAAAAATAGAATTTATTTCGTTTTTTAATGACTCGATTAGAGAGACTCCCCCATCTGTTCCAGCTACTCCTGCTGCACCCTCTACAACCCCTACAACTCCTACAAC
>JAQWMV010000231.1 GCA_029246605.1 Pseudomonadales bacterium | reverse complement strand
TGCAGGCCCAGATAAGCAACAGGCCCATCTCGCCATTTATCGTTGAGGGATTGGCCATCCTTACCCTTGATTCCCGCACGAAGCAGCGCCCCGGTCATTGCATCAAAGCCGGTCGCGAAAATGAGAACATCCAGTTCATGAATCCCCGATTGCGTTTCAACACCGGAATCCACTATTGAAGTTAACGGATCCTCGCTTAAGTCGACCAGTGTCACGTCGCTTCGGTTGTAAGTGGCGTAATAGTCCCGGTCGAACACCTGACGTTTACAACCCAGGCCATGGGTTTTCGGTGACAGGCTTGCTGCGACATCAGGGTCATCGACGATATTGTGGATGCCGAAACGAAAAGCTTCGTTCGCAGCTTCGTTCGCAACGAGGTCTTTATAGGCATCTTGAAAACCGAGTAATACTCCAAGGCCTCGTTCGGTAACCAGAGTCAGCCTTTCGTCCTCAGTCATCTCAAGGATGTTAGCCGGTATCGGTGTCTGTGCTTTTTGTTTCTTCTCTTCACCACTGCTAACCGGTGTGAAGCCGGAGATCCCACCGAAGTTATTTCTCTGCATTTCGCGAATCTGCTGGTATTTTTCACGGAACTGCTGTTGGACTGCATCACGCATAGGGCTTGGATCCGCCGCAACGGTATAGACGGGCGTGCGTTGAAAAACGGTTAGATGACCGGCCTGCTTGGCCAGCTCAGGAATGGCCTGCACGCCGGATGACCCTGTGCCAACAATACCGACGCGTTTACCAGTCAGGTCAACGGGTTCCTTTGGCCAAAGCCCGGTATGCAGCACTTGCCCTTTGAACTCATCGACACCGGGTAATTGGGGTTTGTTTGGTACTGACAGACAGCCCGTAGCCATCACACAGAATTGGCCGCTGAATTGCTCACCCTCTTCGATACGGAGCTGCCAGAGATTCTGCTCAGACTGGTAATCGATACTAATGACTTTGGTGTTGAACTGTATGTCGCGGCGAAGATCGAATTTGTCGGCTACATGATTCGCATATCGCAGAATGTCTGTCTGTGCTGAATAAACTTCCGGCCAATCCCACTCCTGTTCAAGTTCTTCTGAAAATCCAAAGGAATATTCAAGGCTGGGTACATCACATCGTGCACCCGGATAGCGATTCCAGTACCAGGTGCCACCCACGTCCGAACCCGCTTCGAGGACCTTAACCGATAGCCCCTGTTTTCTAAAACGGTGCAATGCATACATGCCGGCAAAGCCACCACCGACAATAACAACATCATAAATCATGGATAGTCCTACTGATCTCAATGAGAGTCGACGCAGATTGTACGCTGAATAAGCGTTCTAAAATACCTGAATACAACGGCTTCCTGACTATTGATCCTTGCGCAGACACCAGAAAAATGGTTTATTCCGTCCTCAAATTTTCGGAACATCAAGGTGCATTGATGAGTGTTGAAGGAAAAGTAGCGATAGTAACTGGTGCCGGTGGCGGACTTGGTAAAGAGCACGCCCTGCTGCTAGCCAGTCACGGTGCAAAGGTTGTTGTGAATGATCTTGGTGGATCAGTTGATGGCGCTGGCCAAAGCGACATGGCAGACCAGGTCGTTGAGGAAATCTGCGACAACGGCGGCCAGGCAGTGGCCAATAAAGCCAGCGTATCAGATCGTGAAGGTGCCAAGAGTATCTTGGATACCGCGGTCAATGAATACGGCACCGTCGATATTCTAGTCAACAACGCCGGCATCCTGCGTGATAAATCATTCAAAAATATGACCCTGGACGAGTGGGATCTGGTGATTAATGTCCACCTCAACGGCAGTGCCTATGTCACCTGGCACGCATGGCCCATCATGTATGAAAAGAACTATGGTCGGATCATCTTCACCTCTTCGGTTTCCGGCATCCTTGGTAGCTTTGGACAATCAAACTACGGCGCAGCAAAAATGGGCATGGTTGGTATGATGAATAACCTCTCCCGGGAAGGTGCATCGCATAACGTCCGGGTAAACTGCCTGTCACCCGGTGCGGCAACACGAATGACTGCAAGTATCCCCGGCAGCGAGATAGACGCTGACAACCCCGAAGCTGCCAGCCATCCGAAGCTTGTGAGTCCTGCCATGCTGTATATGGCCTCTGAAGATGCACCCAATGGCCGCATCATCCAGGCCGCTGGGGGTAATTTCGCGTCTAACGCAATCTATTCAAACACCGGTGTTAGCCTGGGCGAAAACGCAACCACAGAGGACTTCTTTGACAACGCAGAGCAGGTACTTGATCTTTCGGATGCACAGTTGATGAGCACTTTCTGGCGAGAGTAAACATCGGATTACCGGCGTAAAAATTCCACAAAATTGGCGGATCAGAGAGTACACTGGCCGTTCTAAAAAAATTAAGGAGCAGTAGAATGCCAGCCATTTCTGGACCAGACGCGGGCGCTGTAGCAGTAACCGGCGCCTCAGGATTTATTGGCGCACACGTTGTAAAGAACCTGGTGGAAAACGGGTATCAGGTTCGCGCCTGTGTACGAGATTCCAGCCTCACTGAGAAGATGGCATATCTCATGGCAATCGACGAAAAAGGTCCCGGTAGCATTGAGTTGTTCTCCTGTGACCTGATGAGAGCAGCAGAAGGTGCCTATGATGAAGCATTTATCGGTTGTGCCGCCGTGTTCCATGTCGCCGCTGATATCGGGACCAACAAAACCTACGGTTCACCATCACCGGAAGTCATGTACGAGGGGCTCCTTGCTGCTACTGCTGGTGTGCTTGAATCTTGCAGAAAAGCGGGCACTGTAAAACGTGTCGTTTACACCTCTTCCACAGCTGCGGTCATGGGTCCTGGTCTGCCAGACCGTCCGGTCGATTTCGAATACACTGAAGATGACTGGGCAGGCGGCTCTTACGAAACACTGGAACAACGTTATACGTCCACCAACAGAAAGGGTGAAACGTTCATGAACTGGAATATCCAGCGCTCTTCCTACGCCAAGGGCAAGGTTGATGCAGAGAAGTTTGGCTATGAGTTTGGCGAAACCAATGGCATTGATGTGGTCTCGGTCTGCCCCTGTCATGTACTTGGCCCACTAATGGGTAAACCCCACGACACGGTCTGGCAACATCGAATTGGTCTCATGTTGGCCGGGACAACCGACTTTCCATCCGCAGGTATGAACTGGAATATTATCGATGTGCGTGACATCGCTGAGATACAACGACTCGCTGCGACCAGTCATTTAGCCACCAATGGTTCACGCTATATGGCGGTTGCACATGAAGAGTCCGGTGAGCCAACCATGCAGGAATTATTGGACACGCTTGGCGAATTGTTCCCCAACTTTAATATCGCCGGTGACTATGTGCCGGACCAGTCTGATACACGCCTGCGAGCAAAGTGTACTAAGGCTATCAATGAACTAGGGCTTAAGCCTCACAACGTTCTGGATACGCTTCGTGATACGGGAAATTCACTAATCGACTTAGGTTGCATTGAACCCGCCCTGAAATAGCTTGCGGGATCTTATCCGTAGTCCGAATTTGACTGCAGTTCCACGAATTGACGGTATTTACCGCCATCCTTTGCCATCAGTTCATCGTGACTGCCAGATTCCATTAGTCTGCCATCTTCCAGGAAGACAATTTTACTGGCCTGGCGAATCGTGGAGAGACGGTGCGCAATGACGACTACCAGCCTGCCTTTGGCAGCCTTCCTGAGAGAACTCACTAGCGCGATTTCAGTTTTGGGATCCAGTGCCGCAGTTGGTTCGTCGAGAATCAGTATCTTGGTTTCCCGCACCAGACCTCTGGCAATACATAGGCGCTGCTGCTGACCCACCGACAAGGAATCACCGGCTTTGCCAAGAACGGTATCAAGACCTTGGGGCAGTGTCTCTACAAACTCCCACGCGCCCGCCGTCATCAGGGCGTCGATCATTTCAGCTTCGCTGGCGACAGGGTTAGCAAGCAACAGGTTGTCGCGGACGGAATCGGAGAACAGCATGTGTTCCTGAAACACATAGGACACCTGATCCCTCAGCCAGTCGGTATTCATGGTGGCTATATCGGTACCATCAACCCGGACACATCCTTCAGTGGGTTTCAAAAACCCGGGCAACATATAGGCCAGTGTTGTCTTACCCGCACCCGTTGGACCAACAACAGCAACCAGTTCACCGACCTTAAGATCCAAGTTGATATCACGAAGTGCCCAGCGGCCATCCGTGTACTGAAAACCCAGGTTTTCCAGACTGACTGATTCACGAACACCCTGATCCGGTACTTTTTCCCGGTTCACATCCTCCGTTTCATAGTCGATGAAGAAAAAGACTCGACGCACTGCGGCAATATTGGTTTGCAAACCGATCCATAAACTGCCCAACAACAGCGCACTACCTGAAATGGACGAAAAAATGCCCAGCATCACTGCAAAGTCACCGGGGCTCATATCACCGACAATAATCGCATCGGAAATATAGATAGCTATGTAAATGCCCATACCAATAGTCAGCGTACCACCGAGGGCAAGAATGAACATCTGGAACATCCATGCATTCAAAAATCGCTTGTAGGATTCAGCGCTCTTATCCTTGAACTGTGCTGATTCCTGATCCATGCCACCAAGACTCTGCACTGCACTGATATTATCAATGCTTTCCTCCATGGCATTGGTTGTGGCTGCACCAGATGCGCGGCTTTTCTGATTGAGCCGTCGTGCAAATGCTGACATGGGCAGGGTAACGACCAGCGCAAGAGGGACCATGAATAGGGCGATCCAGACGATTTCAGGTGCGACTACACCATAGCTATATTTAATCAGATACACATTGATGGCCGCGACCAAGATAGTAGCCAGTGGAACCAGCGTTAGCTTATAGCAGATATCCGGCACCATCGGTGTGTCATACATGACCCGATACACAGAATCCCCAATGCGGTGATCATCCAGCGTAATCATTGGCAGCCGGGTTAGCTTATCAAACAATCGTGTACGTAGCTGATTGGCAATGCTTTGCGTGAGGCGCACTGTCACGAGCATTTCGGTGAGGCCAAACAGACCACCCGCGGAGCTGCTACCCGCGCTCAACGCTGCTTCTGACTGGGTCGCATTATCTTGGCCCTGATTAAAGGTCAACGCCACAGCAGTACCGCCGCCACGCACGCCGAAGAGGCCGATCAATACGACATAGGTAATAACAATAGCCCCCATAATCTCCATCGGACTCATGGTTGAAAACAAAGAGATAAACGGATCCATAAAGGGGGGGAACAGAACTTCGGTTTCACCAAACGATTTCTGCAACAACACTTGATCGACAATGATTTTTCCGAACCAGGGAACCAGTAACACCGGGGAAATTGCCAACAGAGCTAGAAAAAGCTTAGTGAAGAATAGACCTCGGACGGTATTTAACAGGCGAAAGGATCGACCCATCAAGACAAGCGCCTCGGCTGACGAAATGCCTGTTTCGGTGTCGACACGATCATCGTACATGCCTTCATCAAATTTGTTCATGCTGGCTTCACTCATGATGAGGCCTCCACTTCGTCCTTGATGCCATAGAGCTCTGTTTCCACAAAACCCTTGTAGTGACCCGCATCCAGTTTCATCAATGCATCATGAGGCCCCAGTTCACTGACCGTGCCATCTTTCATAAAGGCGATTTGATCAGCGTTCCGAATAGTAGAGAGCCTATGGGTAATCAGAAAAACAACCCGTTCCCGACCCCACGCTTGCAGGTTCTGTAACACCTGATGCTCGGTCTGCGCATCCAAAGAGGCAGTAGGCTCATCCAGAATCAGCACCGGCGTATCTCGAAGAATAGCCCGGGCGATGGACAGTCTCTGACGCTGTCCGGCAGACAACTTGCCGCCCCGCTCACCCAGCTCAGTATCATAGCCATCCGGCATTTCAAGAATAAAATCATGGGCACAGGCCACTTTCGCGGCGGCTTCTATCTGAGCCCGCGTTGCATCTACCGCATAGGCGATGTTCTCTGCAATAGTTTTGGCAAACAGTACATTCTTCTGCAGGGCGATGGCGACGTTACCGCGCAGTTCACTAATCTTCATTTGGCTGACCGGCGTACCATTAAGGCTGATCTCTCCGCTATCTGGGTCATACAAACGCAATAACAATGACATCAGGGTGGATTTTCCGGTTCCCGTACTACCAACGATGGCGGTAATAGTGCCCGATTCAGCCTGCAGGTTGACCCCCTGAAGAACAGGTGGCTTATCCGGTGTATAGGCAAAGTTCACGTCCTTCCAGGTAACACTGGCTATGGGTATCGGAAACGCTTCCGGATGTTCCACCTCAGTCACTTCCGGTTCCAGATCCAACAGGAAAAACGCCCGCTTCAGACCAACAACAAGGTCCTGACCAATACCCCAGAATTCGGCGAGTTCTCGCGCCATGCCGTTCATCTGCGAAGCCTGAGCTACGGCTGTCTGAAAGGCACCCAGATTCCATACTGCAAACCCCACAAAAGCGACCGTCCCACCCAGGAAGGTCGCCTTTTCAGTAATGGTCCAGTCTGCCATCAAATATTCCATCAATAGTAGTGCCATCATAAAGCACACTGTGACACCCACCTTCAGAACGGCAATACTAAATCTGAGGTAAAAAGCAGCGTCCAGTGCCTGTTGTGAATCCGCGACAAAACGATCAAACACTATTCCTTCAGCTCGATTAGATTTGATGACTTTAATACCGGTGAAAACTTCCTGAATCCAGGAGGTACGATTACTGTTGGTTTCACGGGCCTGGCGAGCCCAGCGCCGGATATGTGGTGTGGAGTAGTAAAACAGCGCGCAAACAGGCACCGCTGTCACGACGGATATCAACGCGAGCGTCGGGCTGAATGCCAGCAAAAAAAGGAATGCGCCGAGCAGCCAGACAACCCCGCGAAGGGGTGATATGACAAGATTCCTGAAGACATTGGTAATGGTTGCGCTGTCTTGGTAGATTCGGTACATAGCATCACCGGTCCTGGACTCACTGTGGTAGCGTAATGACAGGTGCTCGGCACGTTCAACCATAACGACCCGTAAGGCCTGATTGATCCTGGCAAAGATCCACACCATGTACCAGTAGCCACCTGCATAAATCGCTAACGAACAGGCGCCCAGTACTGCTGACCAGGCAAAAAAATGGTTTCGCAGCGTGTGGCGCTGCTCATCGCTCAGCAATTGGCGCTCGGTATCCGCCTCAGCAGACTCTTCTAAAACATAGGTCTCATCAACAAAGAAGAGGTCTGCCTGCAGATCGGTGATGGGTTCTCCAACAAGCACTGCGTTATTGAGTATATCCATGCCCACTGCGGTGGTAACCAGGATGCCACCACCGGAGACAATACTCATGGCCAGAAGCGCCAGGAGGTGTTTGAGTTGCGGCCTGTAATATGGCCAGCTTCGAGCCAACAGCGCAACAACCTCGCGGAAGGAGATGTTCACATCCGATGTGGTATTCACATCAGTCTCGTCTTCTACAAGTGCTAAATTTGTCGCCACCTACTAATTCCTCGGTTTTCGGAGCGCCCAGCATATAGCTAAGGGCAGAGAGATAGGTAGGGTCAGCTTAAAATTTACAAAATCCTGACACTCGTTGGTGCTCCGTTCGTCACTTACTTGCGGCGCGTATTTCCTTAGCCCATTCCTTGTACCGCTGTGCCCTGCGTTCATGGACAACAGGATCCGGTTTGCGTCCGGTTGGGAGCACTTTGCCTTCAGGATAGTCGGCGCCTAATGCACTACGGCTGACCGAAAGACTCCACTGCTGATATTGTTTATACAAC
>JAQWMV010000226.1 GCA_029246605.1 Pseudomonadales bacterium | reverse complement strand
AAATATGCGGTGTTGGTTGAAGAAGTTGCTATCGAACAAGGCAAGGAGATGGAGGAAAACTGGTGGTATCTCCAGGTTGTCCTCTACAACACATTGCAGGATGTCGACAATGTAATCGTCGTACTAGAAAAGCTTATTGTTCACTATCCTAAAAAGTCGTACTGGATGCTTCTCGCCGGTATGTATAGCGAAAAGGAGTGGGATGATCAGTCTCTGTCGGCATACTATGCAGCTTATACGCAGGGCTTCTTTGTGCGGGAATCTGAAATCGTTATGCTGTCTCAGCGCCTCCTCAACGCGGAGGTGCCCTATGAAGCTGCAGAAGTTTTAGAACAGGGCTTCACGAATAAAATCTTAAAAAACACTGAGAAAAACCTGAAACTGCTAGCGACTTCATACACTATGGCGCAGGAAGTGGAAAAGGCGATCACTGCCTGGGAAAATGCGGCGAAAAAAGTTGGCAGTGGCGAAAATTACTATCGTCTCGCACAGGCATTGGCGCACGAAGAACATCATTCCAAGGCTATCAAAGCCTATCGGTCCTCATTGAATACCAAGGACCTGGTTCGGAAGAAAGAGTCGGATGCCTATTTCTGGATGGGTATTTCACTGATGGCTTTAGAACGTTGGGATGAGGCAGTACGTGCCTTTCGAAGTTCACAGAAAGCTGATGCCAAAAAACGCAAGATGGTTGCACAGTATATTACCTATATCACGGGTGAGAAGCGGCGCCTCGCGGAGCTAAAGCGTATGCAGGAAAGTACGGGCGCTGAGTAACATCAGCGTCGCTTCAGCACATATTTAAGTAGCGGACCGACAACGACCAGGGTTGTTAATATCACCAAAGCGAGCGTGACAGGTCGTTCCCATAAAAATGACCATTGCCCGTCTGCCAGGGCTATTGCTCGTCGAAGGTTGTCTTCTAGAATCCCCCCCAGTATGAATCCCAGTAGCAGAGGTGCCATTGGATAGCCAAAGAGCCTCAATGCGACTGCGCAAACTGCAATGATGACTAGCATTTGTATATCAAAGGTATTGAAAGAGACCAGGTAAACACCCATTAAGGCAAAAAACATGATGCTTGGGATCAAAATCGTTCTGGGAATAGTCAGCACTCTGGCAATATAGGGAATAAGGGGTAGATTTAAAACCAGCAGGAAAACGTTCCCAACATACATGGACGCAATCACAGCCCAGAATATTTCCGGTTTATCTACAAATAAGCGCGGGCCCGGTTGAATGCCATAGGCTATAAGGGCCCCCAGAAGTATCGCTGTTGTTCCTGAACCAGGAATACCTAACGTCAACAAAGGCACAAAGGAACCGGTGCAGGCTGCGTTATTGGCTGTTTCCGGCGCGGCAAGCCCCTTTAGACTTCCCTTGCCAAACTGATATGAATCCTTGGCTATGTTCTTTTCCAGACCGTAGGAGAGAAAGGACGCGATCGTGGCGCCAGCACCGGGTAATACACCGATAAAAAACCCGATAATAGAACTTCGGGCGATCACGGGCGCTATGGTTTTGACCTCATCCCGGCACAATTTTATGCTGGAGGTTTTGAGATCGTCGATCTTACTATCGTGCCCGCGCAAGACCATTAATATGGCTTCTGACATCGCAAATGTTCCCATCGCCAACAATAGAAAACTGATGCCATCAATGAGGTCCATTCGACCAAAGGTGAATCTCTGGATACCGGAGGTGAGATCGGTGCCGACGGTTGAAAGTGCCAGACCAAAACAAGTCATTAACAACGCTTTTAAATACTCTCCTTTGCTTGAAAATGCGGAGACCAGACACAGCCCGAGAAGCATCAGCATAAAGTAGTCCGCTGACTGAAAACTGAGAGACCAGGAAGCGAGATAAGGCGCAGCGACAACCAGTAAGATTGCTGCAAGTGTGCCCCCGGCAAATGAAGCATACGCTGCTATCGCCAGTGCCTTACCGGGTTGTCCTGATTTCGCCAGCGGATAGCCATCGAAGGATGTGGCGACGGTACCTGCAACACCCGGTGCGTTGATTAAGATAGAAGACGTTGAACCGCCAAAAATAGCACCATAGTAAACGCCTGCGAGCAAGATCATGCCGCTTGCCGGATCAAACCCATAGGTGACAGGGATCATCAGCGCAATGGCTGAAATGGGCCCCAGTCCCGGTAGCATGCCTATTATTGTGCCAGCAGCACAGCCGGCCAGTACTAGCAGAAGATTGTGCCCGCTAAGAACCGTCGAAAAACCTAGAATTAGACCATCAAACATTGAAAAGCCACTCCAGCCAGTAACCAGGGGCCAAGTAGATCTCAAGCAGATCCATGAGTAGCCAAAAAATACCCACCAGCAGGGACGCACAAACAACTATCCGAATGTAGGCACGTTCACCGAGAAGCAGAAAACCAGAAACCAGGAACAGCCATGAAGCGACAATAAAGCCCAGATAGTCCAAAAGCAGACCAAAAGCGCTCGTAAGGGCGACAAGCAGCACTGCTGGAAGAATATGCGAGGTATCTATTCCGGCTAGGGAAACTGGCTTTGTCGGTAGAATGGTTAGCAGAGCGGCAATAAATACGCCTGCGATACCAATAACATAGGGAAACGACCTGGCGTGGAATAGCGCATCCTCGGCCCAAAAATCCAGATAAATATCACCTGAAAAGTACAGATAGATACAAAATAGTGCCAGTAGTGTTAATGAAACTGCTCTAAAAATTAATAAATTCAATTAGTTAGAGCCATTTTCTCTATATTACCTTAGAAAACCTAGTTCGCGCATCAATGTCCCAATTTCCGCTTCCTGTTGCTCAAGAAATTGATAAAACTGATCCTTCTCGATGTGTAACGTAGCCCAGCCATTCCTGGCACGTACAACGTAGAATGCCTGGGTATTGATCACCGATGCAAGTGTATGAGCCATATCGTCGTAGTGTGCATCTGGATGTCCAGGTGCCGCAAAGAATCCCCGCCAATTTGCGAAACGGAGGTCGAAGCCCTGTTCCTTGAGTGTGGGTAACGATGGCGTGTCCGGTAGACGACTCTCAGCTGTAATGGCCAGAATTCGTATCTCGCCTGCACGATGCATCTCCAGCGCCTCGCTAAGGCCCGTAGACAATACTTGTGTTTCTCCGGTTAATAAACCTGCCATGGCTTTGCCGCCGCCATCATAGGGTATATAGACCACGTCACGAGGTTTTCCTCCGGCTAACTTGAAGGCATTGGCAATCACAAAATGGTCGGTGCTACCACGAACAGAGCCTCCGGCCACCTTAATCGACTGTGGACTCTTCAAATATTCATTCACAACGTCCTGCCAGTTCAGGAAAGGAGAATCCTTGTGGACGGCGAAACAGCCATAATCAGCAATCACGGAGGCGATTGGCTTCAGATCACGAAATGATTGTGGGAATATTTGTTGTAATGAGCGAACTACCAGAGGGGTAGAGCCAATCAGTAGCGTATTCTTCTGCCTCGGTGCCGTTTCAATAAACTTTGCGATAGCTCTGCCACCACCACCGCCAGAGAGGTTCTCATAGGAAACATCGGTTATCAGCCCTGATTTTACCATAGCCTCTCCAACACCACGGGCGGTGCCATCCCAGCCACCTCCTGGACCAGCTGGAATTAGAAAGTGTACGTCCTCTAAAAGTGTTTCTGCACTGACATTGCCTGAAAACGTAATGAGGCCCGCTAATAAAACGCTTAGAATTCGTATCATTTCCACCCCATACTGCTTGTCAGTTTGCGCTTATTTGCTGCCAGCCCCAGTCCAGCCAGGGTAGCAGACTGGTGATATCACTGGTATTAACGGTACCTCCGCCCCAAATTCTCAAGCCAGGCGGTGCATCTCGATATCCCGCTATATCGTGGGCGACACCTTCAGATTCGAGCAGGGCAACGAGTTCCTTGATGACAGCAGACTGTGCATTAACGTCTTTACTCGAAAACCAGGGGTCGATAATTTTCAAGCAGATAGAAGTACTTGATCGAATTGACTCGTCTTCAGCAAGGAAGGCTATCCAGTCTGTTTTCTCTACCCAGTCTGATACCGCAGCCAGGTTATTTTCGCTGCGTTGTATGAGTCCCGGCAGACTGCCTACCGACTTTGCCCAACAGAGAGCATCCAGTTGATCTTCAACAGCGAGTAATGAAGGTGTATTGATTGTTGAGCCCGCAAAAATATCGGCAATTAATTTTCCGGATTTCGTCAAACGAAAGATTTTTGGTAAGGGGCGATCAGGCTGAAAATGCTCCAGTCGAGCAATCGCGCGGGGTGAAAGTGCCAACATGCCATGTGACCCCTCACCGCCAAGCGCCTTTTGCCATGACCAGGTAATAACATCCAGTTTTGGCCAATCCACCGGCATGGCAAATACAGCGGATGTCGCATCACAAAATGTCAGACCCTCGCGGTCAGCCGCAATCCACTCGGCATCCGGCACTCTTACTCCGGAAGTCGTACCATTCCATGGAAACACGATATCGTGCTGGCTGTTGGCCTGAGATAGATCAGGTAATTGACCATAGCCAGCAAGATAAGCACTGGTGCCCTTGAGCTTGAGTTGTTTTTCAATATCCGTGACCCAACCCTCACCGAAACTCTCCCAGGCGAAGACGTCTACGGGTCGTTCACCCAACATGCCCCAAAGCGCCATTTCGAACGCACCGGTATCCGATGCCGGCACAATACCGAGTAAGTAGTGTTCAGGTAAACCGAGTATTTCTCGACTTTCGGTGATGACCTTTTGAATTCTTGCCTTCGGACCTTTCGCTCTATGCGATCGTCCCAGGCTAGCAAGATCCAATTGATCGATTGTCCAGCCTGGTCGCTTAGAAGTAGGCCCGGAAGAAAAATTGGGATTGCCGGGTTTCGCGGTTGGTTTCATAACCTGAGTATTCCAGAAAAAGGGCGCAATTTGCGCATTTGCTTGCTATATGTCAAGTTCTGCCTCGCGTGTAATGTCTCGGAGTACCAGTGTTCAGAATTCCTAAAGAATATCAGGTTGGTTTACTGATGGCTTGCGCAGCATTTTTCACCCTGGCGGGTTACGAGTTCATTCGATCTCCAGCTACGGTGTTATTCAAGAATGCCTATGGTGCAGAGAATCTGCCACTGGTCATGGCGGCAATGCCGTTAGTAGTATTCTTCGGCGTTGCATTATACGGCTGGATTCTGAGTCGATTGGGTCCCAGGCGCACGCTCATCGTGACATCGCTTGGATCCGCAATGATGATCCTCGCCTGCTACCTTGGTGTACTTGCAGGCAGCAAGATAATCACGCCCATTTTATTTCTCACTAAAGAATTCTATATCGTTCTGCTTATCGAACAGTATTGGAGCTATATCAACTCGTCTTTGTCATCAGATACCGCGAAGAAGTTGAATGGGCCAATCACTGGGATCGCGGGTTTAGGCGCTGTTGTTGGTGGAAAATTGGTCGGTGTAACTGCAGGACCGCTCGGTACAGAAGCCATGCTGGTGTTCGCCGCTCTACTGCTAATACCGGCTGTGCTTGTTTCGAACTATACCTATAGAGCATTTGGAGAACCTACGACGCCCAGGGAGCAGGGTGATGGCAAACATCACTATATGGGATGGCAGTTATTTCGTAGCAATCCGACGCTAGCAAGTCTGCTCGCGATTGTATTGACGACACAGGTCATCGCAGCAGTCCTTGATTTCAAATTCCAGGGTATGTTGTCTTCCACCTTCGCCGGAGACACGGATGGTGAAACATCTTTCCAGGGCGACTTCTGGGGCAACGTTAACCTGACGAGTCTGGGGATACAGTTCATTGGTGCCCCATTGTTGCTTAGTTTTCTAGGAATCAGATGGGTTCATTTGCTACTGCCTCTCATCCATATAGTCGCGATCACGATTGCGATCATCAATCCTACTATATTTACCGTTGGACTCGCGTTTCTGCTTTTTAAAGCATTCGATTACTCGATCTTTCGAGCCGCGAAAGAAATGATTTATATTCCACTAGGATTCGACGCACGGTATCGCGCAAAAGAAGTGATAGATGTTTTTGGTTATCGAACAGGTAAAGGTGGCTCATCTCTTTTGATCGCATCGCTGCAAAAGGCCGGTCTCGCCATGAGTAGCTATTACCTCTATATCGCTTTAGCATTCACAGCCGTTTGGATCGCACTGGTACTTCCGCTAACTAAAAAACGTGATGATTCAGTCTGAAGAACGTATTTTGAGAGGGGAACCAGCTCAGCCAGGTGTGTTGGAAAAATGCAGGTTATATCGGTAGCAAGGATCCGTTGCATGATAGT
>JAQWMV010000180.1 GCA_029246605.1 Pseudomonadales bacterium | reverse complement strand
GTTGTGATGAATTCTCTAGACAAAATCTACGACTCCAGAGATCTCTACTATTTCTCGCTCAACCAGGTGAATTAGATGTCGCATATCAAGCGGCGCTTCAAGGTAGGCTTTGGCACCTGCGTCTAACACTTCATTTGCACTGACCTTGTCGTCCGGGGATCCATACACAATGATAGATAAGTCTGGTTGCAATTCCAGCAACGTAAATCTATTTCTGTTGTTCACCTCTGAAATGATGAGTTTGTAGCGTGCAGGGTTGTCATTGAAGCGTTCCCATAGCTGATTATTTGTCGAGATTAAGACAGAGTACCCGGCATCAGTGAGATTCTTTGCAATCGTACTGGACACTTCATTTCCGACAATTAACACATCGATCGTCTCGGTTTCTTCAGGCGGAAGGTGTATATCGAATACTAATCCCGAGTTGCCGCCGGTTGATAACTCTAGATGGCCGCCGATGTTATGAATGCGCTTATTGATTCTCGCAAGATTGATACTGTCAACTGAGTGGATCCGCTGCGTGGTAAATCCGGGCTCAAGAATATGACCAAGAATTTTCCGTGGAACAGTCACGCCGGGACAGCTGATAGTGAAGGTTGTCATGTTTTCATGTTCATCCAGGAAACTGCTACAACGTATCTTTTGTTCTCTCGGAATCTCGATTCTTTTGATTACCTGTTTGCCATATTCAGCTATGAGGAAGTCCTCTACTGATGTCATGATGCCTTCCAGCAATGAAAGATCTACGTGCTGTGGCGTATTAGCGTTACCCAGTTCATAGCCGAGGTCCGACGCTATTGTTTCGATAAAATCATTTTTATTAAGCGCTGCAATTCCCTGGCGGTCTGTGTGATTGTTATGGAACCCTTGCATGATTTTTATTCCGCCCTCTTTATCAAACTCTTTCACCATGCCTCTGGTTTCTATTTTTAGAGATGCGCCTTTGCCTGACGCCATTCGATAAGAAATGGGGAAACTATTGGCATCGGTTAGCGCTTCTTGAACCCGTGACCGATCTTCCGGCAACATTAAACCTAGCCATGAACCAACAGGTATAGTTTCTGGCAAACTGTCATAGTTCAAATGTGTCAGCCACATCTGGTTGTGGGTGATAGTCTGCTCCTTGGTATCGAGTTCCCAGAAGCCAATGCCCTCTTCCAGAAAACCAAATAATGCTCCTTCGGAACAAGCCAATTCAGACTGTATTTGAAAAATGGCGTGATAGGTGTTGTCTGCGACATGACATAGCGCCCATTTGCCACCCTTATTAATGCCGTTGTTTGATGTTTGATGTGAAATATTTAAAGTGCCATGTCGTTCCAATCTCTTTTCGCAAATAGTCGACAACCTAGATTCTTGGCTATCGCAGAACGTGAATTCCGGTAGACGTGAAACGCCGCTATTGATATTTTTGAAAGTGTCGGCGGCTAGCTGGTTATGGTCCTTAACGGTGAGTTTATCGTCCAATTCGAGGTAGCAAACAACATTTTGTCTTCGTAGTTGTTCAGATGAATCGGAAACTGTTGTGTTTGCCACGAGGTCCATAAACCGGCCGCCGTTGCTCATCTGAATATACAAAGCTCTTGCGACGACATTACCTAGTTGGTCGTGTGGGTGTACGCACACTGTTTGCGGCATGGCTTCGCTATACTCGTGCCGTATTTGGTAATAATTTTGCTGCGGAAGATGGGGGTGATTGTTGCACTCTTGTATACACTCCCTGGGGTTGGTGTAACCAAGCAGGTTGCTGAAGGCATCGTCACACAATATCGGTTCGAAGGTGTCGATGGCGACACGCATGACAGGGTCAGGTAAATTTTCTACGATATCCTGATAGCCACTTAACCGTTTCAGTGTTCTGATAGAAAAAATCATAACGCCGACCAACAGTGTTACTAAAAAGATAATGACAATTTCCACGAATGGTTATCCTTTAACCCATTGCTGGGCCGACTTTAGCACACCGCTTGTGCTATGGGTCGTAGCTGCGAGCAACGCCGCTTGATATGATCGCCTTTTTGCGAAAACTAAATGGTGCTTAAGAATCTAACATTTCAGGTAGTCATCGCCGCTGCGCTCGGTATTATCCTTGCGTTGATGATGGGCGATGGCAATTGGCTTACTCAATCCAATTTATTTTACGATGGCATACTGTTACTGAAGTCAACATTCCTTGCCGCTTTACGCATGCTCATTGCGCCGCTGATATTTTTCTCATTAATTGGTGGCATTATCAATATTGGTAATGTTGTACGCTTGAAAACGCTGGGTAGCGTCACCATGGGCTATTACCTTTTAACCACCGGCATTGCGATTGTGCTAGCGTTAATTGTTGTATTTTTTGTTCATCCATGGACCGCATATCCACCACCGCTTGATCTTGCGAAAGCCGTTATTGCAGAGAATCGTTTGCTCGACCCAGGTGCTGATTCAATCATTGCTCTATTGCAATCATTGCTCTCACAGGCCTTGACGAATCCGTTTTGGGCCTTGGTCAATCTTAATATTCTAGGCATTGTTACTAACGCGTTTCTCATTGGGTTAGCAATGGTTCTCGTTTTGCCGGCCGAGAGCCCCCTGTTTACTGTTGTGAAGCATATCAATCAGGTTATCAACAAAGTTTTGGGCTGGGTTATTCGTATCCTGCCAATTGGAATATTTGCGATCCTTTTCGATTTTACGTTAAAAATTAACGCTGATGCTGGACTTAGCGCCTCCTTCCTCAGTCAGCTTTTTCAGTTTGCAGGCGTAGTGATCGCCATTACACTCATTCATGGCGTCATTGTTCTGCCAGGCATAGCCTACCTGTCCACCGGAATGTCTCCGGCATCGTTGTTCAGACATATATCACGACCTATGTTGGTGGCTTTTAGCACCTCCTCCAGCTCTGCGACGTTACCAGTCTCTATGCGTGCGGCGGAAGAGAACCTCAAGGTGCCCGATTCTGTGAGTAGCTTTGTGCTACCGCTTGGTGCAACCATGAATATGGACGGTACAGCGCTATTCGAAGCTGTCGCCGCTATTTTTCTTGCCTATCTCTATGGCATTGAATTGTCCAACGCCATGATTATCGCCATTTTTGTCATGGCTATGGTGTCATCTATTGGTGCGCCTGGAATGCCTTCAGGCTCTATGGCCGGTATGCAGATGGTTCTACTGGCGGTGAACATTCCGCTTGAAGCCATTGCGATACTGCTGGTGATAGAGCGACCACTGGACACCATCAGGACCGCTGTCAACGTCGAGGGGGATCTTATCGGGTCGCTCGTCGTGAGCAAACGACTAGCCTAGGTTTCGACTTCGCGGCCAAGAATGAGTCGGGCAAAGTAGTAGAGAAAATCGCGATGTCGTTGAGTTACTTGTTGGCGTGCCATCGATTCATCGCCCTTTTTACTCGCAATAAAGCCATAGCAGCTGGTGATCGTAGAGCCTTTACCAACGACTGTTTCTATTTCTTCGTTTAAAACATCATGCAGGGTTTCCAGGTCACTTTCCGTCAGTCCTGATTTTGTTGGCTCTAATACTGCGTTACCCCAAATAGTTGCCATGTAGACCTGGAACTTCTCTTTGTCAAGTAAGTCATCAGTGATTTTGCAGAGATCGAGTATTTCCTCAATCACTGGGGTAAATCGTTCTTGAATTTCTTCTAGTTCCATCGTGTTTAACTATCAAGTAGACGTTAAGTATAAACGGAATTGATGTATGATTGCGCTTTTCCCCCGCATAGAACCATGAGAAAAACTAAAATCATCTGCACCATCGGTCCTGCTACCAGTAGCTTCCCCATGCTAGAAAAGATGGTTGCCGCTGGCATGGATATTGTTCGTCTAAATATGTCACATGGTGACCACGAAACTGCTGCTCAAGTTATTAAATCTATTAGGACGCTGAATAGAAAAATTACCTACCCCATCGCGATAATGTTGGATACGCAGGGTCCGGAAATTCGAACGGGCAATCTTGCCAGTGAGCTGGAGCTTACTAATGGCTCCGAAATCACGATCACTGTTAGAGACAATAAAGACATAGAGGAATCGTCCTTTCATATCGACTATGCAGATTTGATTGATACTGTATCGGTAGGTGATCGAATCACTGTAGACAATGGCATCATCAATCTGGAAGTCCTGGAAAAACATGATCAGGGCACGATGAAATGCAGAGTCATCGATGGTGGTGTTCTAAAGAGCAAGCGACATGTGAACCTACCGGGGATCCGCGTTAACTTGCCGGCTATCACTAAAAAAGATAAAGCCGATATCCTCTTTGGAATTGAACAACAAGTTGATTTCGTAGCGCTCTCCTTTGTTCGCGAGGCGGCCGACATTCGCGAATTGCATGAACTGATGGGTGATAAAGCTGGTAAGATTAAAGTAATCGCTAAGATTGAAGATCAATCCGGTGTCAGCAACATTGAAGACATAATCGATGAAGCGGATGGCATCATGGTCGCCCGCGGAGATCTGGGTGTGGAAATTAATGTTGCTGAATTGCCAAACGTGCAGCGCAGGATTGTTCAGAGTTGTGCGGAAAAAGGCAAGCGAGTCATTGTGGCGACGCATTTGTTGGAGTCGATGATCGAGAACCCTATCCCAACTCGCGCTGAAGTTACCGATGTCGCGAACGCTATATACGAAGAAGTTGATGCGGTGATGCTCTCAGGAGAGACCACCATTGGTAAATTTCCTGTTCGCTGCATAGAGCAGCTGGTTGAAATTGCCGAAGCAACCGAGTCTGCAAAAGGACTGAATTTCGCCCAGCAACTGGTGTATGGAGATGACAAGCAGCGCCTAGCCTTTACGGCTGTGCAATTGGCTGAAACTCTCAATGCTCAGGGTATTTTGGTCATCACTCGTCGAGGTCTAATGGCCGACTACGTAACTAGTTGTCACCCTCAGCGAACTCGCATCTATGCATTTACTAATGACTCGCAGACCCGGCGGCGATTGATTCTGAACCGCCATGTATCGTCTTTTAGAACAGCCTTCAGTAGTGATCCCGAGAAAACACTACAAACCGCATTTGATGTTCTTAAGTTGCGGGCAGGCTTCTCTGAAGGAGATAAGGTCGTCGTGATTTCAGATGTCCTTGCCGGGTCCGGTATTGAGGCTATCCAGATTAGGCACCTACCCTAAAAACATAATGCTGCGACGCCTGCGAATTCGCTGACGAAATGTATCGTCACATCCTGCTTGAGATGGTCGGGCATTTCAAGCATCAACTGTGTTGCTTGATAAACATTATTCAGGGTTGATCAAGAGGTAATTGATTGAGTAGTTTAAGCTTCCCCGCTACACTAGCGCCCTTTCCATCCTGAAGCCCGGGTGGTGAAATTGGTAGACACGCGAGACTTAAAATCTCGTCGCTTTCGGGCGGTGCCGGTTCGACCCCGGCCCCGGGCACCATGAGGACGGCTTGCGTCAGCAAACGTCCTCACCGATTGGCAGAGCTCTCCCAGACACCCGACCACAGAAACACCGGAGCACCCCAAAAGACGAGACCCCGTCCTCGTCGGCAGGTAGTTCGAAGCCCCGCCCATCCCCCAAATTCACCATTAGACATTCACCAAAACCCAGCCCATAATAATTTTGGCAGCACCTGTGTCACTATTAAATGGAAGATCGCAGTGTCCAATGAGACCGCAATTGATGTAACCGATGGCCGTCGTTTACGCAGTCGAGACAGCAAACGCAAAATTGTGACTGCTATGCTTGAGCTCGTACGGGAAGGCCGGATCGCACCAACCGCAGAAGAAGTCGCGCAACGGGCGAATGTAGGGCTACGCACTGTATTCAGGCGTTTCAAGGATATGGAAAGCCTATATGCGGAAATGTCCGTCGCGATTAGTGAAAAAGTTGCCCCCATTATCGATGAAGCGCTGTCTAGCGACGACTGGTTCAGCAACTTGCAACAGTTGGTTGCTCGCCGTGCTCGGGTCTACGAAATTGTGATGCCTTATCGGGTTGCTGCCGATGTCCTCAAATTCCAGTCAACTACGCTACTGACCCATCATCGCCAAATAGTCAGTGACGAACGAAAAAGATTGTTATCGGTCTTACCCCAAGCAGTATCGGAGGATCAGGCGCTTATCGAAGCGCTTGAGGCAATACTCAGTTTCGATATGTGGAATCAGTTACGTAATGATCAGCGTTTGAGTGTCAGTGAAGCCAGCGAAGTAGTCAAACGTATTGTCACTAGCTTGTTAGTGCACAAATAGCCTTTCGTCTAAGATTAACAATAGTCCAAAATATGCAGAGCAATTTGTATGAGCGATGAGAATACTCGCAGAATAGCATGTCGCCAACCCAGCGACGGCAATGCCAGCGTGCGAGTACTGGACGGCCCCTTTCCTGAACTGGAAAGCACGATGCTCGAAGCGGATGTGCTTGACGTTTCATCCTCTGGCCTACGTCTGGACTGTGAAGAACTCCTCGATCAATGTTCTCTAGAGTTGAAGATTTCTCTCAAAGGCTCATCTGAGTTTGTTGTCCTTCGCGGCGAAGTTCGATGGGCAAGTTGGGAGAAAGGCAGCCGGTACCAAATGGGTATTGAATTCACCGGCAACGACGCACCGCTTGTCATCAAGTGGGGAAACATCTTGAAAGGACTGGGATTCTAACGCCAGGCTGGAAGCCGACATGAAATTCAAACCTTGGGGTGCTTTTCTCTATCCAGATTACCGTGTGCTTTGGATTACACTGGTTCTCGGTTCTATCGTCCTATGGATGAGGATACTGGGTACGGCTCAGTGGCTACTTGATGAAACCGGTTCAGCTTATATGGTTGGACTGATTGGGGTCGTCCAATTGGTCGTACAGATTCCTGCAACACTCTGGGCCGGCACGCTGGCAGACCGCATGGACCGCAAACGTTTGATGACGATGGCACATGCTGCGACGGCGGTTACGTTGCTGTTGCTGGGCGTGTTGAATTGGCAGGGATTGCTGTCTCCCGCATTGGTTTACCTAGGCATTGCCATCACTGCAGGCACACACATGCTGGCAAGCCCTTCACGTTCGGCGCTAATTCCGATCATCATCCCTGAACGAGAACTTTTGGTCGCCGCATCTACAGACACGGCCTCACAAAACGGCGCCGCTATAGCAGGACCTTTGCTTTTTGCTTTTATTGCTGTCATGACTGACCTTGCGGTAGTTTTCCTGACCGCAGGGTTGCTCGCGCTCTGTACGTCATTGTTTCCCACATTCATTAAGGCTCGGGGCATAGCACGCCGTGATGACGGTGAGCAGCAAACGACACAGCTCCAACAAACCATAGATGGTTTTCGGTACGTATCGAAGCACCCAATTCTGCCAGGTTTGTTCCTCTTGGATGTTGGCATCACGACCGCATCATTTTATCGGGAGATACTCCCGGTGCTGGCGCTGAGTTTATTTGCCGGTGGTGCAAGTGCTACCGGGATGTTGGGCGCTGCCAATTCCGCCGGTGCGATTGTTGGCTCGTTTGTCGCGTTATTTCTGGTGGGTTATCGGGCTAAAGGTATGCTCGTTCTATATGCGTCGTTTGCGTATGGATTCATTCTTTTTGGCTTTGGAACCGTTAACAGTCTCTGGCTGGGTTTGTTGATGATTGGACTGCTCGGTGCTGCTGATGCAGTAACTGTCGCGGTACGTCAAACGGCGGTGATGCTTACTACACCCGATGAAATGCGAGGTCGAGCGTTTGCGCTGATGATACTTGCCGCCCAGACTGCAAACAACATTGGCACAATATGGGTCGGAGCATGGGTCGGTGCCATAGGAGCCGGCAATACCATGGTGCTGGGCGGCGTCATTTCGATACTAGCGACGGCATTTATCTGGTGGTTCTGGAAGCCAATCAGGGAATTTCGTTCCGAAGCTTAAACTTTCAGATTTAAAAGAGCAGCCTGCTGCGAATAGTACCTTCCACCTGCTGAAGTTGTTGCAGGGCCATTGCGCTGCGGCCCTCTTCAACATCAACCACCACATAGCCAACTGTCTCGTTAGTCTGCAGGTATTGCCCCGTAATATTGATATTCTGTTCGGAGAATATTCGATTGATTTCAGACAGGACGCCAGGCACGTTGTGGTGGATGTGCAACAGGCGATGACTACCTTCGTGCGTGGGTAGTGCTACTGATGGGAAATTGACCGAGGCGATAGTGGACCCGTTGTCACTATAGGTGATCAGTTTGTTGGCGACTTCCACGCCAATATTCTCCTGGGCTTCCATGGTGCTGCCACCAACATGCGGTGTCAGCAAAACATTTGAAACCTGGTTGTCGTTATCACGTAACGGCGAAATGAAGGCTTCGTCATTAGACTTGGGTTCGACTGGGAATACGTCGATCGCAGCACCAAGAAGATGCCCACTATCGAGTGCCGTTGCCAGCGCTTCAAGGTCGATAATAGTACCCCGGGAAGCATTAATTAATATGCTGCCACTTTTCATCGCAGCGATTCTTTCGGCTGTCATCATATACCGGGTAGAACTGTTCTCCGGCACGTGAAAGCTTACGACATCGCTAGTGGTAAGAAGCTCCTCCAGCGTTGCCACCGGTTGTGCATTCCCTAGGGGAAGTTTTGCTACGACATCGTGAAAATGCACACGCATCCCCAGTGACTCAGCAAGTACACTGACCTGAGTGCCAATATTGCCGTAGCCTACGATACCGAGTGTCTTATTTCTGATTTCAAAGGCATTTTTAGCGCTCTTTTGCCACACACCGCGATGCATCAGTGCACTTTTTTGCGGTACGCCTCGCAGCAGGAGAATGGCTTCTGCGATAACCAGCTCAGCAACACTTCGAGTGTTCGAGAAGGGGGCGTTGAACACCGGTATACCTTTAATTAACGTGCTGACCAGGTCGACTTGATTCGTACCGATACAGAAACAACCTATCGCAATGAGTTTGTCCGCAGCGTGAACTACCTTTTCCCTGATCTGAGTTCGTGATCGAATACCCAGCATGTGGACACCTCGGATGCGCTCACACAGTTGTTCTTCGCTGAGTGATTCATCCACGACTTCCACATTGGTGTATCCAGCATCGTTCAGGGTGTTTAATGCCGTCGCGTGGATCCCTTCTAATAAGAGGATCCTGATTTTATGCTTATTGAGTGAGGTATTCGCCATGGCTGGGCCAGTATCTTGTCATGCTGGCCTTTCATGCCACGTTTGTGACGTAGAGCCGTATTGTTGGAGGCTGGGGTCGGAATTGAACCGGCGTAAACGGTGTTGCAGACCGCGACATAACCACTCTGCCACCCAGCCGTAAAAGTCGGCAAGTCTATGATAGGACTGACCCTTTTGGCTAGGATTATTTTTGATGCGATTCAACCGCTGGCTGTTGCTGTTTGGCTTCTCTATTTTTCCTTTGGACTGGTAGCTGCGGGGTTTGCCCCGATCGTACGCCTCGTTGAGGCCGACCTGTCCATCTCTCATGCTGCAATGAGTAGTATTATGGGGCCTGCCAATTGGCCTATATCGCCTCCGCTATTCCTTGTGGCATTTTATTGGATCGAATTGGATCACGAACCGCCCTCACTCTGGGCCCGTTCATCGTTGCTGCCTCCGCATTAGCCCGAGGCCTTGCTCCAGACTATGTCACGATGCTATTTGCTGTCATGCTGTTTGGTGTTGGTGGTCCTATTAACTCTGCAGGTGGCCCCAACATAGTTACACAGTGGTTTAACGGTCAATCCCGTGGTCTCGCTATGGGTATTTACATGACAGGCCCAGTCATCGGCGGAATCATAGCGCTGACGATGACCTATTGAGTGTTATTTCCGTGGTTGGGGTCCTGGCGTTTGCTTATGTTTTTTATCGCAGGATTTGGTGTATTTGCTGCTATAGCGTGGTTTGCGATAGCGTCGAACCCAGCGATGACCCTGTCTGAAACTGAGCATCGAGCAAGCACCAGGTTGCCCCAGGGACAGTTGTTGAGGCGTTTGATTAGAGAACCTGCAGTGTTGCTGGTGTTGGTCATGGGTATCGGCGTCTTCTTTTTTAATCATGGATTAAACAGCTGGCTTCCAGAATTGCTCGCTCACGGCGGTATGAGCCAGATTTCTGCAGGTTATTGGACAAGCATACCGACGATTATTGGGATCGCCGGCTCTCTGATCATTACACGACTGGCGACGCCTGGTAGACGATTTCACATCCTGTTTGGATTGTTAGCGCTGGCGTTGATCGCCAGTGCATTTCTGCAATTTCAGTCTGAACCGTTTATGTTCTTTGGGCTATTCGTCCAGGGAATTGCCAAATCGAGTCTGAATACCGTGTTAATTCTTATCCTGATTGAACTACCTGTCGTTGGTGACAGGTATGCCGGCGTAGCGTCAGGGCTGTTCCTTTCGGTAGCGGAGACAGGGGGCGTGCTCGGGCCCCTGACGCTTGGGTTTTTATATGACTATAGTGAGGATTTCACGACGAGTTTGACCCTGTTGAGCGCTATAGCGATTGCGCTTATTTTGGCTTCAACGATACCTAACTGAATATTTAGATTCCGAGAAAATAAGTTATATTAATCAGTTATTTGCAGGGGTTTATAGATGTTTATTATTGGTCTTCATGGTCAATACCCGGTGTCGTCATACCCGATGAAAGGTCAGGCCA
>JAQWMV010000175.1 GCA_029246605.1 Pseudomonadales bacterium | reverse complement strand
ATTGCCTGGTTTGCTCGCAACCATGTCGCCGCAAATCTATTGATGCTCATCATTATCGGTTGCGGCCTACTGTCCGCTTTCTCGATTCGTACCATTCTTATGCCAAATATGGAAAGCCAATCTGTCACGATTAATGTGCCTTTTCCCGGGGCATCACCGGGGGAAGTGGAGTCTGGTGTATTGCTGCGAGTCGAGGAAGCAGTTCGCGATATAGAAGGTATAGATCGTATGTCTTCAAATGCGAATCAAGGCAGCGGATCAGTTCGGCTAAGCATAGACAACGGCTACGACGTTCAGGTGATTTTGGATGAGGTCAACATGGCCATGAACCAGATCTCCGGTATACCCAACCAGACTGAGAGGTTTTCGGTCGCTCGCAGTTACCGCCAACAGGATGCTATTTCGATACAGATCACCGGCGATTTATCGGAAAGAAGTATGAAATCGATGGCCGAACAAATTCGAAATGAAGTACTGGCACTTCCCAGCGTAACCAAAGCCGACCTTAGTGGCGCACGGAACTACGAAATCAGCATCGAGCTAGAAGAATCCAAACTTAGACAATTCGATCTGACTTTGGAATCCGTAGCACGGGCAATTCGAAACTCCTCTCTGGACCTGCCTGCTGGCAGCATCAACACCGAAGCCGGTGATATTATGCTACGCACTCAAGGGCAGGCCTACTCGCAATCTGACTTCGAGAGTCTCGTCCTGCGTACTGACGGCGATGGCTCCCGATTGAATCTCGGTGACATCGCTGTCGTTGAGGATGGTTTTGTTGACCAGGCGTTCTTTTCATTCTTTAATGGCAAGCCCAGTATTGGCGTCAGTGTTTACGCAGTTTCCGATCAGAATCAAATTCAAATATCAAAAGAGATCAGGGATTTTGTCGAAAGACGTGCGGCAACATTGCCTGATAGCGTTGAACTCAAAACCTGGCACGACCGTAGTAGATTCCTGAACAGCACACTAAAAATCATGCTGTCTAACCTCTTGTATGGCGTGATTCTGGTGATGATCGCGCTCGGACTGTTTCTGCGTATTCAGCTGGCATTTTGGGTCATGTTAGGCATGCCCATTGCATTTTTGGGTGCCTTCGCATTGATGCCTAGTGTCGGCCAGTCGATCAACCTGTTCAGCCTGTTCGGTTTTATTCTGGTACTCGGGATCGTCGTGGATGATGCCATTGTGATTGGTGAAAGCGTGCAAACCCATGCTGAACAGGACGGCCACAACATTGACAATGTTATTATTGGTGCTAGAAGAGTCGCTATCCCGGCAACCTTCGGGGTCCTCACGACGATCGCAGCTTTCGGGCCACTGTTATTTGTACCAGGTAGTTTTGGTGTTATTCCGGCATCCATTGGTTGGGTAGTCTTGCTGTGCTTGGCTTTCTCAATCGTAGAATCAAAAATTATACTGCCTGCACACCTAGCTAGAATGAAGCCGCTTGAGGACGCACAAAGTCCACTGCGAAAATTTCAGGTTTTCCTCGCAGGCCGGCTTAATAACTTTAAGAACAATTACTACCAGCCATTACTGGAAACAGCTATTCGCCAGCGCTACATCACCGCAGCCATATTCGTCGGCATGCTGTTACTCGCCATTGGCTTCGTCGTTGGACCGTATATGCGTACGGTCATATTTCCCAGCATCCCCGGTGACTTTATTGATGCGCGGGTAGAGTTGGTAGATGGCTCGTCCCCGGCCCACGTCGTCAGGATCGTCAAGAACATTTCTGACAGTCTGATTGAATTGAACGAGAGCAAACCTGAGAGCGAACGCTTTCTCACCAATATTTCGGCATCGACAAGTGGTACTTCAGGACGAATTGCCGCAACGCTCATCGCCGGTTCAAACATCAATTCCGAAGCAATCGCTAATGAATGGCGAGCGCTTGTCGGTGGACTCGCCGGCGTCAAGGAAATGCGCATCGAAGGGTCAAGGAGTTCCAGTGGTAGTAACAGCGATGTTGGTTTTTCGCTGCTTGGCTCTGATCCCGAGGAACTACAAGCTGCCGCGGAATTTTTAGAAGAGACGTTACAAGGATATGCAGGTACTTACGAGATTACAAGTAGCGCCCAGGGCTCAATACCCGAAGTTAACCTGGCGATCAAACCTTCCGCTGAAGCCCTGGGCCTGACTCTGAACGATCTCGCGAGCCAGGTGCGGGCTGCTTTTTTTGGTATTGAGGCGCAGCGTATTCAACGTGGCTCAGAAGAAGTTCGGGTTATGGTGCGGTACCCGAAACAGGCGCGAAAGTCTTTAGGTAATCTGGAAAATATGTACATCCATACCGCCGATGGTGACGAAGTTCCCTTTTCCGCAGTGGCTGATACCGAAGAACGAATGAGTCCAGCATCCATCTATCGCGAGTGGGGCAAACGAAATGTCAGTATTAGCGCCGCTGTCGACAAGGCACTCACTGAACCCGGCGACATTGTTCATGAAATTACCCGTGGCGATTTTCCAAGCAAGCTGAAGGAGCGATTCCCCTCCGTTGAAATCAACCTCGGGGGTGCCAGTCAGATGGAGATAGATTTAAGAGAGCGACTCAAGATTACTGCCGCCCTTGGTTTGTTCGTGATCTACGCGTTGATGGCGATTCCGCTGAAATCCTATACGCAGCCATTGATTATAATGGGTGTTATTCCATTCGGCATGATTGGCGCCATGATTGGTCACCTTGTTGTAGGTATTCCCTTTAGCGCCCTGTCTCTTTTTGGTATCATCGCCCTTGCGGGGGTCGTAGTGAATGACAGTCTTATCCTGGTGGACTTCGTGAACAAGTCAGTAGCCGAGGGAAACGAAATCACCGAGGCCGCTAAGCAGGCAGGATTGGCCCGATTTCGAGCTATCCTACTGACCTCCCTAACGACTTTCTTCGGTTTACTACCCATTTTGATGGAGACATCCTTCACGGCACAAATCGTCTTGCCCATGGCCATATCGCTGGGCTTCGGTATTCTGTTCGCCACCGTGATTACCCTCATTCTGATTCCATGCCTGTATATCATTCTGGACGATCTCAATCTTTCAAAGTTTAGTACCGGCCATACTCACCAATCCGCCTGAAATTTCTGACGTATTTCCACTTGTGCTTTAACAGGCCACTCATTTCAAGAGACCAGGGTTGTATGACTATGGTTTTACGAAAAGGGCAAATCATGGGAATATCGATTCAAACCGAGAGCACTGGGAATCATCAGAAAAGTCGAGCACTCAGGACATCCCATTGTCATTAACGACCCAAGGGTCTAACGTTAGAGTTACGAGCCTACTCAGCTGACCGAATAGGTCAGGATCCTATGAGTTACCTCAAAGATATTGTGACCCAATACATCGATCCAACGAATTCAATAACCGAAGAAGATTGACACTGATGATCGTTGCTACCGCGAGAATAAATGCCTGAGCGCTGGTAACTGCCGATGAAAATGTTCGCGCTTACCCACACGTTTAAAGTATCTGGTAACTCGCGCAATATTTTTCTTGTGAGTCCGAGTGGTCCTTGTGATAGCCTCAGAAAAACGCCACTCATGCCGATCTATTGAGCAAGCCAACAAACATTTTTCGCAAGAGCGCGATTTTCCTCACCGTCGTGGCCTTGCTCGCCGCTAGTCTGGCCTACTTCTACAGAAAAGGTGACGGTGAACTGCCCGTTTACACAACGGCGATATCGAGAATGGTCGATGGCGCCGAAATCTACCGTACGAGCGACAACAAGGCATTTACCTATCCTCCCTTTGCCGCCATACCTTTCTTGCCATTTCTAGCGCTACCGCCTGAACTTCACAATACTTTATGGTACGTCGTTAACCTTGGCGTCTTCTTCTACGTCTTTCGACAGTTGACTGGCCTCGTTCAGCGCTGGCTACCCGGAGAACAGAACCTGCGTCTGCGGCGTCTCTTCTGGGCTTGTCTGCTCCTGCTGGTAGCACGCCACATAAGCTCAGTGTTCGAGTCGAAGGCGAATGACATCATCATGCTGTTGCTGATGTTCGAGGCTGCGCGACTCGCTACCCTTAATCGCTTTTCTTCCGTCGGAATTCTTGCCGGTATTGGTGCCGCCTTTAAAGCAACGCCATGGCTATTTTTTCCTATTCTCATCTGGCAGCGGCGCTTTATCGCTGCCGCAATCCTATTCGCTGCCGCAATGACCGCCCATCTTGTGCCGGATATTATCTTCCCCAGACACGACGATAACAGCTGGACATTCAGCTGGTACACGACGTTTCTCTCAAGAGTGCGTGTAGACACCCCCGTAGATGCTGAGGGCGCCTGGTCGGCATGGAATCTGTTAAATCAGAGTCTAACAGCGACGCTTTATCGCTTGAGCACACCGTTCGATGCCACGCTGGTTGATCCTAACAATGTTAATCTATGGACTCTGAAGGACAGCGGACTTTCTATCTTGAATATCTCGGCACAGCTGTGCGTTCTGCTGCTGTTGGTGCTCGCGACACAACACCGTGAAACGACGGAACTGCGTCGATTTGGTCAAGCCGGCGCGGTGCTTTGCGCTATGTTGTTGCTTTCACCTATGAGTAGCAAAAGCCACTTTGGCGTATTGATCGTGCCTTTTAGTTTCTGTGTGATTGAACTCGTGCGTGATCCCAGACGACTAGTTATTGGTATCCATTTAGCACTGATCTTTATGCTGGGCACGCTCACCTCAAAGGGAATTATCGGTAAAGAACTTGGCAATATCGTACTGGCGTACGGCTCGATTACCTGGCTAACCCTGCTAACCCTGACGGGATCATTGTACTTACTACGCAGACCACCAGCGCCTAGTGAGATTCAACACAGCTTGCAATAGAGGTTTTTTCCATACAATCCCGGCTGACGCGAAAACTTCCCCGGCCACCAAGATCCAAAGCAGAAAACTCTATTGCGAGCGACTCAGCATCTAGGCTCAGTTTCACAAATCCTAGGCTGGCTCGACCAAACAACAGTTCATCTGATTGCGTAACGCCGTAGGGGCGTTTACCACCTGCACCGGACACGATGTAGAGCGGTTCTTCTGCTTTCGCAATCAACTGTAGGTTGTGCGCATGACCACTTAGGTAAAGATCAATACCCAGTGATCTCACTTCATCAATCCAAGCAGGGTTGTCACCATAGACCTCATCGAAGGAACGCGCTGTGTGATGGCTGGCCAGCGCCGTCCAAACGGCCTCGTCCTTCGCCAAGCCATCTTTAATCATTTGCAATTGTGCCGGCATTGGCAAAAGCGTATCGATCACAAATAGTCGGAGTAGCGTGCGTTCGCCGACGCGGCCAAAATCCTGGGTGTAGAACTTGTCCGGCATCTGCCAACGGCCACTGCCACGTTGTTGCCTCGCGTAGGCTAGCTGCGCATCGATATTGCCCATGTGATCGTGATTACCGAACATTGCAAAAAAGGGCATACCCGAAAGACATGGACCGTCATATGCGGATTCGAAATATTTTTGCCACAGAGGATCATCAACACTGTTAACACCTTCTGGATAGAAGTTGTCCCCAAGCAACAGCGAAAAGTTAACCGCGCTGTCTGACTGACATTCACGCTCCATTAACCAGGAAACACCATGCTGACGATATCGACCGGACCCCTGGTCACCCAGGGCAAAAAACACGATGCGCTCAGCATCAACATAATCAGGGGCTGGTATTGTTGGTTTGTTCCCCTGCACGACAAGGAAGCCCAGCAACGCCACACCAACGATCAGAAAAACTGCAAGTGCCGCTCGGGTCAATCGGTTCATAGCTTAATCATGCCAGAATCCGGCCTCCAACTTCTATAGCGATCGCAGAAGATTACAGGTAGAGTTTGAGCATGCGAGAAAGATTAGTGCGACAGCTGCTTGGCGTATCGATAGCCATCGGACTAGTCACTGTAGTTGACCTAACCCTGGGCTGGACTAAGGTCCTCACGCCCTGGCTGCAAGTCTCTCCTATCGAATTCATATTGCCCACATTCATGGTACTGGGAAGCTATCTATTGCGCAGCGCCCGACTCATGGACTGGTTTTCTCCGATCCCTGCCGGCGCTGCTATTAAAATCATGCTGCGACACAACCTCTGGATTAATCTGCTGCCAATGCGAACCGGTGAGCTGAGTTTCCCGATTTTACTGCAGCGCCATCTGCAAATTGCTCCCGGTCAGTCTCTCGTAGCACTGGCCTGGTTCAGAGTTCTCGACCTGACCTGCTTGATGTTCATTTTGGCCAGTACCTATGCCTGGCTTCAGGGTGTGGCCCTTTTAATACCATGCTTTGTCATTGCCGTTCTCGCCTTTCTGCCAGTCACACATTACCTGCTGACAAATATTCTGCCTAAAGTTGCCGCCAGTTTGCCCCAGTCGCTCACCGAAAAACTCAATCCATTGGTCAGTGCTATGCAGTTGGAACTTCGCAAACTGTGGCGCTGCCTGGCGTGGACCTTGGCCAATTGGGTCCTCAAACTGGTCGCATTTGGTTACGTATTTATGCTGTTCGCCGAGGTCAATCTACAGACTGGTATCGTCTCGGCCATCGGCGGTGAGTTGACCAGCATATTACCCATCCATGGCTTCGCTGGCGCCGGCACCTACGAAGCTGGCGTTGTCGCGCTGTCGTTGACCACAGCGCTCGATGCCGAAACAGCGTTGGCAGCAGGTGTAAACTTGCATCTGTTTCTTCTGTCCCTCACACTTTTAACCGGTATTGGTAGCCAGTTGCTGCCTCCTCATTTCAACGACAAAGTGAATCCCGTATGACACAGGTATCAATCATCGTTCCGCTGTATAACGAAGAGGACAACGTTCGACCCTTATCTGAGGATCTGACACAGGCGCTCGACAAGCTCAACTATCCCTTTGAACTAATATTCGTTGACGACGGCAGTTCCGATGGAACCCGGGCGAAATTGTCGGAGATCGCTAGCGAACTTGGCGATCATGTGAGTGTTGTGGAACTGCAGCGAAATTTTGGCCAAACCGCCGCCATGCAGGCCGGTATCGATCAGGCACGGGGTGATGTTCTGGTGACGCTGGATGGAGACCTGCAGAATGATCCTGCCGATATTCCCGCGATGGCACAACGGCTTATTGATGAAGAACTAGATCTGCTTGTTGGCTGGCGTAAAGACCGAAAAGATAATTACCTGCTCAGAAAAGTACCCTCCAAAATTGCAAACTACCTGATCAGTAAGATGTCGGGCGTGCAACTGAATGACTACGGATGTTCTTTAAAAGTGTATCGCGCTGAAGTAATCCATGCCGTGCGGATCTATGGCGAAATGCACCGATTTATCCCTGCCTGGATGGCGACGCACACCGCTACTTCCAGAATCAAAGAACAGGTTGTGAATCATCGCGCGCGACAATTCGGTTATTCCAAATACGGGCTTTCAAGAACCTATCGCGTATTGCTGGACCTTTTGTCGGTGTACTTTTTTATGTCTTTTATGAGTCGCCCTGCGCACTTTTTTGGCCGCATCGGCATCATCCTCGGGGCCATCGGTGGACTTATTCTAGGGTATCTGATGGTTATCAAGATATTTGTCGGTGACGATATTGGTGGGCGTCCCCTGCTCCTGGCCGGGGTATTGCTTATTATCATGTCGATCCAGTTTTTCTGCACTGGTATTCTCGGTGAGTTTATGACCAGGACCTACTACGAAGCGACTGACAAGAAACCCTACGCTATTCGTGAACGGTATAGCAGCCAAGCCAGTAGCTGGAAATAACTCACTCCAGACTTAAACTATCAGGTGCTAGTTCTCTAGCAAGGACATGTCCGGCACAGACGCGCTGGTCAGCCCGTACTGTGCAAGGCCGGCAAGAATGATTGGCAGGCCATCCGCCAGGTAAGGCAAAAGCGCTACATTGCGCTCTGGCTTGAAACCATAGTCTCGCATTTCAGCAAAGGCATCTTGCTGCGGTTGCCCCAGGAATAATGTTCGATATAGAAACACGGCACCCCCGGTACGCTCGGTACCAGCAGCGCAGTGCACTAACACCCGGCGACCGTTGCCCAATTCGCTATTTATCGCGCGTAGCGCCTCAATATAGCTGGTGATATTACCAGTGCCATCACCGCGCAGCGGGAACCTTAAGAGTTCGACATTCAGTTCCTGAGCAATCCGTCGTTCCTCTTGCTGCCATTCGATAGTATCAATAGCGTGGGTTAAGGTCACGATGGTATCGATCTCATTGTCCTTAAGGACCTTCGGCAACAATGATTCGTGGATGCGACCACTTCGATAGAGGCTGTCTTCGATCACCACGCCAAATTTCTTCGGAAATACCCGAGGCTTAACAAACTCATCCAACGCCGCAACAATTACAATCAAGCCAACAATAGCGGCGATAGTGAGCTGAGTGCGACGCCCTTTAGCGGACCTTTCCAAAAATTGTCTCCCTTGTTACCCGAGATACTAAATTAACAAAGCACCGCACTAAATCGTAAATTCTATTTCACCCATTCGCTGGGACAGCAGATCATTTTCACGGTAATCAATAGGTAACACGACGAGACTCGGTCCCTGCTCCGACAAAGCCGTCGCCAGCGTCGGCTTGAGGGCTTCAGCTTCATTCACAAAATGCCCGTTCCAGCCAAACGCCTGGGCTAGCTGCATCCAGTCTGGATTTCCAAAGGAGAGATCTGTATGACGTCCAAACTGACCCGTCTGCTTCCAGGCAATCAGACCATACATATGATCCTCCCAGACCATGACGGTCATGTTGCAATTTAAGCGTCTCGCGGTTTCCATTTCCTGAACGTTCATCAGGAAACCAGCATCACCGCATATCGACAGGATATGTTTATCTGGATACAGCAGTGAGGCGGCAATCGCGCCGGGTAACGCAAACCCCATGGAACAAAACCCATTGGGGATCAAGCAGGTATTTGGCTCGTGACACTGATAATGGCGTGCAATCCACATCTTGTGTGCACCGACATCGGACATGAGTACGCCATCGGCATCCATTACTTGTCTGGTATCCCACAACACTTTTTGGGGCTTGATAGGCCCCGGACCGGTATCGTCTTTGTACTCTGACAATTCCGCCGACATGTCAGATCGGGCTTTCGCTTGATAGGAAAGATCCCATGCCAGCGCACCACCTTCTGTTACACGTTCATTGAGCATCCACAAGGTGTGCGCCAGATCGCCCACGATTTCATACTCGGGGTGATAGTTTTCATCAATCTCAGCGGGCAGGAAATCAGCATGGACGATCGTTTTGTCGCCATTTGGATTCCACAGTCTGGGGTGATACTCGACCATATCGAATCCCAAGGTAATAATAACGTCGGCCGCCTCGATGGCGAGATAGGTATAGTCCTTGGCCTGCAAACCGATGGTATATAGGCAATAGTCGGCATCCATATCAACACAACCCTTCGCCATAAAAGTCGATATCACACCAATACCTGTGGTATCGCAGAACTGGCGCAATTGCTTGGAGGCCCGTCTGCGTATACAACCGTTCCCAGCCAGTATGACCGGCCGCTTGGCGCTCTTGATCACCTCCCAGGCACGATCCAGAGCTTTGTCGTCCACGACTGGACGCCGGTAACGAATAGGTGTCATGGGCTGCTTATCGGTTTCCCGGCTGGCGATATCCTCCGGAAGCTCAATCAGTACTGCACCCGGTTTTTCCGATCTGGCCAGGCGTACAGCCTTCCTGATGATTTCTGGGATCGTATGTTCGTTAACAACCTGCTGTGACCACTTGGTGACCGGCTCGAACATGGCCACCACATCCATTACCTGGTGTGATTCTTTATGGAGTCGTTCGGAGGAACCCTGCCCCGTCAGTACCAGCATAGGCGCCCTGTCCATATTCGCATCGGCGACCCCGGTGATGAGATTGGTGGCGCCGGGGCCGAGTGTGCCAAGGCAACCGGCTGGTGTGCCGGTCAGTCGACCGTAGACCTCCGCCATAAATGCCGCGCCCTGCTCATGGCGGCACAGAATGAACTTGATTTTCTCCGACTTTTCCAACGACATCATAAAGTCGGCGTTTTCTTCACCCGGCACACCGAATATGTATTCGATACCTTCTTCTTCGAGACACTGTACAAATAAATCCGAGGCTTTCATTACTGGCTTCCTTTTATTTTGTATTAAGACGCCCCTGAACCCAATCCGTTACATACCAACCTGACTGGAGGAAGCTTTGCCCTGCTCATGCAATGCATCCAGATAGAGTAGTTTGATCGCTATATTTGTATGCTCACCGACGAGTTCGTGCTCCTTAAATAGCGCTAGTGCCAGCCTGTAATCCCGTTGTGCGGTTATCGCCATCACCTTTGCAGTCAGCAGGAAAGAAGCAATCGAGGTGGATATCCCGCTTATCAAGCAGCGACTCTGTATGCGCAATCAAACGGCCTGCTTGTCTTCGACTCATTGCATCCAGGAGATTTATCCATTGCAACGCGCGATCACTCATAACATCCCGACACTGATGGTGGCGAAGCCTCACCCACCCCGGTGCCAATTCTCCAGGGGACAGAAAAAGCAAGGTACTGGCAAATCCCATCATGGACTGTTCCCACAGAGCAATATCAATTTTTTGCTCGCAGGCTAAACCCAGTCACATGATATCAAATAAAAGCCTCTGATCACACTCACTCAACTCACCGACCGTACGCGGTGTTTCGGTGATGGCGCTGGCCAGCATTTTCGCCTGCATCGCCAGCTGCAGCAGGATATTGGCGTCACTTGCAGTTGGGGTCAGCTGTAATTTGGCAGGCGCGTCATACTCATCTGTCACAATTTCGGAAACCAGCGGCGTGGTCTTTAATACTTGGCAGACACCAACTAATTGGATACATTGCCTTCATACCTAAGTAAGCAATGCTCATGGCGACACCGGAACGTTTTTACGCAGCTGCCTGTCAGATTGACTTTCCCGCCGCGGAGACCCGAAATGAGATCGGTTATCGCGTGGATCGCATGTGCGAGATCATTGAGCAAACGGTAACGGGTTACGAACCTTTCTTCGATGTACGTTTGTTGACCTTTCCAGAGTTTGCACACGCGATTCCGGTCTACCCTACTGCTAAGGAATTGCTGGAAAAACTCGCCATTGAAATTCCCAACGAGCATACCGAGCGTTATCAGAATCTGGCTAAAAAACTGGGTTGTTATATCCAGACCGGATCTTTCCTCGAGACGGATGAGGCTTACCCTGGGCATGTATTCAATACCACAGTCTTGATCGGCCCAGCGGGCATACTCAGTCGCTATCGAAAAGTGAATACCTGGATACCCTGGGAAGTTCATACCAGCCCTCACGACATCGAGGGTTACAGCGAAGATATTTTTCCAGTAGCAGACACCGAACTCGGTAAAATTGGGGTCGCGACCTGTTACGACTGGCTGTTTCCGGAAACCATCCGTGAAATGGCATTTCGTGGTGCTGAAATTATGATTCGAATTTCAGCCTATATGGACCCCTGGGGCGCCAGCGAACCCATGGACTGGTGGACACTAATCAACCGAACCCGCGCACTGGAAAATATGACCTATGTCGTCGCTGCCAACCAGGGCGCCGAAATGCGCAACTACCCGCCCTTTAGCTGGCCCGGCGGCAGTATGGTTGTGGATTACGACGGACGTATACTGGCGCAGGCCGATCCTGGGCCCGGTGAAAAAGTCGTGGTCGCCCCAATCGATATCGCGGCTTTAAGACATGAACGTGAGCGGCGTCTTGGGCATGACACCATTGCACACTCTCGCAGCGACCTCTACAAATACCTGTCATCGGAACGACTGGCACCGGCAAGCGGTGAGATCAGTATTGCTTCTCTGGAGCAGAGAATCCGAGATGCCAAGAAAAAGACATCCTCATAACAGCTTTGTCAGCGCTGCTGTTATCTCCTCTATATGAACCTCTACGCCATCCCAAAGCGGCAAACACAGAGTTCGTCTACCCAGGCCTTCACTAACGTTAAGCTCCCCAGCAGACTTAATACCACTATAGATTTTATGAATGGCCTGAAAGTAATCCGCCGCTTCAATGCCAGCGTCTCGCAAACTCTCTATCACGCGTTCACGATTAGTGCCTTCCGGCAACAACACCGGAAATGTAAACCAGCTACGCGGTTCGCCCCGGGCAAGAATCTCCACTCCCGGCACATTTTGCATTGCGCGCACATAAGCATCTGCGATGCCTTGTCGCCGGGTCAGACGTTCGTCAAGCGATGCCAGCTGCATCTGGCCAATGGCGGCCGCCAACTCCGTGCCACGTAAAGAGTATCCAGGGACGTTTCTTACCCCGCGCCCTTGATTCACTATGGCACGACACTTATCGAGCAAATCCGGATCATCTGCGATCACCATGCCGCCTTCACCGGTGGTCAACATTTTATTGGGATAGAAGCCGAATACACCGGCATCGCCGATAGCGCCTACCTTCCTACCTCGATAATCAGCGCCTATAGCCTCACAGGCGTCCTCCACAACCAATAGTTCTCTAGCTTCCGCAATATCGGTAATGGCAGACATCTCTGCAGCCAAACCATATAAATGTACCGGCATGATGGCCCTGGTTTGATCCGAAATAGCCGCGTCAATCCTGTCACAATCAATATTGGCGGTCTTGGGGTCAACGTCGACCAGCACCGGTGTCGCTCCCGCATTCAAGATGCTGTTCATGGTGCCTACAAACGTGAGCGCCGGCATCAATACTTCATCCCCTGGCCCTACCCCAAGTGCCACTAGTGCCACCATCAGCCCCGAGGTTCCTGAGTTCACCATCACCGCTCCGCTGACACCATGATAGGCCGCGAAGGCTTGCTCAAAGGCCGTCATCTCTGGTCCCAGTGCCAGCCGTCCATTCTCCATCACGCGGGCTACCGCAGCGGATTCAGAAACACCAATGTCAGTACGCGCCAACGGGATTCTATAAATCATCCTTCACTATCCTGAACAAACGCATCCTGTTCTGGCGCGAGTGGCAACGCCTCCTTTCGCAACAAGGTCTGTCGATTCGGTGCGTCTACTAGCACCTTGATGATGCGTTCACTGGCGTGTCCATCTCCATAGGGATTCTGCAGACCATCAATAGAGGACAGAAACTCTGCAGACACTACCCTTGTCATTGCTCGAGCGATGGCCAATGCATCTGGTTCAGCATGAATGATATTTGCCGCACGAGTTCGACCGTGCTGACGCGCACCAATATCGACGGTGGGTAATCCGAGACTGGGGGTTTCCATAATGCCGCTGGATGAGTTGCCGACCATCAATGTTGCTTCACGCAACAAGGCCCAGTATGAAAGATGATCTAGATTGACGTACAGTTTTGCCTGTTCATGTTCCTGACAAAATAGCGCCGTGCGCTCAACCAGCGTTGAACTACCGGCATCGGCATTAGGGAAACAAAACACAATTTGATCGTTCCAGGATACCAGCGCAGCAAATACGGCGTTCATCTCTGAGGTTGTATCATCCTGAAGCGTAACGGGATGGTAGGCGACAACACAGACTCGGTCCGATAACGGCTGTCCCAATGTCTGTTCTAACCGCGAGCGGTCGGGTAATTCGCTGCGCTGTAAATGATCCAGTGATGGCGCACCTGCGCAAGTCACCCGCCAGGCTTCCTCACCCATCGCCAATACTCGTCGTCTGGCATCCTCAGTAGGCGTGAGATGCAGGTGAGACATCTTAGTCAGCGCATTGCGTACAGCATCATCAACCGCTCCCTCGCTGATATCACCACCTTCTATATGAGCGATGGGAATCCGCAGCGCCAGCGCAACCGATGCTGGCGCCAGCATTTCATAACGATCAGCAATTAACAGCAGGATATCGGGACGATGTTCCGCCAGCACTTCACTCAGCTGACCAGTTGCATTGGCAATGGTTCGCGCCATACCCAGATCACTGTCCTCGGCATCCAGACAATCCACCAAGGCCGATATCTCAAAACCATCTGACTTGATCTCCTCTACCGTCCGACCAAATGTCGGCGATAGATGGGCCCCAATCACAATAAGCTCTAACGACAACTCAGGATGTGCTTCGATTTCTTTGAGCGGCCAATAAAGGTGACCGTAATCTGCCCTTGAGGTTGTAATGACAGCGATGCGTCGCATGGATTGGTTCTTTGGTTAACAAAGGATCATTATCCCATGTCGTAGACACAACTCATCGTTTTTGTTTTGACGAGCGTCATTTAGCTGGTCCGAAACCTGTTATTGCGCTATTCCCGGAACACCTTGCGCGGGTCGAATGCATCTCTCACGGCCTCACCGATAAATACCAACAGGCTTAACATCGCTGCAATAACGACGAAGCCGGATATTCCGAGCCAAGGGGCCTGCATATTCGCCTTACCTTGATTTAATAGCTCTCCCAGGGACGGTGACCCGGGCGGCAATCCAAAGCCAAGGAAGTCCAGCGCTGTAAGGGTCGTGATGGACCCAGACAAGGTAAATGGCATAAAGGTCAGCGTGGCGACCATGGCATTAGGCAATACATGGCGCAAGATCAGTGTTCGGTCAGGCGTACCCAGGGCTCGTGCGGCACGCACAAAATCAAGATTTCGGGCGCGTAAAAACTCTGCACGAACAACGCCGACAAATCCCATCCAAGAGAACAACAACATAAGACCTAGCAGCCACCAAAAATTGGGGGTGATTACGCTAGCAACGATAATGAGCAGATAGAGAATGGGCATGCCGACCCATATTTCAATGAAGCGCTGCCCTATCAAGTCGACAAGTCCGCCATAGAAACCCTGAACCGCGCCCACCGAAATCCCAACGACAGCACTGAGTATGGTCAAGGCTAAACCAAACAGCACAGAAATCCGAAAGCCATAAATCAGTCGTGCCAAAACATCCCTACCCTGGTCGTCGGTACCCAACCAATTTTCATTACTCGGAGGAGCAGGTGCAGGGACGGGCAGATTATAATTTATCGTATCGTGGCTGAACCGAACCGGCGGCCAAAGCATCCAGCCTTTTTCCTCAATGAGTTCAGCGACAAACTCATCGCGATAGTCTGCATCTGTTTCGAACTCCCCACCGAATGTCGTTTCCGGGTAACCCACAAAGGTCGACCAATAGAAATCGCCATCAAAAACGATCACCAGCGGTCTGTCATTGGCAATCAACTCGGCAATCATGCTTACCGAAAACAGCACCAGAAAAATCCATAGAGACCAGAAGCCCCGCCGATTCAACTTAAAGTTCTCAATCCGACGTCGCGTGATCGGGGTGATGCCTATACCCAGCCAGGAATCCGTACTCATCAGGTTTCCCGGGTCTCGAAATCAATGCGAGGATCCACCAGGTGATACATAACATCACCGATAATCCCCATGACTAGACCGAGCAGCGTAAATATAAAGAGCGTGCCAAACATGACCGGATAATCACGGGTCAGTGCGGCCTCAAATCCAAGTAACCCCAAGCCATCCAACGAGAAAATCACTTCGGTCAATAACGCACCGGTAAATAGAATACCGATAAAAGCCGAGGGGAATCCGGCAATGACAATCAACATGGCATTTCGAAAGACATGCCCATAGAGCAAACGGCGCTCTGTCACACCTTTAGCACGTGCAGTCACCACATATTGCTTATTGATCTCCTCGATAAAGGAATTCTTCGTCAACATGGTCAAGCCGGCAAAGCCACCGATAACCATACTGAGTAGCGGCAAGGCCAGATGCCAGAAGTAGTCTGCGATCTGGTCATACCAGGGCATGCCATCCCAGCCGTTCGATACCAGTCCGCGCATGGGAAACCAGTCAACGTAACGGCCCCCTGCAAACAGAATAATCAGTAGGATGGCAAACAAAAAACTGGGTATGGCACTACCAAATACCACCACACCAGAGGTCCAGACATCGAAGCGGGAGCCGTCTCGGACAGCCTTGGCGACGCCGAGCGGAATCGAGATAAGGTAAACCAGCAATGTCGTCCAGAAGCCGAGAGAGATCGATACGGGCATTTTATCGCCAATAAGTTGTGCGACGGAACGGTCCTGAAAATAGCTGTCGCCAAAGTCGAAACGAATGTAGTTGCTCATCATCAGCAGAAAGCGTTCATGAGCTGGTTTGTCCAGACCGAACTGCTGTTCGATTTCCAGAATCAAACCCGGGGGCAACCCCTGGGCTCCCCGGTAGCGCGACGAACCACTGCCGGAGCCTTTTAGGCTCTGCGTTGTGGTCGCAGTCTCCGTACTTTCTGCACCACCAATACGGGCTGTTGCTGACACAACATCACCAGTCAGCTGAGCAATCATCTGCTCTACCGGTCCACCCGGAACAAACTGTATAACGATAAAGTTAATGACCATGACACCGAATAGAGTCGGAATGATCAGTAATAGTCGCCGCAGGATATAGTTAAGCATGGGTTAGCGGTTCTTGCCCGCCCCTTCAGACTCCAGCTTACCTCGAAGGGCAGCGGCTCTATCCTGATCTACCCACCAGGCACCGAAACTGAATCCCCGTGCTGGAGTGATCTCAGGCTGACTGAATTTGTTCCAGTACACCACTCGGTCATAGCTACATGCCAGTGCGGAATGACCCAGTGGCCCCATTGTAATGCACGGTCCGTAGCGCGAGTCGCTGCAATCAATGCAGGACGATCTTTCGCTTCAATAACATGCTCGATCAAGACATCGATCGCCGGATCTCTGATACCAATATAATTTCTACCGCCTTCCAGTAGTGCACCGTCCGATCCCCACATTGCACGTTGCTCATTTCCAGGTGATTGGGACTGCGGAAAAGTCATCACAATCATGTCGAAATCATAACTGTCGAGTCGTTGACGGTACTGGGATGTGTCAACTGTGCGTACAGTAAGATCAACGCCCAGTTTTTCAAGATTCCGACCATAGGGCAGCACGATACGCTCCCAACTCGGGCTAACCAGCATTACTTCGAACAACAACTGCTGACCGCTATCGCGATGAACTCTCTTACCCTCTTTAATACTCCAACCCGCTTCCTCGAGGAGTTGTCCGGCGACACGCAGGTTCCTACGCAGCGCTCTTGGACCACCACCCGCTGGTGGTTCGTAGGCTGTTGTGAATACTTCTGCTGGCAACTGCGCTTTCAGAGGCTCCAGAAACTTGAGTTCATCTGGGCCCGGAAGTCCCGTTGCGGCAAGTTCAGAGTTATCAAAATAGCTGCGCGAACGGACATACTGGTTATAGAACAGGTTCTGGTTAGACCATTCAAAATCGAAGGCATAGGCAAGCGCCTTACGCACTCTAACGTCTTTGAAAATTGCACGCCTTGAATTGAATACAAATCCCTGCATCCCTGCCGTGCGATTATGCTCAAAGGGCCGTTTAACGATCAGGCCTTCCTTGACCGCTGAAATTTCATAGGCTGTGGCCCAATTCTTAGCAGATGATTCCTGTCGAAGGTCATATTCCCCTGCCTTGAATGCCTCTAGTGCAATATCTCCATCGCGGTAGTAGTCAAAACGAATCTCATCAAAATTGTAGTAACCCTTATGCACGGCAATATTCTTGCCCCAGTAGTCATCGACCCGCTCCAGAATAAGCGATCGTCCAGGCTCGAAAGTCTTGATCCGATAGGGGCCAGAACCCAGCGGGGGTTCGAGCGTGGTCTTAGAAAAATCGCGGGTCGACCAGTAATGTTTTGGCAGAACCACCAACTGCCCGATGATCAGCGGCAGCTCCTGATTTTCTCCTGGCTTGAAGTTAAAGCGAACAATGTCGTCACCGCCTTTGATGACCTCGGCGATATTGCCGTAGTAAAACCGAAAGAAGGGCAGGCCTTCCTTGACCAGGGTATTAAAGGTCCAGATCACATCTTCGACTGTAATGGGTTTACCATCATGCCAACGAGCATCAGCGCGAAGTTTAAAGGCGACCCAGGAGCGATCTTCCGGCATATAGATTTCTTCTGCGAGTTCCCCGTACTGGGTGAATGCCTCATCAGCGGATTGTGTCGCCAGGGCGTTGTAAATGAGCTCCACATCAGATGATGGATTGCCTTTTACAATGAAACTATTGAAGGAATCGAAGGTGCCAATGTGGTGCATTAGCAGACTGCCACCTTTCGGTGCATCTGGATTTACATAGTCAAAATTCTTGAATCCCGGGGGGTATTTGACCGAACCATGCATCGCTATGGCGTGTTGACCTTCAACACCGTCCAGCGTTCCTGCAAAAACCGATCCCACCACCGCCATTAGCACCAACCACAACTGCAATCTCATCACACTGAATAGCCTTCTTTAGACAACGGCATGGTGCGTACGCGATGCCCTGTTGCAGCAAAAATCGCATTACCCACCGCTGGGGCCAATGGCGGCAAGCCCGGCTCCCCTAAGCCTGTTGGTGGGTTATCACTCTCAATAAAGTGCACATCGACTTCCGGTGCAGCGGGAATACGCAGCACGGGATAATCGTGCAGGTTAGACTGCTCAATTCGTCCTGCTTCCATCGTAATCTCTTGTCCTACCATGGTACTTAATCCATCAATGATCGAGCCTTTCACCTGAGATAATGCACCGCTGCGATTGATAATCGGACCAACGTCTACAGCGACGGTGACTCTATGCACGGTTAGTTTTTTGTTCTTATCAACCGATACCTCGGCGACTTCCGCTATGTGTGCCGCATGACTGAAGTGAAAAGCAAGGCCCAGGCCGCGGCCCGCCGGTAACTTTTTACCCCACCCGGCCTGTTTCGCCGCTAACGTCGTCACGTCTATTGCACGACCGGTGTTTAGTGATCGAATATTCCCCGGGTTCAGCCATTGGCGTTTACCCATCACCTCCAACAGAAATTCCAGATGATCCCGACCCGCCAGGTGTGCGAGCTCATGGATAAAACTTTGCACCACAAACGCATGGGTATTAGCACCCGGTGCACGCCAGGGTCCACAGGGGGTAGCGATGTCGAGCATCGTCGATGTACCACGTGCATTAATAAGATTCGGCAGTGGAAATTCATTGCGGCTAAAACGGGAGCCAGAGACGGCCCTGCCGTCCTTTCGCATACCAATGAAGTGCTGGTCCCAGGCAACCAGTTTGCCTTTTTTATTAATCGCACCTTTCAGCGCCTGGAATCCGCCAACGCGATAATAGTCGTGCCGGATATCATCCTCACGGGTCCACGTTAGCTTAACTGGCCGTTTGACGCGTTTTGATAGTTCCACCGATTCACAGACGAATTCGTTAGAAAAACGCCTGCCAAAACCGCCGCCCAATCGAGTGACATGCACTTCTATACGGTCGTTCTCTAAACCGTATAACCCCGCAACGGTTGGTCCAACAGAAGCCGGGTTTTGTGTGGGTACCCAGATCTCGATGCTGTCTTTTTCACCCGCTTTACCAGCAACGTAAGATGCCGTGCAGTTCATAGGCTCCATGCAGAAATGCGCAACAAATGGATAGGTGTAAAACCCCTCGACGACTTTGTTGGACTTTTTGTCAAACTGAGCATCAACACTACCTTTATTGACCACCATATTTCGGCCGCGCTTGTCTTTCAGACCGCTCGCAGTCTTAACCAGGTCGCGCCAACTGTCCTTCGACGCATTAGATTCATCCCAGTTAACTTTAAGTTTCTGTTTGGCATTGAATACTGCCCAGGTGCTGTCGCCAATAATGCCTATACCAGGCATCAGTTGATCAACCCGTCCATTACCCTCAATCACGAAGGCATCTTTGACCCCGGGCAATGCTTTAATTTCCGCTAAATTGGCACTGACCACACTGCCACCGATAGCCGGACATTTGTGATATGCCCCATAGAGCATATCGGGAACCTCGGTGTCGATACCAAACATGGCAAGACCCGTCGTGATAACGAGATTATCGACACCGGAAACCGAGGTTCCAATAATAGTATAGTCCTCAGCATCTTTAAACGTCAGCGAGTCTTCGTCTGGTAGCGGTTGTTTGATGGCTAACGATGCCAGCTGCCCAAAAGTGAATCTGCGACCAGACTCGTGAATGACCTCGCTGTTATTGGTTGAAAATTCCTCCCGCGGCAATTCCAAAGTTTCCGCCGCTGCACCAATCAGCATTTCGCGGGCAGAGGCACCCATTTGGCGCATCATGTTGAAGCTGGCAGCAATTGAGTTTGATCCTCCTACCCACTGGCCACCATATTCCTCACCGACCTCAGACTGTAATACGAAGACGTCGTCCCATTTTGCGCCCATCTCCTCGGCGACAATCATGGGTAACGAAGTCTTGACACCCTGCCCCATATCAGGTCGTGCAGAGTAGATGGTGATCGTCCCATCAGATGACAGCTGCACGAACGTGTTGAGTTCAGCGGAACCCACTAACGTTCCCAGTTCATCAGCAAACGATGGCAGCGTCGCAGCAAGCACGAAGCCCCCTCCGGTTATACCGCTTAACTTCAAAAAGCCGCGGCGGCTGATGCTTTGTTGTTGAAGCCCAAGCTTCACTTCGTCAAAGAGGTTAGTTTTCATGAACGCTCCTCCATAGTTTGCGCCGGCACCCAGTGTGACACCACACTTCGACCGGGCTGTCCTACAGAAGACTGGGTATTTTTTGCCGCCGAATGGATGGCCGCGCGGATACGAATATAGGTGCCACAACGACAATAGTTACCCGCCATGGCCGCATCGATATCGTCATCATTGGGTGTCGGGTTATTGGCGAGTAGCGCGGCAGCGGACATTATCTGCCCCGTCTGACAATAGCCGCATTGTGCAACGTCATGCTCTATCCATGCCTCCTGCAGTGGATGCAAACCGTTCCCGGTCGCGAGCCCCTCGATACTGATCACTGCAGCATCACCCACATCGGCCACTCGCAGCGTACAGGAACGTACCGGATTACCGTCGAGGTGTACGGTACAGGCACCGCAAAGACCTTTGCCACAACCGTACTTCGCACCGACCAGTCCCAACCTGTCTCTTAGTACCCAAAGCAAGGGCATATCGGGTTCGGCCTCTACCTCCCGGGACTCACCATTAATACTTAACGTATATTTCGACATACGGCCCTCCTACGAATTTAGATGGAAATCAAGCCACGGATTGAATACGAACCGCCTTCGTCTCCGTTCTACCTTCTTCAATAAGCAACCCGATGGCGCCATCTGCGAAGGTATCGCTCGTCGCCTCAAGTACTTTAGTGCCGTTAACACTACCGGCCAGTTGATTGCCAGAAACCTGCAGCGACATTTCATAGGTCTCCCCGAATGACCAGTCAAACTCGGCCTCCGCCAAAACGGTGTCGTCATGCAGTGCTTCCACCAGCTGTATTTTGTTGCCCCGGCTAAGCACCAGCGCATAATACCGTTTTAGACCCTGCATCCGCGCGAGAATTCCCGCTCGTATGGCAAGATGCGGCGTGACATCTGCGGTTACCACATAGTCCTGCCATTCCCTTGACCCCTGCGAAACAATGCCCACACCTTCGTTGTTGACCAGCCGAAACATATTGTCCTTGCTCCAGGATTTGATCGAATCGACTGCGTTTATCCATGCAGATTGCCACATAGTGCCGTCATGGGCCGGTTTGGTTAACACAACATCGGGCGTACCCTCCCAGGTAAGCCAGTCAATATAGCTTGTGCCGGCGCCTTCAAACTTCACACCGACTTCAAAAACCGGATTCGCGGCGACAGGAACAACCAGAGATAATGCGGTGTTCTCACCCAGCGCTACAGCTTCGCCATAGAATGTTTCTTCAGCATCATCAGTGCCAAATGCCTTGAGATACAGACTTGCCGTCACCCCACTGTCACCGGAAACGTTTGCCCGTAGGGTTTGACCAGAATGCACTCGAGGGGAGGTCATCAGTGCATAACCTCTGGTTTCAAAATACGTCGCCGTTTCTTTATCAGGTGCAAAAACGGGACTGCCACAATGAGCACTACCTTTAGTCGTGACCGCAAGGCTACGCTCCCCGGCCAGGCTGTGACCCAAAACATTGACCAGCTCACCTTCTTCTTCGGAGATTTGAAAACCCTGTACCGCTCCCGGGAAGTCAAAATGAAACTGCGCCCCGGTTTTGGGTGCCAGTGGCGCTTCGCCAGCTGCCTTTAGTCCAATGCTCGCAATCTGTACGGCCTCGCGGGCGCAGTCGGATATACCTCTGCCGCCCTCTGCGGTAGGCAGATAGATGCGATCAGCCACAGGACCCCGCCAGTCAAACCCTTTATCTACGCCTGTATCAATGCCGTTCAAACCATTCTTGATACCCATCAGACAACCCACGTTGCCAGAATTACAGTCCGTATCCCAACCGCAGGTATTGATGATCTTCATGGTTTCGGAGAAATCATCTTCCCCGTGCAGTAGCGAATGAATAATCAATGCATGGTTCGGCACCATATGGCAGTTGCCGCCAAATTTGTCATAGCCATAAGTACCCGCCAGCGTTTCCCGAGTTGCCCGCCAGTCAGATTCCGCGGCGTGCCATTTACGCACATCGGCAATTAACGCGGCAATAATACAATCGGTTGGAATATATTTTAGTGCGGTATCGATCAAGCGATCCATGTCAGACTCAACGAACGCCATGGCTTCCATCACGGCAAGCACAAT
>JAQWMV010000160.1 GCA_029246605.1 Pseudomonadales bacterium | reverse complement strand
AACTATTATAGCATTTTGTTCGGGATTGCCCTGCAAACCGAATGGCTATTCTGGCATCTTTGTTTCCATTCTGATGTCTAGGTGTTTTGTGTTGAGATTTATGCCTGTGTGGTTCTCCCCAGCAACGTTGTTAGTGGTCCTCGTGATTCTGTTCCCAGGAAGTTTGTTGGCAGTCGAGTTTATGGATGCCCAGGCAGCAGCGACCGAGGGGCGTTATGACGAGGTTGTCAGTATTCTGACAACCGTCATTGAAAGAGGTGAGCTGGAAGGTGATGCTGAAGTTATTGCTTATTCCAATCGGGGTGTCGCCTACAGTCGCTTAAAAATGTATCCGCAGGGTAAAAAATATTTGTTGCAGGCTATTGAACTCGATCCCGATCATCAGCTAATTATCAATCATCTGGGAATCATGTCGCAGCATGTTGATGCTGACTATCAAGCTGCTGCCGTATGGTATCGGAGGGCAGCCGCGACTGGCTATGCTGCGCGCCAAACCAATCTTGCGATGCTGGTCAAAGAAGGTCTTGCTGTTAAGCGCGACTTCAGTAAGGCTTTTTCTCTCTATGAAATGACTGCTGCTGAAGGATATGTCATGGCATACGTTCCTTTGGGTGAGCTCTATATGCAGGGCCTCGGCGTGAACAAGGACTATGAGGTTGGTCTGACCTGGATTAACAAAGGAGCCGAGGCTAGTGTCATTAGCGCACATTATTATCTGGGTCTGGCGTATGAGAAAGGCAGGGGAGTTGCCGTCTCAGCTAAGCGTGCTGCTGATGAGTATTACAGGGTGGCAATGCAGGGTCATGGTAAAGCTCAGAATGCACTGGGTTATCTCTACCGTCGCGGTGAAGGCGTGGCAGAGGATTATATTGAAGCTGGTGAGTGGTATCAGCTCGCCTCGGATCAGGGCGTGATGCAGGCAACTAATAGGTTGGCTTGGCTTCTCGCGACTTGTCCAATTCAACGGGTTTGTAATGGTGCGTTAGCGTTACAATTGGCCCAAAGTGCAGTAGAAGAAGAACGAACGCCAACAAATCTGGACTCGCTGGCCGCAGCCTATGCTAGAACGGGTGAATTCGATGCTGCAATTGCCACAGTCAATGAAATAATTTAGATGGGACCGCAACGATATGCGTCCCGTCTGAATCTTTATCAGCAGGGTAAACCATACCAGTTGTAATAGGTGTGTTGTTAGCTGTCGCCCAGCGCTGTATTCCATTCTGCGATTCTGTCAGCCTGACTCGCTAACAAATCATCAGCATCACCTGAGATCACGATGCTGACTATTTGATCTCCCTGGCTGATGCTATTGACTACGTCTTGATCAGCCTGGCTTGCCACTGCACCGAAAATGGTGTGAGCGCCGTCCAGATGGGGGGTTGGAACGTGGGTTATAAAAAACTGGCTGCCATTTGTTCCAGGTCCGGCATTCGCCATGGATAACTTTCCGGGCTGGTCATGACGTAGTGAGGCATCGAATTCATCTTCGAAACGATAGCCGGGGCCGCCTGTACCAGTACCTTCTGGGCAGCCACCCTGGATCATGAATTGTCCGATTACACGATGAAAGTTTAGTCCATCGTAATATTTTCTATTGGCCAGGTTTACAAAGTTGGCCACGGTAACCGGGGCCTGCTCAGGGAAAAATGATATGTTGATGGTGCCTTTGCTTGTTTCAATTACTGCAGTAATACTCATGTAAAGCCTTAACGTTGTTTGATGTCTGTGTAATCTCTTGCGTGTGGCCCAAGGTACAGTTGCCTAGGACGGCCAATTTTGAAGGGCTCTGAAAGCATTTCGTCCCAGTGAGTGATCCATCCTGGCATCCGACCCAGAGTGAAAAGCACGGTAAACATACTGACCGGAATACCAATCGCTTTAAAGGTGATTCCTGAGTAGAAATCGACGTTCGGATAGAGCTTCCGCTCAATGAAATATTCCTGTTCTCGGGCAATTTTCTCTAGCTTTTGCGCAACCTTTAGTAACGGATCCTCAACCCCGAGTTCATCGAGTACTGCGTGACAACTGTCTTGCATAACCGTTGCTCGAGGATCGAAGTTCTTATAAACGCGATGACCGAAGCCCATCAGTCTAAAGGGGTCGTTCTTGTCTTTGGCTTTTCCAACGTAGTTTTCGATCTCGGATTCGTCACCGATTTCGCTTAGCATGTCGAGTACGGCTTCGTTAGCGCCGCCATGAGACGGGCCCCATAATGCTGCGATGCCGGCTGCAATCGCCGCATATGGATTAGCTTCAGTTGAACCAGCCAGGCGCACTGTTGATGTTGAGGCGTTCTGTTCATGATCGGCATGCAGAATAAAGATGCGATCCATGGCTGCCGCGATCGTAGGGCTGACGTTGGGTGCTTCTCCTTTGGTGCCAAAGCACATGTGGAGGAAATTTTCTGCATAGTTAAGAGAGGGGTCTGGATCTACAAATTCCTCACCCTGAGATTTCTTATAGGTCATTGCAGCGAGAGTTGGGATTTTTGCAATCAAATTCAGAGCGGCGTCACGACGGTGCTCTGCGTTGTATATATCAAAGCCTTCGTGATACAGCGATGCGAGTCCGGAGACAGCGGCGCAGATCATCGACATTGGGTGTGAGTCTTTCGTAAAACCGTCAAAGATATGTTGAAAATGTTTGTCGACAGGCATGCGATTGGTGATTTCCTGTTCGAATTCTGCAAGTTCCTGTTCGTTCGGCAACTCGCCGTTCAACAGTAGGTAGCTAACTTCGAGGTGATTGGAATTCGCAGCGAGCTGATCGATAGGATAACCACGATACAAGAGGATTCCTGCGTCGCCGTCAATATAAGTAACTTTAGAGTCACAGGCGGCGGTAGACAAAAAGCCTGGATCATAGGTGAAGATACCTTCGGCTATCAGTCCTCTAACGTCTACCACGTTCAGACCTTCGGTCGACTCTAATACCGGTAAGTCGAGGGTTCTGCCGTCGATGGTAATGTGTACTTTTTCTGTCATGTAGTTGGCTCCAAGAGAACGGTACATGTAAGCAAAACCCATTCCGCTTGTAAAGGTTTGCAGCTGCTTACAAGCTGTGCAAAAATTCAACTAGTATCCTTTGAGAAGAATCCGTGAAAAATAATAAACGACCCATCAACGTGGGTATTTTCGATCTGCTTGTGTTTCACTGGCCTATTACTGCTTTAGCATCAATCAGCCACCGTGTCGCTGGTGTCGGGCTTTTCGTCGGTATTGCACTGATACTCTATGCATTGCAGATGTCGCTCGCCTCGGAGGAGAGCTTTAATCACTTGAAGTCATTCATGACGTCGTCGCCGATCGGGATGATCATCACGATTGCCCTGCTGGCTGCGCTGGTGTTTCACTTTGTCGCCGGTATAAAACATCTACTGCTGGATCTTGGTGTAGGAGAATCATTGGAAGGCGGGACCTTTGCTGCCAAGATTGTGTTTTTGTTTTCTGCTGTTCTTATCCTGCTGGCTGCCTTATGGGTGATTCAGTCGTGAAACGCGTAAAGGAATTATAGATGGCTACCCAGGTTACAAGTCTTAGTAGAAGCGGTGTTTCAGATTGGCTTATTCAGCGCGTTACCGCAGTTGTGCTGGCGGTTTACAGTGTTGTATTAGTCGGTTGGGTGCTCTTGACCGGCGAGGTGACATATACCGCGTGGAAGGAGCTATTTTCCAGCACCTGGATGCAGGTCTTTACTTTGTTGGCTCTGATAGCTACCTGTGCGCATGCCTGGGTGGGCGTTTGGACCATTGGTTCAGATTATCTTCGTCCACATACCATGGGTGGTGTGGCGGATCGATTGCGTTTCGTTTATCAAATTAGCTGTATATTGATATTACTGACCTATTTGGTTTTGGGTATTAAGATTCTCTGGGGACAATCATGAGTAATATTCCAGTCCTTGAATTCGATGCCATCATCGTCGGTGGTGGTGGTTCCGGTATGCGTGCAGCATTGCAACTTGCTGAATCCGGTAATAAGACTGCTGTTCTTTCGAAGGTTTTTCCAACGCGCTCTCACACGGTTTCGGCTCAGGGTGGTATTACCTGCGCCATAGCCAGTGATGATCCAGATGATGATTGGAGCTGGCATATGTACGACACC
>JAQWMV010000111.1 GCA_029246605.1 Pseudomonadales bacterium | reverse complement strand
ATTGGTATGTATTGCAGTACACGCGACGAGAGAGTCGCCCTTGGGTTCGGTTCATAAAGCATATACACGCCCATATCTCTGCGTGCATTGGCATTATTGCCCAGATCAGCAATATAGATAAGATCATCATCGACCGCGATGTCCTCCCAATCCTGGTTGGCGGCAAGCAGAATCTCTATACCAGCGAATGGTTTCTTACCTTCTTCCTTTATATCCGCATAAAAGTCTTTCTTTATGTACTCCGGCATAATGACGTTGCCATTCTTATTGACGGCAAAAATTCGCGGGATATCACCACTATCATTATTGACCCAATATACATCGGGATATGTGCGGCTTTTGACAAGACCACTCATCTCATTGATGGGTTTGTGTGCAGTAGCGCCAACAAGTTTTACCATGCTCATATCGGCTGGTGTCGCACCCGACTTCTTATCTTTTTGGCCATAGACCGAACTGACTAAACAGGTCAAAACGATAAGTTTAGCAATGTTTACTATCCCCATATTCATACCCTCTTTTTAAGCCTGCTAAACCATAACTGACCCGTCACATTTTACATCGACAAAAAACTCGTTTTCACCTCAAAATTCGTTATCATCTGCGGCATGTCAATTTACCTCCGCATCTGTCTGTCTTTGCTGGTCTGCAGCTCATCGCTCGCCAGCGAACCGAAACACGGCTTCGCCTACTTCGGCAAACTCAAATACGATAAAGATATCACTCATTTCGGTTTCGCCAACCCTGACGCGCCGAAGGGCGGAACCGTCAGACTCGCAGAAGTGCTGACCTTCAATAATCTACATGCCTTCGTCGACAAGGGTACGCTGGCAGTTAATGTTGAGCCACGCCTTGGTGCAATTATCTACGACCCCCTCATGAAGGGCTCAGAAGATGAACTAGGGGCCTATTATTGTCGACTCTGCGAGACTGTCGAGGTCGCCGACGATTACAGTTGGGTTGAATATACCCTACGACAGAACGCGTACTGGCACGATGGTGAACCCATCACCATGGCAGACGTGCTGTGGACTTTCGATATGTATAAGACCAAGGCATCGATGACCTGGCGTGCTGCATTCCGCGATGTCGAACGCCTCGAACAAACCGGACCCTGGTCCTTCAAGCTTCACTTCACGCCAACCAGCGAGAAAAGTGGCCACCTAATCATCCAAACAGCCGTGTTCACACCATTACCAAAGCACTACTGGAAAGACAGGAAGTTTGACGCCACCACCCTTGAGCCACCACTTGGCAGCGGCCCCTATAAAATAGTCGAGGTCGACCCGGGGCATAAGGTGTCTTTCGAGCGCGTCAAAGATTACTGGGCCAGGGATCTCAATTTTACGCGTGGCATGTATAACTTTGATCGCATTGAGTCCAACTACTACTTTGACAAGAGCGTCATGCTCCAGGCATTGCGTGCAGACCTCTTTGACTTCTATCGAGAACAGGATGAAACATTTTTTCACACTGCCTACGACTTCGACGCTTCCCGTGCCGGACTTTTCCTGAGGGAGACCTATGAGATGGGCGTGTCCTATGGCATGCACTACGGTATCGTTTTGAATCAGCGTCGTGAAATATTCGAAGACATCAGGGTCCGGGAGGCCGTCACCCTGGCATACAATTTTGAATGGGCGAACCGCGTCTATTATCACGGTGGACTGGCCCGCAATAACTCTTACTTTATGCGGTCAGGACTACAGGCCAAAGGACTGCCCTCAAATGCTGAGCTGGCGTTACTCGAACCCTATCGTGACCAACTGCCAGCCCGCGTTTTTACTGACCCGGTGGATCTACCAAAAAACGAGTCTTCGGGACGTAATCGCGACACTCTACTGCGAGCTCATGAATTGCTGTGTGAAGCAGGATGGGTCATCAGAGATTTTGTTCGTGTGAACGAAAAAACGGGCGAGCCGCTGACCATAGATTTTGTGGTCTCGCTCAACCTTTACGAGCGCAGCCTGACGCCGTTTGTCGAGAATCTCAAACGGTTAGGTATTCATGCAGTCATTCGCAAAGTCGAAAACAATCTGATGGTCAACCGTCTGCGCTCATACGATTACGACGCGACCATCCGTAAGTTTTATACCTATCTCATTCCGTTTCCTTATCGAATGCGCCAGCAATTCACATCACAGTACGCTGACACTAAGAATATGTTGAACTACGCAGGAATAAAAAATCCAGTAGTCGACATTCTGGTAGAGAAGATTGCTGAATCGCGAACCGAAGAAGCAATGAACACCGCGGGGCGCGCCCTTGACCGCACCCTACTCTGGAACTTCTATCTCATCCCTGATGGCCATCCCGTCGGGCGCCATCTATTATACTGGGATCGCTTCGGACATCCGCCCATCGGTAAGGAACATATAAACTGGACCGGATTTCCACAACTATGGTGGTTCGATGAGTACAAGGACGCACGGATCAAAACTGGCCTGGCTAAGTTGAATAAACAATGAACACAGTTTCCAACCTGCTGATGGGTATCGTTTCGTCTTACATCTTTCGGCGACTGCTACTGATATTGCCGACGTTGGTCGGTATTCTGTTGGTTAATTTCGTGATCATCCAGGCAGCACCAGGTGGCCCCGTTGACCAGGCGATCTCCCGCATGATGGGGGAAGGTGTTTCTGCCACCGCGTCAATCGGCGGCGGTAGCGCTGTAAGCAATACCGTTCCTGGTGAGAGCAGCTTTGACTCCACAGGAGGGATAGACCCAGAACTCATCGCTGAACTCGAACGACAGTTTGGCTTCGACAAGCCTGCACATATTCGTTTTCTTCTCATGATGCGGGACTACTTCTCTTTCGACTTTGGTGACAGCTACTATCAAGACGTTCCCGTTGCAGACCTGGTTCTTGAGCGTCTGCCCGTATCCTTGTCGCTGG
>JAQWMV010000097.1 GCA_029246605.1 Pseudomonadales bacterium | reverse complement strand
CCACCACTGAACCTGGTCGGTGACTTTGGGGGTGGGGGTATGTTCCTAGCGTTTGGTCTTGTTTGTGCGCTGTTGGAAGCCAGGCAATCTGGAAAGGGCCAGGTCGTAGACGCAGCTATGGTTGATGGCGCCGCGACTTTGATGGCAATGTTTTTTTCGATGCAGGGTACGGCATACTTTTCCGATCAACGCGGCAGCAACATGCTTGATTCAGGGGCTCACTTCTATGACACCTACGAAACCAATGATGGCAAATATATTTCAATCGGATCTATCGAACCGCAGTTCTATGCTTTATTGCTCCAAAAAGCGGGCCTTGATAGCGATGAGTTTTCCTCGCAGATGGACCAGTCGCGTTGGCCGGAATACAAAGCACGCATCACTGAGGTATTTAAAACCAAAACCAGGGATGAGTGGTGCTCTATCATGGAAGGCAGTGATGTTTGTTTTTCGCCGGTGCTCAACATGACAGAGGCAATACAGCATCCGCATAGCAAAGCCAGGGGTAGCTTTATTGAAGTGAATGGCGTGGTTCAGCCAGCGCCCGCACCGAGATTTAGTCGGACTGAGGCAACGTCACCCAGGGGTGCGCGAATTGCTGGAGAAGATACAACATTGGTATTACAGGAAGCTGGCTTTGGTTCCGACGAAATTGATTCGTTAGTGAGTGCTGGTATTGTGTCAACAGTTGCAGACTAACGATATTGCAAAGGGTTGGTATATTCACTAAAGCCTATAAAATCAAGCACTTTAGAGCATTTCTTGTGGTTGTTTGCGAGCTGTATGTCAGGCGAGAGGTAAATAAAATTAAACTCGAATTATCCAACTATTTTGCGTGCAATCAGGTAGAATTTCTTTTACTTTCGGGCCATGACAAACAGGGAGAGTGGTAAGGTCATGGATAGTGCAGGGCTAATTTTTAACAGGTAATGACAGATGAGCGTAGAGCTGCTTGATACTACCCGCTTCCATGGGTTTCGCGTAAGACGACAAATTGGTGGTAAGACTTACCAGGAATACTTTTCTCTTAAGAAAGATGGCAAGAGGCTACGTGGTGAGCCAAGAGCCAAGATTAAGAGTGCTGCCGAGAGCAGAGACGCGGTTTTACAAAGAAAGCAGAGGAAAGCCAAGGCGGAAGCAGCAAAAACTGCTTTATTTGACAAGTCTGGCAAAGTGCGGGGAATTCTATTCCGTATGAAAACGGAAAAAAGCGGCACCCGAACACCTGTGTTTCAGATTGGTATTATGTCAGCAAAGGCAGACAAGATTGTTAATACAACGGTGTCTATTAATTTGCACGGGCTCAAAGGTGCATGGCAGAAGGCCGTAGATTTTTACGTGAGTCACAAGCGTATCTCTAAGAATAGTGATACCTATCGCAAACTGCTGCGTTCGCAGCCAACCAAAGCACAATTGGAAGCAATGAAACGTCGTCGACGCCGGCGCCGTTAAATCGAAAACATCTTACCCGCTCATATCAATGTCAATCAATTGGAAGCCATGCCTGTCAATTGGACCTGGTCTCCTTTCGCATTACATCGTGACAGGGAAGCCTGAAGCTGACCGATCATCTGAATTGAAGTTTGTGGTGTTTGCACGCAACTAAAAGACTGTATACTTGAGAAAAAGATGAGCTCTGGCAGTTATTGATGATTATTGTTCACGGTATGTTCCCGGTAAAACCCGATGTCAGAGATGATGCGTTAGAGTTGATGCGTTGTATGGCAATCGCCAGTCGCGCTGAATTCGGCTGTATTACCTATGAGTTTTACGTGGGCCTATCTGATCCGAATACATTGATGCTATTCCAGGAATGGGACTCAGTCGAGGCGCTACAGGATCATATGGAAACTGAACATATGGATGAGTTCGTCAAAAACTTACCCCAGGTCCTGGATGGTGAGGTTGCTACGCGGCGTTACGAAGTGCGTGGTACTCAGGATGAACATGGTGAGCAAACCGAAGTTGACCTCGGGTCACGGTACGAGCCACGCCAGAAAATTATTCACTGATCAACGGACATCTCCGTAACAGGGGTAGTGCAACTTTGGCCAAATTTGTTACTTTCCTGTGGGAGCAGTTTTCCGAGGATCATTGTCCCAGTATTGCCGTTGCACTGACCTATCAAACACTCTTTGCCATCGTCCCACTACTCACGCTGACCTATACCATATTCTCAATGTTTGAGGCATTCGCAGGTCTGGGTCATGCGGTCGAAGAATTCCTCTTTAACAACATCGTCCCCGAGAATATCTCAGTCGTCCAGGAGTATCTGCGTAGTTTTTCCGACCAGGCTCGACAACTATCTCTGCCAAGTTTGGCATTACTGGCCGTAACCGCGCTGCTGATGCTGGTAACGATCGAGAAAACACTCAATGAGATCTGGCGAGTGAAAGAACCCCGGCCCGGGTTCCAACGATTGTTGATGTATTGGGCGGTGTTGACCCTAGGTCCGCTGCTCGGGGGCTGTGCGCTAGCGATTTCAACTTACGTCTTTTCAATGCCTCTTATTAGTGATGTCACCACATCCAGTGGCTTTTTACTCTTTCTACCGATGTTGCTTGGCGCGGCATTTTTTACTTTGATCTACGTCGCGGTGCCCAACTGTAGGATACCGTTCGGCCATGCCGTCATAGGGGGTTGCTGCGCCGCGGTGGCGTTCGAGATGGCAAAATTTTTGTTCGGCGTTCTGGTTGCAAATACCGATTTTGCAGTTATCTACGGCACTTTTGCCGCGGTTCCTTTACTGCTGCTCTGGATCTATCTGTGTTGGATCATTGTGTTGCTGGGGGCTGAATTTGTTAAGGCATTGACGGTTTGCCCGAGGCACAGTGACCAGGCTAGAGGTGAGCCGCTGGTGCAGGTCCTCCATATCCTTGCCTTATTCAGGGAGGCTCAGATAAAAGGATTGTCGGTCAATGAGAAGGATGTTTTCGACCTCGCGGACAAGATCGAGTTACAAGAATGGAATGAGTATAGGTCCCGACTGCTCGCGATGGACCTGATAAGAGTCGTAGAGGGAGGTGGCCTGGTGCTTTGTAAGGATCTACGTGAAGTCGTCCTTTGGGATCTCTATCGAGCGCTGCCATGGCCGCTACCGACAGACGTTCTAGGTGACAACGCCTGGGAAATGCAGCTTTCAGAACTATTGAAGCGTGCTGCCGGTCATAATAAACAGGAGATGTCATTGAGTGTGGCAGCCCTTCTGGAGGCCACATGAAACTCTTGATAATGACCATCTTGGTACTGCTTTCTGCGTGCCAGAAGCCGAATTTTTATGATGTGAATGGGCGTGGTTATTCTTATGCAAATATGGAAGAGAAGTGGCTGCTAATAAACTATTGGGCAACCTGGTGTGGCCCGTGTATAAAAGAAATCTCGGAATTCAATGGTATTGCCAACGACTTTGAAGATGTAGTCGTGGTGTTGGGTGTCAACTTTGAGTCTGTCGATCGTGCAACCAATGAAGAGCACATTGAAAAAATGGGTATCGAATTCCCAGTCTACGCTGAAGATCCTTACGAACACTTCAACGTTGATCGCCCCGTGGTCTTACCTACAACAATAGTTATTTCGCCCGGTGGAAAGGTGCATGATATACTTGTCGGGCCACAGACTCGGGAAACACTCTTGGCAGCGCTTGGCCTGGATTAAATTTCCGAACGAACCCTCTTTGTCACCAGATCGACGATATCATCGGTCGCAATGTCAGCAGTGTCTCCGGTGTTTCTTTGCGTAAATTCCACAACACCTTTCTCTAGCCCTCGATCACCGACTACTATTCTGTAGGGAATACCGAGCAGTTCAGAGTCAGCGAATTTTACACCAGGTCGATGCCCATTACGGTCGTCGAGGAGCACCTCTATACTGTTTGCCTGAAGCTTGCCGTAAATATCTTCAGAAGCGGTGCTCACTTGTTCAGATTTGTGTGAGTTGATAGGAATAATGATGACATGAAATGGTGCGATAACAGTTGGCCACTTGATACCCTGATCGTCGTGGTTCTGTTCGACAATTGCTGCTACCAGTCGTGTCACACCCATGCCATAGCAGCCCATACTCATGATGATTGCCTCACCATTGTCATCAAGCACACTTGCATTCATGGCGTTTGAGTATTTTTGACCAAGCTGAAATATATGACCCACTTCGATGCCGCGCTTAAACTGAATCTGACCTATCCCATCTGGACTGGGGTCACCCTCTATGACGTCGCGAAGATCGTATTCGGCACTGTGTGAAGCATCTCGATCCCAGTTGGCGTTCTTAAGATGGAAACCATCTTTGTTGGCGCCACAGATAAAATTTCTCATGGCAGCAGCGCTTCGGTCCGCCAGTATTGGCATAGCAAGACCAACCACGCCTATAGAGCCAGGAAGACAACCGCAGGCAGCTTTTATTTCATCGTCTGTAGCCATTGTTAAAGGTGCCAGGACCTCAGGCATTTTTTCGGTTTTAAGAGGGTTCAGCTGATGATCACCCCGTATGGCAAGTGCTACCAGTGGTGTTTCTGTACCCTTTACGATCAGCGTCTTGATCGTATGACTGGCGCTGACGTCAAAAAATGCTGAAACGTCTTCAATAGTGTGGACCTTTGGTGTCTCGACTTCTTCGATTGATTGTAAAGCGGCGGTATCTGGCTGTGGCGCAAGTGCCTCGGCCATCTCGACATTTGCAGCGAAGTCACTTTCAGAACTGAAGGCGATTTTGTCTTCACCTGAATCGGCAAGGACGTGAAACTCCATTGATGCACTACCACCAATGCTGCCAGTGTCCGCCAGCACGGCACGGAAATTAAGATGCATCCGCGTGAGGATCTGACTATAGGTGTGATGCATTTTCTCGTAGGTTTCAGCCAGGCTTTCATCGTCTATATGGAAAGAATAGGCGTCCTTCATAATGAATTCACGAGCCCGTAATACGCCAAAGCGCGGTCTTGTTTCGTCCCGAAATTTGGTCTGGATCTGATAGTAATTAATGGGAAGTTGTTTGTGGCTTTTTAGCTCACCCTTGGCAAGGTCTGTCATCACTTCTTCATGGGTTGGGCCGAGGCAGAAATCTCTCTGGTGTCTGTCGTTGAACTTGAGCAGCATCCCTTCGTCATATTGGTGCCAACGACCTGATTCCACCCATAACTCTGAAGGTTGAACGACGGGCATGAGTACCTCGAGGGCCCCGGCTGCATTCATTTCTTCTCGAATGATGCTCTCAATTTTCTGTAGAACTCTGAGGCCAATGGGTAGCCAGTTATATATGCCTGAGGCGACCTTTCTGATGAAACCAGCCCTGATTAATAGTTGATGGCTGACAATTTCAGCATCTGCAGGGATTTCTTTGAGTGTGGTGATGTTATAGCTGGACGCTTTCATGTGATCCTAGTCATGTTATGGGTCGTTATCATCGGGATAATCCGTAAGAGAAGCAAGGGAGGGTGAAAAAAAGGCCGCATAGGCGGCCTTTTAGTAGAACCGACCTTGGACTAGGCGAACTCTTTTAGCCCTTTCAACGGGAGCACTTTAATTTTTGTGCTGGCTGGTTTTGCGGCAATGTCCATCAGTTCGCCTGGGCGAAAAGGATTAGGAACCCCTTGTCTGGCTTTACTGGCAGGCTTTTTGACAGTCTTGATTTTCAACAGTCCTGGCAAAGTGAATTCTCCAGCACCGCCTTTTTTGACGTGTCGTTCAATCAGACCATAAAGCTCATCCAAGACAGCCCTGACTTGCTTCTTAGATAGATCAGTATTGTCTGAAATTTCTCCAAGGATCTGATTCTTTGTGAATTTATCCTTGATTGCGGATTTACTTTTTGCCATGCCGTTTTTCCTTGTTGTTATAGATAGTTCGTTAATTTTTAGCCCAAAAAAAAGAAGCCTTATGCCCCTGATTTAGGGTGCATTTATATATGATTGCCTTAATAGGAGCAACCGGATCGAGGTATTTTTTACCTTGTTCGCAGAGTAGTTCGCGCGAGCGGGTGATTGCTGTATAATTCGCGCCCTCTGGTCTATTGCTGGGGTAGCCATGCCAATTTATGAATTTCAATGTGATACCTGTGGTCACAAATTTGAAAAGCTGCGAAAGATCAGCGATGAACCCCTGCGCGATTGTCCTGTCTGTCATGAGCCGAAGCTAAGTAAACTGGTTTCAGCTGCGGCCTTTCGGTTGAAAGGTGATGGCTGGTACGAAACGGATTTCAAAACAGGTAAAAAGAAAAATATTATTGGCGCTCCCGGTGCTTCAGACAGCTCCTCGAACAGCTCCTCGAACAGCTCCTCAGACAGCTCCTCCGGCAGCTCTTCGAGCAAGTCAGACAGCACCAGTAAGAGTGATTCCAGTTCTTCAGGCGCCGCGTCGTCGAATTAACATCAATCTGGCTGATTATCAGCTGCCCTCGTATGAGTCGATTATGAGTTTCAAAATAGGATACAAGTATGCGTAGCCACTATTGTGGTCTTCTAAGAGATACGGATATCGGTCAGGAAGTGTCTCTTTATGGTTGGGTCCATCGCCGGCGTGATCATGGTGGTGTAATTTTTCTCGATGTACGCGACCACGAAGGCATTATTCAGGTGATATTTGACCCTGATACAGAAGAGAGTTTTGCTCTCGCGGATCAGGTGCGTAACGAATATGTGCTACAAATCACAGGAACGGTTCGAGCGCGCGATGAAGCCGCGATCAATCCCAAGATGCCAACTGGAGAAGTCGAGGTTTTAGGGCTTCAGCTCACCGTACTCAATGCAGCGGATACACCGCCATTTCAATTAGACGAATTTTCATCAGCTGGTGAGGACGTTAGATTACGCTATCGTTATGTGGATTTAAGGCGTCCCGAGATGCAGAAAAAGCTACGTCTGCGCAGCCGGGTTACGCATCAGGTTCGCCAGTTCCTGGATACCCGCGATTTTGTAGACTTGGAAACACCTATACTGACTCGGGCAACCCCCGAGGGAGCGCGCGATTACCTGGTCCCTTCACGGACGCAACCCGGCAATTTTTTCGCGCTGCCACAGTCACCACAGCTTTTTAAACAGCTGCTCATGATGTCTGGATTTGATCGTTACTATCAGATCGCTAGATGTTTTCGCGACGAGGATCTACGGGCTGACCGTCAAGCAGAATTTACTCAGATTGATATTGAAACCAGTTTCCAGGGTGAAGATGAAATCATGTCGCTCACTGAAGAGATGTTTAGACAGCTCTTCCAGGAAAATATTAATGTGGATCTCGGTGATCTGCCGCGGATTACCTATCACGATGCAATGCAGAAATATGGTACTGATCGCCCAGATATGCGTTTTGAGCTACCGCTAATCGATATAGCGGATTTGTTGCGTGACGTAGAGTTTAAGGTATTCAGTGGCCCGGCCAACGATGATGCCTCTCGGGTTGCCGCGCTGAAATTGTCCCGCGGTGATCGTCTGTCTCGCAAGAATATTGATGACTACACAAAATTTGTGAGTATCTATGGCGCCAGAGGTCTTGCCTATATTCGGGTTAATGATCTTAGTGTGGGTGTGTCTGGGTTACAGTCTCCCATTCTGAAATTCTTACCGGATGATGCGGTACTGGCGATCTTGGACCGGGTCGGTGCAGAGGATAATGACATTATCTTTTTCGGCGCTGATAAACAGAATATTGTGAACGATGCGCTTGGCGCATTGCGTGCCAGACTGGCAGAAGATCTCGACCTATACGAGCGCGGCTGGGCAGCCTGTTGGGTGACTGATTTCCCAATGTTTGGTGAAACCGGTGACGGTGGTTGGACTTCTCTGCATCATCCATTCACGGCCCCGCTGGGTGACATAGCCGATATGGAAGCGAATCCTGGTGCAACGCTTTCGCGGGCCTACGACATAGTGATTAACGGGTATGAAGTAGGTGGTGGTTCTATTCGTATTCATCAGGCAGACGTGCAAAAAGCTGTGTTTCGTACGCTCAAACTCTCAGACAATGAAGCTGCTATGAAGTTTGGTTTCCTTTTGGATGCGTTGAAGTATGGTGCGCCACCCCATGGCGGTATCGCCATTGGTCTTGACCGGCTCATCATGTTGCTGACGGGATCTACCTCCATTCGAGATGTCATTGCCTTCCCGAAAACGCAAACAGCGACTTGTTTATTGACGGATGCTCCGGGGAGTGTCGATCCTGATCAGTTACATGAACTGGGCATCGCTATCGTTAAGTCAGAGCAGGAGTAGCCATGGCCGGACATTCCAAATGGAGTAATATTAAGCATCGCAAAGCAGGTCAGGATGCAAAACGCTCGAAAGTTTTTACCAAGATCATCAGGGAATTAACGGTTGCTGCCAGGGATGGTGGCGGGAATATCGAAGACAATCCCGGTCTGCGAACCGTCGTCGAAAAGGCCAAGGCCTCTCAGATGCCAAAGGACACCATGGAGCGGGCTATTACCCGAGGTGCGGGCGGTAAAGATGGTGCTGATCTCGTTGAACTCACCTATGAAGGCTATGGGCCCGGTGGTGTCGCTGTCTATGTGGAAACCATGACAGACAATCGCAACAGGACAGTGTCCGATGTCCGGCATGCTTTCACCAAGGCGGGTGGTAATCTGGGGACAGATGGTAGTGTTGCCTATCTTTTTGACAAGCGCGGATTGATCAATTTCGAACCTGAGGTTGACGAAGACCAGGTGATGGAAGTAGCAATTGAAGTTGGTGCTGAAGATGTCATTGTTGAAGATGATGGCAGTATAGAAGTTATTACCCTGCCGGAAGACTTTCTTAACGTGAAGGATGCGCTCGCCGAAAAAGGTTTTGAACCTAGTTCCGCGCAGGTATCCATGGTGCCGCAGAATCTTAGTGATCTTGATGTTTCCACTGCAGAGAAAGTGATTCGGCTGCTGGATATGCTTGAAGATTCAGATGATGTGACTAACGTATACACAAATGCCAATTTCCCTCAGAGCGAAGACTAAGGGACCTTCCCGCCTGGTAACGTGCTAAACTCGATTTACTTAAGTAACTTCGGCAAATTCACGTCAGTATGACGCTGATTCTAGGAATCGATCCAGGTTCCAGGGTGACCGGCTACGGTGTCATAAACGCAGCAGGTTCACGCCAGGAATATGTTACAAGCGGTTGTATCCGAACCGCCGATAAAGCGACCCTCCCACAAAAACTCGAAGAAATCTTTTCCGGTGTCACGGAAATTATTGCTGAGCACGAACCTGACGAATTCGCTATCGAAAAAATATTTATGGCCAGAAGCGCAGAGTCGGCCCTGAAGCTTGGTCATGCGCGGGGTGTAGCCATAGTTGCCGGGGTGAATCAGGGCGTGCCGATCTATGAATATGAAGCACGCAAGGTAAAACAGGCCGTAGTCGGGACTGGCGCTGCCACTAAATCACAGGTTCAACATATGGTTAAGGTCCTGTTAAATTTGCCAAGTGACCCGCAGCAGGATGCAGCGGATGCGCTTGCAATAGCACTGTGCCATATCAATACACAATTTACGTTGTCGCGGATTCAGGGGCATGGACGCACATTTCGGCGTGGTCGGCTGGTGGAATAGGGTGGTATTGTGATTGGTAGGATAACCGGTGTGATTCTTGAAAAACGTCTTGACCAGGTGCTGGTTGACGTTGGCGGTCTTGCCTACGAGGTGGAGATCCCGCTAACCACCTCTGAGCAGTTGGGAGAGGCAGCTGATCGAATAATTCTGCACACTCATCTGGTGGTCAGAGAAGATGCTCAGCAGCTCTTTGGCTTTCATACTGAAAAAGAACGTGATTTATTCCGTTCGCTAATCAAGGTCAATGGCGTTGGCCCTCGCATGGCACTAACGATCCAGTCGAGCGTGGATTCGGATACCTTTGTTCGCTGTATCCGCGATAACGATGTTAAGACGCTAGTAGCTTTGCCCGGTATTGGGAAGAAAAAAGCAGAACGTTTGATCATTGAGATGCAGGACAGATTACCGGACTGGCAGCTGGCAGACGATGTAATCCCGGTAACTGTCTCTAACCAGGATGTGGTGTCTGATGCGGAGTCGGCTTTGATTGGGATGGGATACAAGCCTCAGGAAGCGGCTATGGCATTAGTGGGTCTTGATGAAACAAGTGTCGAAGAACTGATTAGAGTGGCATTGAAGCGACTGGTAGGTAGCAAACTCGGTGTTTCCAGGAGTAGTAAATGATAGAGGAAGACGGGCTACTCAGCGGTACAAAAAGTTCGCTTGATTCGAAACAGGATTGGGCGATCAGGCCTAAAACTTTCGCGGAGTATGTTGGCCAGCGAGAAGCGACGGAGCAAATGGGAATTTCCATTGAAGCTGCGCTGAAGCGAGAGGAATGCCTTGATCATTGTTTGATACTGGGGCCGCCCGGGCTTGGCAAGACGACGATGGCCAATATCATCGCCGAAGAGATGGGCGTCCAAATCACGTCGACCTCTGGCCCGGTGATCGAAAAGAAAGGTGACTTAATTGCTCTGTTAACTCAGGTAGAGCAGGGTGACGTGCTGTTTATTGATGAAATTCATCGATTGAATCCGGCCGTCGAGGAAATTCTCTATCCAGCGATGGAAGACTTTCAGGTTGATATCACCATTGGTGAGGGACCAGCCGCGAGATCCATTAAATTGGATCTGGCGCCGTTCACGCTTGTTGGTGCGACGACGCGCACAGGCCTTTTAACGTCACCCTTACGAGACCGCTTTGGTATTGTGCAGCGTCTTGAGTTTTATGAAATAGATGACCTCGCCACTATACTGATGCGGTCTGCAAAACTATTGTCAGTGGATTGTGATGCTGATGACGCCAAAGAAATTGCCCGTCGCGCCCGTGGGACACCAAGGATAGCGAATCGCCTTTTGCGACGGGTACGGGACTTTGCCGAAGTTCGATCAGATGGGAAAGTCACAGCGTCAGTTGCGGACGACGCCCTCAATATGCTCAAAGTGGATGCCAGAGGATTTGACTCAATGGATAGACGCGTACTGCTGGCATTATTGCAAAAATTCGATGGTGGGCCTGTTGGTATAGATAGTATTGCTGCTGCCATCGGTGAGGAAAGGGACACCGTAGAAGAAGTCTACGAACCTTTTCTTATACAGCAGGGCTTTATGATGCGCACGCCAAGAGGCAGGGTGGCGACCAGTAGCGCCTATGAGCACTTTGGTCTCACACCGCGAGCTGAACCAACTGGCGATCTCTTTGACTTAACGCAAGAAGGAAACACCACCAGTGAATGAACCTCTATCGATACTTGATCTTATTCTTAATGCCAGCCTGGTCGTACAGATTGTGATGGCGATATTGATCCTGGCGTCTATGGTCTCCTGGATTATGATCTTTCAGCGTGGGTTTTCATTGTCCTCCGTCAAACGTGAAGCAGCGCAGTTTGAACGAGATTTTTGGTCTGGGGAAAGAGATCTTGGTCAAATTTATGTGGATATTGAAGAACGTGGTGAGGCAATTGGTATAGAGAACATTTTCTCCTCCGGATTCAAAGAATTTACCCGTTCAAAACAGGAGGGCAGTGATCCCGATAGGGTCATGGAGAATGTCCAACGCGCGATGCGAGTTGCTCTGTCCAGAGAAGAGGAGCGTTTAGAGACGCATTTACCATTCTTGGCAACGGTAGGATCGACCAGCCCTTATGTCGGCCTCTTTGGCACTGTATGGGGCATTATGAATTCTTTTCGTGGTCTCGCCACAGTCAATCAGGCATCGCTCGCTGTCGTTGCCCCGGGGATTTCTGAAGCGTTGGTCGCGACAGCTATTGGGCTTTTTGCAGCGATACCCGCGGTGATAGCCTACAACCGTTTTAGCGCTCAGGTTGAGATTATTGTCAATCAGTTTGAAGCATTTACAGAAGAGTTCAGCAGTATTTTAAATCGTAACGTTCACGACTCCCCGAGCTAGCAAAGTGGCAAAAGCAAAACGCAGAAGACCCATGTCAGAGATTAATGTTGTGCCATACATTGATGTTATGTTGGTACTGCTTGTCATTTTTATGGTCACAGCACCCTTGATGACCCAGGGTATTAAGGTGGATCTGCCGGATGCAGCTTCCGGTCCGCTGGAAGTCGATGACAATGAACCTATGCTAGTGGTCTCGGTCAAATCTGATAGTACCTACTATATGAATGTAGGTGAGGAAGAGGAGCCCGTAGCGCTAGAACTCATTGGCGAGCGTTCGGCAAAAATTCTTACCGCTAACCCTGGCATCAAGGTGTTGGTGGAAGGTGATCAGTCGCTGAATTATGGCGTAATAGTGAATTTAATGAATGTACTGCAGGGTGCCGGGGCAACGAGTGTCGGGTTGATCACTGAGCCCCCGAACCCGTGAGTCAGAATGTCACCTATTTCATCGCGATTGTGCTTGCAACGCTGGTGCATGTCGGGGTCGTAGGGTTGCTATTGGTCAATTGGGACGAACAGCCGCTAAGTACAGAACAGCTAGATAAAACCTACTATATTCAGGCTGCTGTTGTCAGCGAGAATCCTTTTACTGCGAAAGAACGCCGTGAACAGGTGAAAAAGCAGCGTGAGCAGTCCCGCAAGAAAGCTGAAATAGCAGCATCACGAGAGCGCGCTCGAATAAAAACGGAGCAGGAGCGAGAACAGGAAAGGGCAAGGCGAACAGAGCGCAAACGAAAAGCCGTGGTGGAAAAACAACACGAGCTAGATCGGTTGAAAGCGTTACAACAGCAAGAACCAACCCCTGCGGTTGAGCATATTGCGCTGCAGATGGACTCAACTGAGAATATGGATCAGGAAGGACAACTTGCGATTACTGATGATGAAAAGGCACGTGCCTACGTGGCACAGATTCAGCGTGACATTGTGCAAAACTGGTCGAGGCCGCCTAGTGCCCGTAACGGTATGCAGGCTGTGTTGCGAGTGTTTTTGGTGCCAACCGGTGAGGTGGTTGACGTCATCGTTGAGGAATCAAGCGGTAACGAGTCCTTTGACCGCTCTGCGATATTAGCGGTGAATAAGGCAGATCGTTTTATTGTGCCTCGGGAATCCAGACAGTTTGAACGAAACTTCCGTGAATTTACGGTGCTCTTTCGACCTGAGGACCTTCGACTCTAACAAAAGTGTGGTGATGTATGCGGTACAGTCTAATCATTTTCTTGTCCTTTATTTCGACGCTGTCGTTTGCGGAATTGCGCATCGAAGTGACCCAGGGCGTGGACAAACGTGTTCAGGTTGCAGTTGTTCCTTTTGAGTGGCGGGGAAAGGGACAGTTAACGGAAAACCTTTCAGAAATTGTCGATTCTGATCTTCGTTTAAGTGGTCGTTTTGAAACTACAGATGTCGAGCAGATGTTAAGTTTGCCCAGATCTGCAAAAGAGGTCTTTTATCGAGATTGGAAGCTACTGAAAGTCGAGTACCTGCTTATTGGCCATATCAGACCCGAGGGTGAGGCACTGCGGGTTCATTACGAACTTTATAATATCCCGAAACAATCCATCGAAGTCTCTGAGAGCATTGTCGGCAACCGTGAGGAAATTCGTGACCTGGCACATCATGTGAGTGATGTGGTCTTCGAAAAGCTGACCGGCATCGAAGGCGCATTTTCGACCCGTATCATGTACGTAACTGCGCAAGGCCCTTTGGATAATCGCGTTTATCGATTAAACATTGCGGATGCAGATGGCCACAGGGTTAGCACGGTGCTTGAGACTAAAGAGCCCGTGTTGTCACCCGCCTGGGCGCCGGATGGAAATAGAATCGCTTACGTGTCTTTTGAAAGAGACAGTAAGCCATCCATTTATGTCCAGGATTTATCCACACATTCGCGTATAGAGCTATCCCGTTTTGCCGGTTTGAACAGTGCGCCAGCGTTTTCACCGGACGGTAAGAAGCTGGCACTGGTGTTGAGTAAGACCGGAAATCCAGATGTCTGGATCTATGACCTTGAATCTCGAATACTACGACAGCTTACACGTCATTATGGTATTGATACGGAACCTTCGTGGTCTGCAGATGGCGAATCCATCGTCTTTACCTCCTCGCGTAGTGGTAAACCCCAAATCTACAAGATTCGCCTGCGAGATTTGAAGATAGAGCGCCTGACCTTTGAGGGTGATTACAATGCCAGAGCCCGTTTGCTACCGGATGGGAGTGGCCTGGTCATGGTGCATCGTCGAGATGGCAACTTTTACATCAGCTTGCTGGACTTGCGGCGCGGCCGGCTTTCGGTGCTGACAGAAACCACATTAGATGAATCGCCAAGTATCGCGCCCAATGGAAGTATGCTAATTTATGCGACTCAGTTTCGGGATCAGGGCATTTTGGCTGCTGTTTCAATTGATGGTGGTATAAAGTTCAATCTGCCGTCCAGCGTTGGCGATGTAAGAGAACCTGCCTGGTCATCGAAAAAACGAAAAGTTTTTACAGCAATATCAGAGTAGATTTAGTCGATTTAGGTGATAGACGTCAGTAAATGCACGTGAAATAGCGTTATCAGCCTTGGTAAGTAAAGAAATTGCAGTGAATTTGTAGCCATATTTTGGTTTAATTCATTCGTTAAATGGAATCGCGTCACAGATAGGAGTTGATCATGGGAACACCAAAAATGCGGGTCTTGTTGATAGTGGGTTTTGCGTCCTTACTTTTGGCCGGTTGTGCCAGTAATGAACCTGAAGACACTAATCCAGATATAGTATCTGATGTGGATGGACCGGGTGACATGACGCAGGCAAAGGAAAAGATAGCGCCACCGAAGCCTATGGTTAAGGGCGAAAGACTGGTCGTACCGACCGGGTCTGGTGGAGACATGTCTTATGAGATGCTGCAGGGCGTTTTCTATTTTGATTTTGACCAGGCGATTGTAAAAAGAGCCGGGCATACAGAATTAAACAAGCATGCCAGGGCCTTAGCTGCCGATCGTATGTTTAGAGTCCGTCTGGAAGGTCATGCAGACGAACGTGGTACCCGTGAATACAATCTCGCCCTTGGCGAGCGTAGAGCTAACGCGATTCGCGCCTATCTCGTCGCGCAGGGTGTATCCTCTTCGCAGCTTGAAGTCATCAGCTACGGGGAAGAAAAACCTATTTCTGGCGGTCATAGCGAAAGCACCTGGTCTCAGAACAGGCGCGTCGAGATCGTTTACCGCTAGTCATATAACGGATGGAGAATTTCCGCCCGTTTTTAAATGGTGTGTTTGGCCTTGTCTTGCTTGGCCACACACCATTTTTGTTTGCGCAGAGTCCAATAACAGTCGAGGAATCAGCCTACTCCGCTGACGCGTCGATATCTTCAAACCCTCGTACTGAAGTCTTTCGGGCGCCCATCGAAGAAGATAACCCTGTTGATACGCTTGAAGGTCAGTATCAATTACAGATCCTGCAACAGGAAGTCATGGAATTGCGTGGTATGCTGGAGGAGCTGAATCATCAGTTAACCCGTATGAGGGCGACTGCGGAAGATCGATACCTTGAGCTGGATGATAGATTTCAGAATCTAAGTACCAGAAACCTTACACCGTCAACTTTACCATCGAGCGAAGTATCTGAATCTCCAATTACAGAGATTCCACAGCAAGATGAGAAGGTGTTGTATGACACCGCGCGCAAACTCATCCAGAACAAACAATATGATATGGCGATTTCGCAGCTTCGGGCTGTGATTAGCCAGTACCCCGATGGGGTTTATGCTGCGAATGCTTACTACTGGCTCGGGCAGGTGTTTGTGGCAAAACCAGCACCAGACCTGGATAGCGCACGAGAATCCCTCGAGCAGGTCGTTCAGTTTTTCCCTGAGCACAGAAAAGTGCCAGATGCGGCATTCAAGCTGGGTCAGGTCTATCATTTGCTCGGAGACTGCGACCGAGCCACTAACCTGTTAAGCCAGATAGTCGATATCCATAAGGGTAAATCCGTGGCAACCCTGGCGGAGAACTACCTTAGGGATAAGGTAAGCTGCGACAACTGATCGCGTATCTGCCATGAACACTACCGTTCGGATTACCGAAATCTTTCACTCCCTGCAGGGAGAATCACGTACCGTCGGCATTCCTACCACTTTTGTGCGGCTCACAGGTTGCCCGTTAAGATGTCAGTATTGTGACACCGCCTATGCGTTTACGGGTGGAGAAGTAAAAACCCTGGAATTCATTCTGCAAGAGGTTAGCGAGTTCTCGGCGCATCACGTGACCGTGACCGGCGGTGAACCGCTTGCGCAACCTGGGTGTCTGCTGCTCCTCAGTAAATTGTGTGACGCAGGCTATGAAGTCTCGCTTGAAACCAGTGGTGCTCTTGGTATTAAAGAGGTGGATGATCGTGTTTGTATTGTCATGGACCTAAAGACACCAGCGTCAAAAGAAATGCATCGAAATCTTTATGACAATATTGGAATTTTGAAAGCAGACGATCAGGTGAAGTTCGTCATCTGTGATCGACAGGATTACGACTGGGCAACGTTCAAAATAGCGGAATTTAGGCTTAACGAGAAAGTATCGGAAGTCCTCTTCAGCCCAAGCTTTGAACAGCTGCCGGCGAGGGATCTGGCCGAGTGGATTCTTAAGGATGGCCTTAGGGTGAGAATGCAGATACAGCTGCACAAATTGTTATGGGGGGATGTGCCAGGTGTCTAGGGCTGTCGTGTTACTGTCGGGCGGTCTTGATTCTGCTACGACGCTCGCGATGGCTGTTGATCAGGGCTACGACTGTTATTGCCTGAGTTTCGAGTATGGGCAGAGCCATAATACAGAAGTGCGTTATGCCAGTACGCTGGCGACGTCGCTTGGTGCTAAAGAACATCGAATTGCCAACATCGATATAGGTGCTTTTGGTGGCTCCGCTCTAACGGACGATGCTATTGAGGTGCCGGACTATGAGGCCCATGACAATGAAATACCTGTTACCTATGTTCCTGCCCGTAATACGGTGTTTTTGTCCTATGCGCTGGGTTGGGCGGAAGTGCTGGGTGCCAGCGAAATATTTATTGGTGTAAACGCGGTCGACTATTCCGGCTACCCGGATTGTCGACCAGAATTCATTGAGGCATTTCAGAACTTGGCAAACGTTGCGACCCGTGCGGGACTCGAGGAAAAACCAATTACCATTCAGACACCCCTTATTAATCTAAGCAAAGATGAAATCATCAAAGTCGGCACAGAATTGGGCGTTGACTTTGCATCAACAGTTTCCTGTTATCGTCTGGATACTAACGGAAGAGCCTGTGCTCGTTGTGACAGTTGTGTTATCCGGAAAGAAGGCTTTGCCAAAGCAGAATTGCCTGACCCAACAGTGTACGTAACCCAAGCGCTGTCATAACCAGAGGAGAAACTTGGTGGAAGACGAATCGAATAACCCGGTCCATTGGAGTTTTTGGGTAATCGGCGCGATCGCCCTTATCTGGAACATCATGGGTGCAATAAACTTTTTTATGCAGATGAATCCCGATATACTCGCTGCATACCGCGATTCTGAGCGTGCTATCGTCGAAGGTCGACCTCTGTGGGCTACCGTGGGGTTCGCGGTCGGAGTTTTCGGTGGATCCGCCGGTATTCTTTTGTTGTTACTCAGGAAATTGGTCGCATTCTATGTACTTATTGTATCTCTTATAGGTGTCCTTGTGACCATGGTGCATACCCTTGGTATCGGTATCGACTTTGGCCTGGGTGAGATGCTGGGAATTGTTCTGATGCCAGTGGTGGTCGCTGCCTTTCTGGTTTGGTATTCGAAATGGGCCGAGTGGAAGGGCTGGGTCAGGTCGAGACGCCAGAGCTAGCTACAAGCCTGTGACAGATGCAGTAAATCCCTCTTTATCGACGGGTGACACAAGGACCTTACGGTTTTCTTCATTGCAGATTTCCAATCGATCCGTCGATAGTGCCGGTGATCAAATCAACGATTTTGTTGGCGTTACAGATTGGATATCAGATAGCTTGATCGTCCAGCGAAAAGGACCAGAACGAATTCTTAATTCATCTTCTGTGATGTCATAGTGTGTGGAGATAATCAACCAGGCAGGAAAGCCCACGACCGCGAAGGCCGAAAGGATAGTGCCAAGAACCGACATTGTTTCAGCTGCCACTTTGGGTGGAATCACCAGGGCCAGAAAGACCGTTGAACCTACTACTGCTAAATAGAACCACCAATCGATTTTGCTTTTGTAGCGCTGCATATCACTAGTCCTTTTTGTCGTGGTTTTGGCCAACACGATGCGCCAATGGGGCAGTATAGACAGATCCCTTGTGTCTAGTCGACGCACCTTGTAAAACCGGCGGTTTTGCAAAATAACCAACTGGGCATACACTACACTCGATAATATCGGAGTAATGGACGAAAATTCTACAACGAATAGTTATCGGCATTGTGATCACCTACGTGCTTATAGTGGTCATATTTGAGACGACTCTCGGATATAGCCAGCCGCAGTTTGGCGGAACGCTGGTGCTGACGACGACTAATGAAAATGATGAGTCTTTCGATCGAGTGCTGAGTTCGTTAAGCGCCAACGATAAACTGTATGTCAGGGTGAATCACTGGCCTCGGATGTGGTATTTTAGAACGTTGGACAACCCTAAAGTGAGGGTAGGCATAGAAGGCGAGACAAATGATTACCTTGCTGTCGATATTGAGGGTGAGGAATACGATCTTGTTCAAAAAGAGAATCCGGCAGGAATCGCATTTCGAATCCTTACTGGATTTCCACCCCGACATATTCTTCGTCTTGATCCTGTCCCTGATACTTCAGGCGATCAAGATGACTTTCGTTAACTGAATCAGTGAAATTTAAGGAACAACATGTCACATGACCTCATCATAAAGAACGGCTTGATTGTAGATGGCACCGGTAGTGAACCCTATATGGGGGACATTTTAATTGACGAAGGTAAGATCACCGCGATTGGAAAAGTCGACGGACAGGCAGAGCAGGAACTCAACGCCGATGGTGCTGTGGTCTCACCAGGATTTATCGACTTACACACACACTTAGATGCGCAGGTAGGCTGGGATCCTTTCCTCCGACCCAGTTCACAACACGGTGTGACGACGGCGCTTATGGGTAACTGTGCCGTGACGTTCGCGCCCTGTAAGCCTGAAGATCGGGAGTTTCTAGCGACGATGATGGAACGGGTAGAAGATATTCCACGCGACGCAATCCTGTCGGGACTGCCCTGGGATTGGGAAACCTATGGTGAATACCTCGATTCCGTGGAGAAAATGCAACCTGCGATCAATTTGACCGGCATGGTGGGCCATTCGGCTGCACGATACTACGTGATGGGTGACCGCGGCATTGATGAGAACCCAAATGCAGAAGAAATTGCCCAGATAGCAAGTCTGGTTGGCCAATCAGTCAGGGATGGTGCGATTGGCTTTTCAACTAACCGCCTGCCCCAACATCAGGTGCCAGATGGTCGTTCTATTCCTGGTACCCATGCGGTAGCCGAGGAATTGATTGCGATTGGCAAGGAAGTCGGTGCAGCCAATGGAATGTTTCAGATGGTGCCTTTCTATAAGGAGGAAGACATCGCCGGTGATTTAGAGATGCTCGGGCAGATTGCCACTGAAGGCAACGTGCGTACGCTTTTTAGTGCAACTGAAACAGAGATGTATCACTACGATGATCCCCACCACATCATTGAGCGTTACCGGGATCAGGGCGCTGAGATATATGGTACGACGGTCCCGCGGCGTGGTGGTAATGTATCGAATCTACAGACCGTCATTATGTTCCCTAGCTGGGGAAAGCTATTGGCGATACCACCTGAGAAACGCTGGGATGCTATTCAGGACGAAGCGTTTAGAAATGAATTGATTGATGCGGCCAAGAACGATCCGACGACCAAAAAGTTTGCGCGGCGACTGCGTTGGATGGGTGATGGTGATCGGCCGATCTATACCAAGGACAAGGAAGACAATCTCGACAATATGGCTGCTGCTGTTGGAGAACACCCGGCAGAAACCTGGCTGCGAATGATGCTGGAAACCGAGGGCAAGGCAACCTTCCATATGCCATTTTTTAATATGCGCCTTGATGCCGTTGAAACCCTGATG